>CAJUIO010000034.1:17675-34903 GCA_910586025.1 uncultured Lachnospiraceae bacterium
TCCTCCGGCTCCGCTTCCTCCGGCTCCTCCGGTGCCCTCTCCTCCCTGGGAACCGTCCTCTGTTCCCTTGGAACCGCCCTCTGTTCCGGAATCACCTCGGCTCTTTCGTCATGTCGGCTTGTGTGCCTGTCTTCGACCCTTACCATGAAATATTTCAGCTGGTACAGACTGATCAAAAAGGAAATTCCAAGTACTGCCGCAGCGGCCATTCCACCCAGTGTAACTGCAATTACCTTTCCCGTGCTCCAATTTTTATCCATATAGATTACCCCTTTCTCATCCTTTCAGACAGGTGAGTAAAAGCTCCAGCGCCTTCTGTACAGATGCCTGCCGGATCTCCAGGCGGGAGCCCTCAAGCAGATGCTTCTCCACCCTTGTCTCTCCGTCCAGACAGCAGGCGATATACACAAGACCCACCGGCTTTTCCTCTGTTCCGCCGCAAGGCCCCGCAATGCCGGTAACGGCAAGGGCAGCTCCTGCCCCTGCGGCTCTTGCCGCCCCCTCCGCCATCTGCCTGGCCGTCTGGGGGCTGACAGCTCCGTGCTCCTTAAGGGTCTCTTCCTCTACCCCGAGCAGCTTATGCTTCGCTTCATTGGAATAAGTAATATATCCCTCTTTGTAAACCTTCGAGGCTCCCGGCACATCAATCAGCGCAGCCGCCACCAGACCTCCCGTACAGGATTCCGCAGTGGTAATGTCACAGCCTCTTTCCACAAGCGCGCGCACCGCTCTTACTTCCAGACTCATATGCTTTCCCTCCGCCCTCTATCGGCTATTTCTTTTCCTTCATGACATCCTTATTCTTCACCAGATAATCCACCAGGGAAACCACTGTCAGGATCACGGCAATCCACACAATAACCATTGTCACCATCTGCAGAGCTTCGATATCCGCAATGAGCAGACACACCGCGATCATCTGGAACGTGGTCTTGAACTTGCCAAAGTAGCTGGCCGCAATTACGACCCCGTTATCCGCCGCCACCAGCCGAAAGCCGCTGATGGTAAATTCCCTCGCTATGATGACAACCACCATCCAGGAGGGAATCCGCTGCAGCTCGATCAGACAGATCAGGGCCGAGCAGACCAGAAGCTTATCCGCAAGCGGATCCATAAATTTTCCAAAATTTGTCACAAGATTATATTTTCTTGCTATCTTGCCATCCAGAAGATCGGTAAGACTTGCAACAATAAAGATTGCAAGGGCAATCCACTTTCCTGCGGGAATCCCGGGGACAAGCAGAAATACAATAAAAAAAGGAATTAAAATCACACGAAACATTGTAAGCTTATTCGGTAAATTCATAGCTGTCACACCTTTCTGTTTTCTTTCTTAATTCAACACGGCTTCCTCGTCAAGCTCGCCGATCAGATCATATTCATTCGCTCCGGTTATCCTGACCCTGACGAAATCGCCGCTCATCAGCGTCCGGTCCGTGCCAATAAACACAAGACCATCCACCCCGGGCGCATCCCTGTAGGTTCTCGCCACATAGACCTCCTCATCGGCAAGCTTTCCCTCCACCAGAGCCCACAGAAGCCGGCCCTCCATGTTCTGCGCCTCCGCAAAGGCAATCTCCTGCTGCAGCTCCATGATCTCGTCACGGCGCTGCTGCTTAATTTCTTCATCGATCTGATTTTCCATGACAGCCGCAGGCGTATCCTCCTCCGCCGAGTAAGGGAACACACCCAGACGGTCAAATTCCATCTCATCCACAAATTCCATCGTATTCTCATGATCCCGGTCCGTTTCACCCGGAAAGCCGGTTATCAAAGTGGTCCGGATGCAGATATCCGGAATCTCATCCCGCAGCCTGCGGATCAGCTCCCTGATCTGTGCCGTATCCGTCTTTCTCCCCATACGCTTCAGGATACCGTCGCTCCCGCTCTGAACGGGAACATCCAGATAATGGCAGACCTTAGTCTGTCTCTTTATCACATCGATCAGCTCCTGTGTGATCTCCTCGGGATAACAGTAGAGAATACGGATCCATACAAGGCCCTGTATCCCGCACAGCCTCTCAAGCAGCTCCGGAAGCATCTTTTTCCCATAAAGATCCAACCCGTAAAGCGTGGTCTCCTGGGCTACCAGAATCAGCTCCTTTACACCCTGTGCGGCCAGCCTTCCGGCCTCGTCCACAAGCCTATCCATGGGAATGCTCCGGTATCTTCCCCGCACCCTGGGGATAATGCAGTAGGTACAATGCTTGTCGCACCCCTCCGCAATTTTCAGATAAGAGTAATATCCTCCCGTGGTCATCACTCTCTTTTCCCCGCAAAAGGGCGTTTCGCCAAGAGGATCCATATGCATGCCCCCTCTTCCGTCCAGAACCTCCCTGAGGGTCTGCACAATTGAGCCGATCGAGGCGGTTCCGATCACGGCATCCACCTCCTCAATCTCTTTGCGAATCTCTTCCTGATACCGCTGTGCCAGACACCCCGCCACAATCAGCGCCTTCAGCCGTCCTGTCTTTTTGAGCTCCGCAATTTCAAGAATGGTTTCCACGCTCTCTTCCTTTGCATCCCCGATAAAACAGCAGGTGTTGATCACCGCCGCATCAGCCTCCGTCTCGTCGTCCGTGAAGGAATATCCCGCCTCGCCCAGCAGACCCAGCATCATCTCCGAGTCCACCAGATTCTTATCACAGCCCAGAGATATAAACAATATCTTCATTAAGCCTTCCGTCCCTTTCTCTCTGCCTGCCGCACGGCCCGACCCGTTCCGGCAGCAATTTTTCACATGAGGTCCTGCAAATATAAACCAGGCGGCCATCTCTGGCCGCCTCCTCTCACTCTTCCTCAGTCAATATCTTGATTTCTCCCTGATTCAGCTCCTCCACGGCTATGGATAAAGGCTTTGTCTCCTTCACATTCACCAGAGGATCGTCCCCCGCAATGATCTGTCTCGCCCTCTTTGACGTCGCCATCACTATGGAATATCTGCTGTTCACCACAGGAGCCTCGCCCTGCTCGACCTCGCTGTTCACTACCTTCATTAAATCAGAATAAGATGGATGTAACATATTTTTCTCCTTCCTTCTATGCGCCTATTTTGCAAAGGCTTCCAATTCCTTCCTCATCTCACGGATCAGCTCCCCGTTCCTCTCCGGAGTCCTGTGTGCCGCCAGAATCAGGCCGTGCATCTCCTCCACACATTCCTCCAGCCTGTCATTGATCACAATGTAATCGTAATTCTCTATGCCTTCCGCTTCCTCAGACGCTCTTTCCAGACGCTTTTCAATCACCTCGGGCGTCTCGGTGCCCCGGCCTTCAAGCCTCTTTTTCAGCTCCGCCGCATTAGGAGGCATCACAAACAAAAGAAGCGCCGTCGGGAACTTCTCTTTTATCTTCAAAGCCCCCTGTATCTCAATCTCAAGGATTACATCCTTTCCCTTCTCAAGCTGTCTGCGCACATATTCCCTGGGAGTGCCATAATAGTTGCCGCAATAGCTCGCATGCTCTATGAGGCCGCCCTCCTCAATCTGACGCTCAAACTCATGCCTGGTCACAAAGAAATACTCTCTTCCCTCTTCCTCGCCCGGTCTCGGTTTTCTGGTGGTCATGGAAACCGACAGTGCGTAATTATCATAAGAGTGAACCAGCTGCTTCATCAACGTACCCTTGCCAGCACCGGAAAAACCTGATACCACGATCAATATTCCTTTACGCTTCATCATCCTCTTTACCTTCCGCCTGTGCTCTCTGCGCAATGGTTTCCGGCAACAGTGCGGACAGCACCAGTTGACTGTTTTCCATTACCAGCACGGCCTTTGTCTTTCTTCCCTGCGTTGCGTCAATTGCGCTTCCCTCTTCCCTTGCCCTCTGAACCATGCGCTTCACCGGTGCGGAATCGGGGCTCACCACCGCAATAATCTTTCCTGCGTTTACAATGTTTCCAAACCCTATATGAATCAGTCTGTTCAATACGGCAACCTCTATTCGATATTCTGAATCTGCTCCCTGATCTTCTCAATCTCCGTCTTCAGCTCGATGGCATGATTGGAGATGGTCAGATCATTTGCCTTGGACAAGATCGTGTTTGCCTCGCGGTTCATCTCCTGTGCAATGAAATCCAGCTTTCTTCCGATTGCTCCCCCCGCATGAAGCGTGCTCTGCATGGTTTCAATATGGCTGCGCAGCCTGACCAGCTCCTCGTCCACGCACACTCTGTCCGCAAAGATAGTGACCTCCATCAGCAGCCTGTTATCGTCCACCTTGGGATCCTCAAGAAGCTCCTTCACCTTTTCGAGAAGCCTCTGCTTATACTCGGTAATCAGCTGCGGGGAGCGCTCCTCAATAAAGTCAACCTGCACCAGCATGCTCCCAAGCTTCTCAAGCAGATCCTGATGAAGGTTCTCTCCCTCTCTGCTTCTGGCATCCACAAAATTCCGGGCCGCCCCGTCAACCGCCAGCTTCAAAACCTGCCACAGCTTTTCCTCGTCAATCGTCTGCTCCTCCATGGCGAAGACCTCCGGAAATCTCGCAAGGGAGGACACCCTCACGTCATTATCCAGAGAAAATTCCTCCGACATATCCTTCAGGTACTTCATATACTCCGCGGCGAGATCTCTGTTATATTTAATGCAGACATTGGCTTCCGTAAAGTCCTCATACGTGATGAACACATCCACCTTACCCCGCTGAATATAATTTTTCATTTCATTTCGAATTGCCGATTCAAAAAAATTCAGTCTTTTCGGCATCTTAATGGACATATCCAGATACCTGTGGTTTACCGATTTCATTTCAACCGTAATCTTGCGGTTCTCCTCCTCCACCTCGTATCTGCCAAATCCGGTCATACTCTTAATCATGCTGATACTCCTTTGTATTTCGCTCGCATCTGCGTATTCCTCACTATTATAGGATAAGTATAGAAAAACGTCAAGGTTTGCTTGTGGGAAAAGGAATTGTAGTATATAATTGAAAATGCTGAGTAATCCGCTGTATCAACAATCATAATATATATAGAAGAAACGGAGTGATTTCATGGCATTTGACGGAATTACAGTGGCAGCTCTCGTAAGGGAGCTTCAAAACGAACTCACAGGAGGGCGCATCTACAAGATTGCCCAGCCTGAAAATGACGAGCTGCTGCTTACCATAAAAACCCTCAGGGGGCAAAAAAGGCTTTTTCTCTCAGCGGGAGCCTCCCTCCCCCTTGTTTATCTGACGGAAAATAACAAGCCGGGGCCCATAACCGCACCGGGCTTTTGTATGCTGCTGCGCAAGCATCTCCAAAACGGCAGGATCACGGACATTACCCAGCCCGGTCTTGAGCGTATTGTGGAAATCCATGTGGAGCATCTTAATGAGCTTGGAGACCTGTGCCGCAAAAAGCTGGTCATGGAGCTCATGGGAAAGCACAGCAACATCATCTTTGTGAATGACGAGGATATGATTATAGACAGCATCAAGCATATATCGGGTATGGTGAGCTCCATCCGGGAGGTGCTTCCCGGACGGTCTTACTTTGTCCCAAAAACACAGGAAAAGGAAAATCCCCTGGAAGCGGACAGGGATGCCTTTGCCCGCACCGTGACCGCAAAGGCGATGCCTGTCTACAAGGCCCTCTACGGCTCCTACACGGGGCTCTCCCCCGCCTTCTCCCATGCCGTCTGTCTGGAGGCAGGTATTGACGGGGACGACTCCTGCGCCGTCTTTACGGAAAAGGAGGAGGGAGAAAAACTCCTCTCCCGGCTGTGGAACGTATTCGACAATGCCATGAAGCAGGTGAAGGAAGGCCGCTTTTCTCCCGCCATCTTCTACGAGAACGGGGCTCCCTCGGAATTTTCCGCCCTCACCCCCGGTGCCCTCAAAGCCTCCTACGGGGAGGAAAATGTCAGAGAGTTTTCCTCTGTCTCCGTCCTGTTAGAGCAGTATTACGCCCAGAAAAACCAGATCTCCCGCATCCGGCAGAAATCCGTGGATCTGCGCAAAATCGTCCAGACCGCGCTGGAACGGAACATCCGTAAGTATGATCTTCAGCTTAAGCAGATGCGGGATACGGAAAAAAAGGACAAGTACAGGATTTACGGAGAGCTTCTGAATACCTACGGGTACAATGCGGCTCCCGGAGCAAAATCCATAGAAGCCATCAATTACTATACCGGGGAGACAATTACCATCCCCCTGGATCCCCTTCTTTCCGCCTGTGACAACGCCAAAAAATACTTTGACAAATACGGCAAGCTGAAACGAACCTATGAGGCCCTCTCCACTCTCACTCTTGAGGTGAAGGAAGAGATTGATCATCTGGAATCCATCCAGACGGCTCTTGACATTGCCCTTCGGGAGGAGGATCTGACCCAGATCAAGGAGGAGCTGATTGAGAGCGGATATATCCGCAGGAAGGGCGGCACGAAAAAGGTAAAAATCACCAGCAGGCCTTTTCACTATGTCACGCCGGAGGGCTTCCACATCTATGTGGGAAAGAACAATTTCCAGAACGACGAGCTCACCTTCAAGTTTGCTGCCGGAAACGACTGGTGGTTCCATGCGAAGGGAATCCCCGGCTCCCATGTGGTGGTTAAGACAAACGGAGAAGAGCTTCCCGACTCCGTCTTTGAGGCCGCCGCAAGACTTGCCGCCTATTATTCCAAGGGCCGGGAACAGGACAAGGTTGAGATTGATTACACGGAAAAGAAAAACGTGAAAAAGCCCAACAAAAGCAAGCCCGGCTTCGTGGTCTACTACACCAATTATTCCATGATGATGGATTCCAACATTTCGCCGGAGGTCTCGGGGCTGCGCCAGCTCGACTCCTGAGCCTGCACCATATGTATCAGGGGCGCATGGGAGGACAGAGCTCCTTCCATGCGCCCCTGGCAGATCGGGAGGAAACCTCCCGACTTATGCCTTTTTACAGTGTGCTCTCCGTAAACAGGCTCTTCACGTGCGCGATCTCTTCCTCGGTCGCCTTGGAAGCCGGCACATAATAGGACTTCTCCCTTGCAAGCTGATAGATCTCCTCCTGTGACTGTTCACAGGCATTACGAAACTGCTTCAGGGTCTGCTTCAATTCCTTGTTCTCCGTCTGAGGGATCATCTCGCCGTAACGAACCAGCTCTCCATTGATTCCCGCCAGTGTATCTGCTACCATAGTCTTTTCATTTAACTGCATTTTCCCCGCCTCCTACTGCAAAAATTTCATCAACTGAGTCTTGTTTTCCATTGCCGACTTTGCGCCTTTTTCAAAAAACTGCTTGATCTTCGGATCCTTTGATTCCGCCGCATATTCCTTCATCTTGCAATGGGTCGTGTCATAGCCGCCAATCAGATGGCGCAGGTTCTGTAATTCCAGTTCAGATAAGTTAGCCATAAAAAAACCTCCTTGAAAATATGATTGTCAATTTCATTATTTCCAGAAGGTTTGATTTTATACTATTCAGTCGTCCAGCCAGAAGTCCTCGTCGTTCTCGTCGATATCGTCAATCTGAACTCTGTAAGCGCTGTAATCCTCTTCCCTGACTCGCACGTTTTTTTCAGTTTTTTTCTGCAAGTTTTCATTTACCCCGCTTTGCGCTTTGCCTTTCGGGGCGGCTTTCTTTTTATTTCCGTCAGGCCGGGCTTTCTTTTTCCCTTTGGACGCACTCTTTGCCTTCGGCTTCATAAGCTTCATTTTACATGCAATGTGAACCAGCATATGGCCCTTTGGCATGGATAAAAGCTCATCCCGCGTCACCGCTCCCATCATAACGATCAGCGCAAAATAAACCAGGACCGCAACTGCAACCGCAAAGGCAAGGGCTATGATATTGATATGGAAAAGCAGATACAGCCCCTGGTATACTCCGTAGGCCGCAGCTCCCATGATCCCGGCCGCCAGAGCCGGTCTGAAAAAGGTTCTGTCAGCCTCCTGCCGGTATCCTAAATGCTTCCGGATGGAAATGCTGTTAAGCAGACACATCAGGAAGGAATAGATGATAATGGCAAGCACATAGTAATAGGATCCGTACTTTTCATCCAGTCCGTAAAGCATTCCCGCAAGGGCCCCTGTCTGAATCACCAGTGCAACGGCAGCATTGATCACCGGGCTGTTCAGTCTGCCGATGGACTGCAGCACCGCATTGGAGAGCGTTGACATGGCATAAAAGATCACGCTGACGGAAAGCGCCGCAAGGAGAGACGAGGAGAGGTCAATGGACTCCTTCTGGGGATAGAGCACCAGCATCACCGGCTTTGCAAGGACGGCAAGCCCTGCGGCAGCGGGGATGGAGATCAGCATGGTCACCTTCATGGCCTTGGCCACCTTCCTTCCGGCTCCCTTCAGATCCTTTCTCGCATAATCTCCGGAAATACCGGGAATCAGCGCCGTGGCCATAGCGGACGCAAGAGCTATGGGGATATTGGACACCTTCACGGCCTTTCCGATAATCCCCGTAAAGGAGGCCACCTGGGTATCCGCCATCTTTTTGACATCAATCATCATCCACTGATAGACATTCTGATTGATAAAGGTATTTGCATTATAAATAAAGGTGCTCAGAATAAAAGGTGTCACCACCAGGATAATCATTTTAAACACAGCCCCATAGGATTCCTCCTTATGGTTCGTATCCCTCTCGATTCTCCTCTTGATCATGCCGTTATTCAGCTTGTAAACGCCCGCCATGAAGAGCAGAGCCGTAAGAACGCCTATTCCCGTGCCGATGGCTCCGCCCATGGCTCCCCAGGAAAGGCCCTCGCTCCTCTCCCTCTGCCCTGCCGCATTCAGAAGCAGATACGCCATAAGAATACTTCCCGCCGCATTGAGGATCTGTTCCAGGATCTGGGAAACCGAGGTCTGCACCATGCTCCTGTGAGCCTGAAAATACCCCCGCAGCACGCCCAGAATTCCGCTCAGGAAGATAGTGGGGGCGAGAACCCGGAGCGCCGGGATGGCATAGTCAATTTTCACAAGGAGCCCCGCCCCGAAAAATACAAATAAGCTGGCAATACCACCTACTACCAGCACATAAATAAAAGCACACTGGAAAATACGGTGTGCGTTTCGATATTCTTTTACTGCCAGCTTCTGGGCAATTACCTTGGAGATGGCAGAAGGTATACTGTAAGAAGATATAAGAAGCACAATGGTATAGGCGTTATATGCCGTATTGTAATATCCGATCCCCTCATCACCCAGAATGGCTGTCATCGGGCTGTTGTAGAGCAGCCCGATGATGCGGACGATGATTCCGGCCGCCGCCAGAATCCCCGCCTGCATGATAAATCCGTCTCTCTTTTTGTTATCCGGCATTGCCATTACACTCCAAAGTTTATCCGATCAGCCAGTCATACATTTCCTGATATTTCCGCGCCGACACATTCCATGAAAAATCAACGGCCATGGCACGGTCCACGATTTTATTCCACTCGCGCTTTTTCTCGTAATAGACCTTTTCCGCATAATAGATCGTTCCAAGCATCTCATGGGCATTATAATTTGTAAAGGAAAAACCGGTACCGGTACTCTCATATTCATTATATGGCACCACCGTATCCTTTAGTCCGCCGGTTTCCCTGACAATGGGCACAGTGCCGTAGCGCAGGCTCATCAGCTGACTGAGACCGCAGGGTTCAAACAGGGACGGCATCAGAAAAGCGTCACAGGCCGCATAAATCTTGTGGGACAAAGCATCCGAATAATAAATGTTGGCAGAAACCTTGTTATTGTATTTCCAGTCAAAGTGGCGGAACATATTCTCATACCGCTCTTCTCCCGTTCCCAGCACCACGATCTGCACATTGCTCTGGCACAGCTCATCCATCACATAGGCGATCAGGTCGAATCCCTTCTGGTCCGTAAGCCTGGACACGATACCGATCATGAACTTCTTATCATCCTGCTCCAAGCCCAGCTCCGCCTGAAGGGCGCGCTTGTTCTTGATCTTTTCCTTGCGGAAATTCATGGCGTTGTAATTATACTCTATATATTTATCTGTCTCCGGGTTGAAGTCGTCTGTGTCAATACCGTTCACAATCCCCCTCAGACTGCCGCTCCTCGCCTGGAGAAGACCGTTTAAGTTCTCCCCGTAAAATTCTGTCTTAATCTCTTCCGCATAGGTGTCGCTCACGGTGGTGATAGCGTCCGCAAACACGATGCCTCCCTTTAAGAGGTTTGCGTCCTTGTAAGCCTCAAGCTTATCCGGCGTGAAATAATAGTCCGGAAGTCCGGTGATATCCTGCACGTCCTTGATGTTCCACTTTCCCTGGAATTTCAGATTGTGGATCGTCATAATGGATTTGATTCCCCGATAGAATTCACTTCCCTGGAAACGCTCCTTTAAGTACACAGGAATCAGTCCTGTCTGCCAGTCATGACAGTGAATGATATCCGGTCTGAAATCAATCACCGGAAGAATGGACAGCGCCGCCTTTGAGAAAAACGCATATTTTTCAATCTCAAAAAGCGCATTGTCGCTGTAGGGCTTAAAGCCCCCGAAAAACATCTCGTTATCAATAAAGTAGTATTTTACCCCGTCCACCTCCGCATACAGGATACCTACATACTCATTTTTCCAGTGGAAGTCCATATAAAAATGACTGACATAGCTGAGCTTATCCTTCATTTCCTGCTTCATGCAGGTATATTTGGGAAGGATTACTCTCACATCAAAATACTGCTTATCAATACATTTGGGAAGGGAGCCGACAACGTCCGCAAGACCTCCCGTCTTAATAAATGGTACACCCTCCGATGCGACAAAAAGAATCTTCTTCATCACAAACCCTCCAACATTATTATTAATTATGATTATACAACAATAATCAAATCATTAAAAGAGAGAATTTGGATATTTTTGCCCGGTGCGCCCTATTTCTTGTACTGCAGACGGATTTTGTCGGCGATCAGTGCAATAAACTCCGAATTTGTCGGCTTCCCCTTTCCGTTGTTGATCGTATACCCGAAAAGATCGTCCAGTGTCTCCATTCGTCCCCGGTTCCAGGCCACCTCAATGGCATGACGGATGGCTCTCTCCACCCTGCTCGAGGTGGTCTGATAGCGCTTGGCGATCGTCGGGTAAAGCACCTTCGTAATGGATCCCAGCATATCGGGCTCTTCCACGGACATCATGATGGCTTCCCTCAGATACTGGTAGCCCTTGATGTGTGCGGGAACACCAATCTCATGTATCATATCCGTCACGTCCTTCTCAAGGTCGTGAGTCATTTTCTCCACGCGAATCGTCTCTTTCGCTTCCTTATCAAATCCCCGGCTTCCTGAGGGAACGGTTATCATGATCTGAAACTCCCTGTTCTTGGATAACAGATCATCCAGTATTTTATACACCTTGTCGGTGTCCTTTACCGCGGTCAAATTAAGCTGTTCCATCATGCTCCCTCCACTTTTTTCCAAATATTGATATGAAACTATTATAAAGAACATGATACGCCTAATCAACTGTCATCCATCGCACAGATTCTGCCCCGCTCCCGTTCCGGTCTCAAAATACGACGGCATCCGCCACCCGGCTGGCGGCTGATTCTCCGTCATTTCGTGGAAAATTATGCGCCCAGCTCCATGGACACCCGGATTTTTCCGTTTCCCCCCTCTATTTTTGCACAGCTTCCCGTAACCAGCGGCATCATGGGGGCCAAATGTCCCAGATCCACGTCCATGAATACGGGAACCCGGTATTTTGCCGCAACGGGAAGGACTGCCTCAAAGCGGTCCAGGCCCATCATCTCCTCTCCAAGGCGGGGACGGCCGATCAGAAAGCCCTTCACATGGCGGAACCACCCCGCATTTTCCATCTGCCACATGGCCCTGCGGATGGCGAACACATTCAGGTCGCAAGCCTCCAGAAACCAGAGGATTCCGTCCTTACTGTATTTTTCCGCAAAATTCGACACCTGATCAAATCCGGTTCCTGTCAGATTCACCAGACAGTCCATACAGCCTCCCAGAAGTCTTCCTTCCATAACGCCTTCCTTCATCTCTCGCATCCGGCCCTCTCCGTCCGGCCCGAACAGCCTGATTTCCAAAGGCTCCGTACAGTTGTAGGGTACAAGAGGATGCTCCTCGTCCTTAAGACTCTCCTTCTCCCATGTGCCGTAGCTCTCAAAGACAGTCTTTTTCCCGAGGAGAAGGTCAAAGGCATCGCTGACGGACGGATGCCAGGGCTCCATGCCAAAGGCGGCTGCGCAGGGACCGTAGACAGATGCCGTATCGCAGAGCGTTGCCAGAAGAAAGGTCATGTTGGTATTGTCCGAATATCCCATATACCACTTGGGCGGTGCCTTCCTGATTCTGTCAAAGTCAACGAAATTCAATGTCTCGCACATCAGCTCTCCGCCTCCGCAGGAAATCAGGCAGTCGTTCTCACCGCTGGTATAGTAATCCGTAAGCTCTCTGCCGCATTTCTCCGGAGTGCTGCTGATACCGATCCCCTCCTGAGCATAGCAGTTCGGGCCGAGATCCGTTCCAAAGCCCATGGCCCTCCACCGGTCCAGCGCATGGTCAAAGGCTGACCTGTAGGGCTCGATGGAGCACCCAAAGGAGGGGGCCGCAAAGCCGATAGTGCCGTTTGGTTTCAAAAAATCGGGAAATCTCATGATTTTATTCTCCTTTATTTTTATCATTTTTCCTGAACAGGACAGCGATCAGCAGGGCAGTCACCACAACCACCAGCAGCACGGCAGCTCCGGTGCCGGCCATAACCGCCGCATTGGTTTTGGGCGGCATAACCTCCCCCTCGGGCTTCTTTGCCGGATACAGCTCCCGGTCAATTGCGCCGGGGCCATAGCTCAGGGAAAGCTCTCCGTTTTCGGGATCATCCACGCAGACCCAGCCTTCCTCCCCATAATAATATCCGACATAGGTCCACCTATTTCCGTCCGGATCCGTGTAGAGATCCTGATACACCGGACTGTCGCCTCCGGAAAAGTACTCCTCCACCCGTCCTGTAATCCGCCCGGAGCCCGGGTAGTCCCAGAAGATCAGTTCTTTCTTGATCTCATACCCGTCAAGCTCCCCCTGGTAATCCGCAAACCCGCTCTCATGCTCTGCCCGGAAATCCTCCTCCATGTAAACCTGTGCCAGATTCTCGAAAACCACCCAGCCGTCCCGCACATCAGGCTCAAGACTCTCCTCGGCCTCCGGCTCGTATCCCCACAGATTCAGCACGGCCCAGGTAACTCCGCCTCTCCCCTTATAGGTAAAGCCCACATAAAAACGCTTTCCGTTTTTGATTCTGGCCACCTCTTTGGAGTCTCCGGGCTTCTCATAGACCACAACAAAGCCTTCCTTCCCATTCGTCAGATAATCTCTGCCGTCATACTCGCACTCATCCAGATTCTCCATGTAAAAATCTCCGGAGGGCTCCCAGATCACATCTGCCGAGGCGGTAAAGGACACAGATGCCCAGAAAATCAGCACCGCACCAAGAACTGTCATACACTTCCATCTTCTCTTCATAATCTCCTCCTTTTCACAAAAGAATTCCCAACACTGCTCCCGTTATATACGAAAACAGGTTGCAGGCCGCCGCACACCGGTACGGATGTCTGATCCCGTTTCCATAAGTTCTATAATACCACCCTTCCGCCAAAATCACCACCGCTTCGATACCGATCTGGACCAAAAGCCTGTCCCCCGTCAGGACGCAAACCAGAACCGCCGCCGGATTGGTGAGCACATTGACAAGAAACACCAGAAGAAGATCCTTTCCCCTGGCACGAAACAGCAGCGAAACAGGCAGCTCCAGCAGGAGGGTAAGCGTCAGGGAGAGTGCAAATTTTAATGTAAGCTCATTCATCACCTGTCTCCCTCCGTTCCTCCCTGACAAGCCTCCAGCCGGTAGTCAGAAGAACCAGGGAAAGGATTCCTCCCATGCCAAGTTGCAGGGGCGTACCCATTCCGTATCCCAGATAAGAGGGGAGAAATCCCAGGAACAGGGCAAAGGTCAGAAGACCGAAGGCAAAGCCTCTTCCGCCTCTGAGAATCCGTGATGCCAGATACAGGGTAAGGGGCATGGACATGTTAAAGAAAAAAAGCGCCGCCGTTCCAAAGCCCGGCAGATCAGCGGTAAAGAAGCATGGAACGGAAGCCAGCATGGAAAAAAAGGCCGTCCGCCCTATCCCGAACCGATCCGCCGCAATACCGCCCGCCGCCTTTCCAAGCACCACTGCCGCAAGCGCAAGAAGACCTCCTGCCAGCTCATTTTTCCAGGGAAACCGGAAGACCATTCCCAGATGAGAGCGCAGCGCCACCACCAGGAAAAGACAAAGAAGCCCCGACAGAGGACGCAGCGTCCTGCCGATCCCGCTGTCCCTGCCCGCAGGAGCAAGGCTCGCCGGAGGATTGTCCGACACAAAGCTTTTATAGGTTCTCTTGTGCCACAGCAGTGCGGCGAGACTCCCTGTAAGGAGCAGGAGGCACGGAAGATAAAAGGGCAGATCACTTGCCTTACCCAGCATAGTGCCGAAAAAGATTCCCGCCGCTCCCGGCGATATGAAGATGCCAAGAGGCCACAGATGTCGTCCGCTCCTGTTTATAATCTCGATCCCGCCGCCCACGTGAAACAGACAGTTCCCAACTCCCGCAAGAATCACCGTGACCGTTTCCCCCTCCGCTCCGGTGCAGATCACAAAGGCCAGAGCAGTCAAAAGACATCCTGCCACCGCCAGCGGAGCATTCCTGTTTTTCCTGTCAGCAAGGAGTCCAACCGGCATCTGAAGGGCAAAGGCACAGAAATTATACAGAAGGAAATACGGATAAAGCTCTCCGGAATCAGAAAAGACTCTGAAAATGAGAAAAGCACAGCCAAAATCCACCAGAAAATGTAAGGTTCCGTAGATTCCTGTGGATATCAGTCTTTCTCTCATGTCAGAGTCCTTTCCGTAAATTCCTTTATTTAATCATATCATCATCATATCCGTAAGTCAAATTCCAGCTGATCATCATCTGTCAGCGTCCGCACTGGCCAAGCAGAGATTTCAGCAGCATAATATGATACTCCTCATCCAGAATGATTCTTGCGAGCACGTCGTTGACACAGTCATCGCCTATCATGCTCATGTGTCTCTCATATTGCTTGATTGCCTCTGCCTCGGACTCCATATCCGCCAGAAGCATCTTCCTCACGTTCTCCGGAATAGACAGATATTCCGGTGTCCAGAGCCTTGGCCTTCCATTAAAGCCCTTAGCCTCAAAATCCACGTCTCCTCCAAGCAGAAATATCAGCTCGCCCAGCTTCTGCAAATGCATCATCTCCGCCATGGCGATTCCAAGGAGCGTTCTTGCGATAGAGCATCTCTCCAGGGAAAGGCGGTTTTCATTATTAATATACTGTGTGATTGCGGACATCTCGGACACAGCCCCGCAGTAATCCACCTTGAGCAGCTCAGCATAAGCACAGTTCTTTCCCCTCACCTGATTGGGAGGATATGGGAGATCGGCCATAATCGGCTTCACGCCTGTGAAGCTGCAATTGTTAGTCAGACATCTTTCTTCCATATATTATCATCTCCTGAAAATCCTTATAATGATAATATATTGCGAAACTTCTACACTGACACTGCTCTACAGCCCCATCTTCCTCATAATTCCTTCCGCATCGACTCCCGGATGCGTCAGGTACAGACGGCAGATCTGCTCCGCAAGCTCCCTGTCGATGTGATTCTTCCCGCTGATCTTATCCACGGTCAGCCCCCGGTCTGTATCCCGCATCACCCTTTCTATCACACGGCCCATGTCCTCCGGACCCTTTTTTCCGTGAAGCTCTCTCTTCCTTGATGCCTCGGCCTGGGAATGCGCTATCTCCACCCTCCTGACTTCAAAGGAGCCTTTGTCGTCCGTCTCAAGCAGCGCCAGCGTGACGGGCTGGTTAAATCTTCTCGGGCCGCAGCTTCCGGGATTGAGCAAAAGCTTTCCGCCCTCTCTCTTTTCCTCATATTTATGGGAGTGCCCGTAAATGATCACATCGACCTCGCCGCTTTCTGCCATGTCCTTCGGAATCCCCTTTTTATTGTGCACCATGAAAAACCGGACTCCATAGAGTGTCAGGGAAACGGTTTCCGGCAGCTTTCCCGCCCATTCCCCGTCATTGTTGCCCCGGACCACGTAGACCGGAGCCATCTCCCCGAGACTTTCAAGAATATCCGGACGATTTATATCTCCTCCATGGAGAATGGCCGAGCATCCCCTGAGGGCTTCCAATACCTCCGGACGCAAAAGACCGTGGGTATCGGAGAGTATTCCGATCCGATGCCTTTCCTTTCCATCCGTTTCCCATGTGCCAGCCTGCATCATCTGATCTCGTCCCTCATGCGAAGCCCCGCCGGGGTCACAGCCAGTCCGCCCTTGGCCGTCTCCCGAAGGGATTTGGGCATGGCCTTTCCCACCGCATACATGGCATCCACCACCTGGTCAAAGGGAATATAGCTCTCCACCCCGGCAAGCGCCAGATCCGCACACAGCAGTGCGTTCACCGCACCGGATGCGTTGCGCTTAATACAGGGAATCTCCACCAGGCCCGCCACGGGATCACAGGTAAGGCCCAGGACGCTTTTCAGGGCCATGGCACCAGCATGGAAAGCCATGCGAGGCGTTCCCTTCAGCATTTCCACCACCGCTGCGGCAGCCATTGCCGCCGCGGAACCACATTCCGCCTGGCATCCTCCCTCGGCTCCTGCCAGGGTGGCTCTGCTGCCGATTATCATTCCCACCGCCGAGGCCGCAAAGAGGCCGTCTATCACCCGTTCCCTGGAAAGCCCTCTCTCCTGCGCACAGGATAAGAGCGAAGCGGGAACGATCCCGCAGGACCCGGCTGTGGGGCAGGCCACGATACACTGCATGGATGCGTTGATCTCAGAGCAGGAGAGAGCCATTGCCGCCGCAAGGGAAGGGATCCTTCCCAGAATGCTTTTGCCCGCCGCAAGATAACTCTCGTATTTCCATGCATTTCCCCCCGTAAGGCCGCTGACCGACCGAACCGGCTCTTTTCTCGCCGCCTGCGATGAGCGTTCCATCACGGCAAGGGCCTGATCCATCTGCTGCCGGATTTCCTCCCTGCTTCTTTTTGCAGTCTCCTCCTCCCTCTCTAACGCATACTCTCCCAGCGTCTTATTTTCTTTTTCCAGATATACAGTCAATTCCTCCGCTCCCGGAATCTGCATCTTCTCTCTCCCTTCCTTTCTATCTCTAGCCGATCAGGTAATTGCGAAACCTGTAAATTTGCCAAATACCCAGACAATATTTTCTGCGAAAAGCCTTATTCGCCATGGAATCAAGACCATAGAAG
>CAJUIO010000035.1:0-4747 GCA_910586025.1 uncultured Lachnospiraceae bacterium
GGTAAATGATGATAAGTATGGGGAGAGAAAATCAAAAATTATATCAGGGGTAATTATACAGCATGATATCTGGTATAGCATGTGGGAATATTTTATGGAGATAAATTCAAATGTAAGTATTTGATATAAAAAGCACGGACAGAGAACAGCATATTGCAATCAGGGAAAGGAACCTCTGCATATGTTTAAGATGGACGAATATCGGACAAGCAGAAAGAAATATATTAAAGAGAGCAGAGAAGGAATGAATATGCTGATGGACGTGCAGACATTAAGGGATCTTGCAGATGTGGATATCTGTACGGTTTCTAAAGAATCATTAGTGGATATCCGGGATGTAAAGATAGATGCATCGAAAAGCAGGGAAGAGAGGATTTCTGATTATATCAGGCAGGTGAAGAACCCATACTGCTTCCAGTGCAATGGCATCATTGTGAAAATGAATTTCTGCCAGTCAGAAGAAACACTGGAAGATAAGCTGGCAGGATATTTTCTGTCGATACAATGACAGGCTGATACAAACGGACAAAAGATACAGGACGGGAATAAGGGAATGACAGTTTCATAAAAACCTTGTAAAATAATGGACTTGTCAGTCACGGTATGTTATAATACAGATGGACTAAATAAAGCCCAAGTAGTTTATAAGGTCAATAAACTATTTGAGGTGATCATATGAGTACAAATCTAAATGGTGTCTATATTGCTGACGCTTATTTTCGCTTGTCACGGGAAGACGGGGACAAGACGGAAAGCGACAGTATTGTAAATCAGAGGGCTCTTGTGAAGGAGTTTCTGACAACGCATCCCGACATTCAAATTTATCATGAGCGAGTTGATGACGGTTTTTCCGGGGTTAGTTTTGAACGCCCGGCATTTAAGGAAATGCTGGAGGATATTAAATCAGGAAAAGTCAACTGCGTGATCGTAAAAGACTTGTCCAGGTTTGGCAGAGACTACATTGAGGCAGGGCGTTATATTGAGAAGATATTCCCATACCTTGGTGTAAGGTTTATTGCAATCAATGACAACATAGATACAGCTTCCGGGATAAGTGGTGCGGAGGAGATGCTGATCCCCTTTAAAAACCTTATCAATGATGCTTACTGCAGGGATATTTCCGTAAAAATCCGGAGCCATCTGGATATTAAACGGAAGAACGGACAGTATATTGGTTCCTTTGCCCCTTATGGCTATAAGAAATCCCCTGATGATAAAAATAAGCTTATTATTGATGAAAAAGCAGCTTCAGTAGTGCGCCAGATCTTTAAATGGAAAATAGAGGGCATGAGTGGAGATCGGATAGCTGAGAAGCTGAATGAATTGGGGATTCTCACGCCCATGGAGTACAAGCATAGGAATGGGGAGAATTTCCAATGCGGTTTTCGCAGGAAGGCAGCCCCTAAGTGGCAGGCAAACGGTGTCAATTACATTTTGCGGAATGAGGTATATACAGGTGTGCTTTTACAGGGGAAGACGACTTCTCCTAATTATAAAGTAAGGAAACGGACAAAGAAGGATAAGAAGGATTGGATACGGTGTGAGGACTGCCATGAGGCTATAGTTTCCAAGGAAGATTTTCGGATGGTACATGGTTTCTTTGATAACGATACGAGAGTTGCACCGGAAGAGAAAATATTATATTTGTTTTCAAGCTTTGTAAAATGCGGACATTGCAATGGGAACATGACAAGGAAGTCAGTTCCGGTAAAAGATAAAAGATATGTTTATCTGGTCTGTATTGAAAACAAAAATAAGACGGGATGCACAAATAATAAGGGAATTCCTTTGGAGAAATTTGAAAAGGTTGTTTTACAGGTAATAAATCTGTATATAGAAAGTGTTTTTGAATTAAGTCAGTTGTTGGAATTGGTTGATGAGGTTTCTTATCATGGATATTTTGTAGAAAAGATTCAGGAAGATATCATGGATAAAGAACTGGAGATAGAGAAAAAACGTCAGTATGCTTCCACTATCTATCAGGATTATAAGGAAGGGATATTATCGAAAGAAGAATATCTGGAATTAAAGGATTGCTATAAAACGGATGTTGGGACTTTGCAGAATGAGATTAAGTCACTGGAAGCAGAACGTGAAGAAACTGCAAGGAGCAAAAAAGACCGGGCGGGGTGGATACGGCAGTTTATTGAATATAGAGGGTTCAAAGAACTTTCGCGGGAACTTTTGGCAAGACTAGTGGAGGAGATAAAAATATATGATAAGGATAGAATTGAAGTTACATTTAAATTCAAGTCAGAGTACGAACAGGCGTGGGATTATGTAGAAAAGATGGAATTGAATGGAGTGCTGGAAGGAGGGGGAGCTTTTGGCAAGGAAAAGCAGGAAATCTAGTAAATGTACAGATCTTAAAGCTCCTGCAGCTGTTCCTGTTGTAAGTTTTGTAGGCATTTACACCAGATTGTCCATTGAAGATAACGGTTATGAAAGTAAAGATTCTATACAGAATCAGATTGCATTTTTGAAGGAATATGTTGAAAAACAGGAAGATGATTTTAGGCTCGTGAAGGTCTATGTTGATAATGGAACTACGGGAACTAATTTTGACAGAGAAGAATGGAACCGCATGGTTGGCGATATAGAGGCTGGTGAAATTAACTGCGTAGTAGTGAAAGACTTTTCAAGACTAGGACGGAATTATATAGAAGTGGGAAATTATTTGGAAAAGGTATTTCCGTTCTTAGGAGTAAGAATCATAGCTGTTAATGAAAATTTTGACAGTGAAAAACAGACGTTTGAAAACAGTATGTTGATGAATTCCCTGACTAATATTGTGAACGAATATTATGCAAGGGATATATCAAAAAAAGTTACGCAGTCAAAACGGACTATGCAGAAGAATGGGGAGTTTGTCAGTGGGGTACTCCCTTATGGATACACGCAGTCAAGCGGGCGTGAAAAATCGGACAAGGATAGAAAGAAGCTGGTTATTGATCAGGAAAGCGCTGATGTGGTGAAAAAGATATTTGAATGGCGTCTGCAAAAGAAAGGCTGTACAGTAATTGCCAATTACCTAAATGAACTTGCTATACCTTCACCGGGGATGTATCGCTATATAAATGGAAACCAGTCTTTTAAGCGTAGTAGTAATGCAAAATGGAAGTCAAAGCACGTAGTTGGGATCCTTGCAAATCCAGTCTATCTCGGACATATGGTCCAGGGGAAGACAAGGTGCAGTTATTTTGAACAAAATGGAAAGCTACAGTTTCTCCCGAAAGAAGATTGGATTATTGTAGAGGGGACGCATGAACCACTTATTACACAGGAACAATTTGATGCGGTAGCGGTAATGGCAGAGGAAAGCCGGAAAAGGCATGTGCAGCAGATGGAGGTTCATAGGGATATTCCCCATACGGAAAATTCTTTGCGTAAAAAGATTTTTTGTGGACAATGCGATAGCCTGATGACAAGGCGGAGCAGAGTAAAGAATGGAAAAAGAGATTATTGTTACTTTTGCAATGCTCCTAAATCAAAGATAGGTGTTCATTGTGCGAATACTCATATACATGAGATTCCGCTAATGGAAGCGGTAACAGAAGCAACGGATCGACAGCTTCGGCTATTGGGAAAGATAGAAAACCACTGGGGCAGGCAGAAACAGTCGGAAGATTATAAGAAAAAAGAGAAGGATATAGAGAATCAAAAAAAGGATTTGGAGGAAGCTGTTAACCGGATTAAGATTTTACGGCAAGAGATTTATGCGGATATGAAGGAAGGACTACTTTCTCCGGCTGATTATGAATATGAAAAAAACGTTTGGAAAAAAAGTTGGAAGAGTATGACGCTGCGATAGCCAGTCTTATGAAAGGCGACAGGACGGAAAAGGAAGTGGAAGAGGTATTGGGGCAGTATCGCAAGAGTGTTTTAGAGCTGGGAGGGGCAGGAACGTCAGATGATGTGATTTCCATGGAATTGTTAGATTTACTAATTGATAAAATTGTAGTCTATTCCCCGGAAAAGGTCGAAATTACATACAGTTTTGCAAATGAACTGGAAAAATGGTGTCAGGAATTATTTGTGTACTGATATGTTTAAGCTGTGCGGAGAATGCCCGTATTTTGGGCATTCTCTGGCGTGAGACTTAGTACTTCTCCGCGAAACAGCCTCTGCTGTGAGCGGCTAGAAGTACTTCTCACGCTAATATACCATAGGAAAGGGAGTGGGAAAATTGATAGATGGATATGTTGCCAAGTATCTTAGGATATCTGATGATGATGTGGACGTTGGAAAGGGTAAAGACGAGAGCGGAAGTATAAGTAACCAGAGAGATGTATTGCAGTATTTTATTAATAACCATGAAGAACTGTCAAAGTATCCGGTCAGAGAATTTTTGGATGATGGGTATTCCGGGGTGAATTTTTACCGCCCCGGAGTCCAGAATCTGCTTAAGGAGATAAAGGAAAATAAGGTTGCATGTATCATAGTCAAGGACTTATCCCGCTTTGGAAGAAATTATATTGAAGTTGGTGATTACATAGAACAGATATTTCCATTTTTGGGAGTGCGCTTTATTGCTATATCAGATAACTATGACAGTTTTATAAATTCAAGCGGAATAGAAATAGGTTTTAAGAACCTGATCCATGATATGTATAGCAGAGATTTGTCTAAAAAGATAAAATCTGTAAAGCGTATGCGTCAGAAAAAGGGAACATATATAGGCGGAGATGTGCCTTATGGGTATGTATATAGTGGGAACAAGAAAGCAGAGCAAGGTATAGGTATATAT
>CAJUIO010000035.1:4847-30700 GCA_910586025.1 uncultured Lachnospiraceae bacterium
TTATGGGTATGTATATAGTGGGAACAAGAAAGCAGAGCAAGGTATAGGTATATATAAATCAGATCCAGATGCGGCGGCGGTAGTAAGGAAGATTTTTTGGTTAGCGGCGGGTGGTAATACACTGGTTAATATTGCAAAGTGTCTGAATGATGAAGGGATTCCTACACCGGGGGTATATAAGAACCAAATGAGGAACCATGGTTATCAGATAAAGAATGCAAAGAGTAACTTATGGGTGAGCGGCAAGGTTAGAGAGATTTTGCAGAATGAGGCTTATATTGGAACCTATATTTGCCATAAGATATCTACAACCAGACCGAGGGAATCAAGCTGGAATGATGAAACAGAATACTTAAGGTTTGAGAATGCTCATGAAGCAATTGTTTCAAAAGATGTTTTTGAAATTGCCCAAAAATCTGTACAAATACGGGGAAAAAGAGGGACATATAAAAAAGCAGAGAACAGCCATGCATTGCAAGGAAAGGTTAAATGTGGATGTTGTGGATATTCCATGAACAGGAGTGGCAAGGGCGAAAATACCAGTTATCAGTGTAGAATGGGTGATAGCTGTGGCTCCCATTTGTGGATAAGAGTGCATGACTTGGAGGATACTGTATTGAAAATATTGGAGAAGCTGGTTTCTGTTCAAGGAGAAGCTGAGATTAAGAGAAAAGAGAACAGGTGCAGAGCGATTTCTGAGATTACGAAGATTAAGGAAGAAAAGCGGATTTTGGAAATGAAGATGGAACACTGCAAGACTAGCCGCCTGAATCTGTATCGGCAGTGGAAAGAGCAGCAGATTACAAAAGATGAATATATAGGGAAGAGGGATGGATACACAGAGCAGGAGGAAAGACATCAGGTAAGGATGCAGAAGGTGGATGAACGATTGGGGCAGTTGGCATCAGAACAGGAGGAGAAGAAACTTGATTGTGATTTGCAGGCTTATAGTGGTATTCAGTCGCTGACAAAGGAAATGGCTGATGAGTTGATAGAGAGGATTGATGTGTATGGTGGAGATAGGGTGGAAATCACTTGGAAATTTGAAAATCCAATCCAAGTTTTAAGCGAAGATAATGATTTGAGGCAATAGTGTTGATACAAAATGAAGAGAGCAGTTTGGTAATTTTAGAATAAACAGTATGAAGCCTACACAATATGGGGATAATCAATTTTGCAGAATAATTGCAAAATCATAATATGTTTGTTGACGTATGAGTATAATAAACATATAATTATATTATTATTTTGCAGAAAAAATGCAGAATGGAGGGAAAACATATGCTCTTGGAATTTAAGGTGGAAAATTATAAATCATTTTTAGAGGAAGTAACATTTTCTATGGTGGCGGCACCGAAGCAATCAGGATTGGATTATAGCCTGTTGAAAGAAAAAGTGAAAGGTAAATTAGTGAAAGGGTTGAGCTCTTCTGTGATTTATGGTCCGAATGCCGCCGGAAAAACCAATATTATAGGGGCAATGGATGTGCTTAGAGCTATTATTATTAGGGGAAATATAAGAAATTCAGAAGAAAAAAATTCTCCGAATGCCGCTGCCGCAGCATTGGAATTGATACCAAATAATAAATTGTCAGAAGCTCATCAAGTAAAATTTTCAATTACTTTTTTAGAAAAAAAGTTGCAAATACACTATGAAATTTCGATGGATTTAGGAACATTTCTTGATGAAGAATATTGTAGAGAGATTAAGGAAGAAAAGCTGAGTGTTAATGGAGAGGATATTTTTACCAGAAGTGCAAATTTGACAATAGGTAATTTAAAGGGAATTGAAGGTTATCTTTCGGATATAACCAATCAAAATAAAGAGAATGTGATGGGGATTGCACAAAACAGCCTTACCAAAGACGAATTGTTTTTAACCAATGGATTCAAGCTGATTTTCTCACAGAAACTTGTAAAATTAATAGTTGATTGGTTTACAGAAAAATGTATGGTTATTTATCGGGCAGATACGATACAGTTGATTAAAAGATTTGCCGATCCAAAGAAAAAGGCGGTCTATGTAGAGAGGACAACAAATCAGGCAGCAGAACTATTTGGTATCAATTCAAATGCAGTAGGTTATGTGGTGAGTGATGACGAGCCGGAGGCAAAATTATATTCAATTTTTAAAAATACAGAAAACGAAAAGAATACAGCAATTGTTTCTGAAATTTTTGAATCTTATGGAACCATCCGTTTTATTAACATGTTCCCTTTGGTGATAAAAGCAATCATGACAGGAGGGACACTTATTGTGGATGAGTTTGATGCTTCTATTCATCCGATGGCTTTGATGAGTATTATCAATATCTTTCATAATGATGATATAAATATCCATCATGCACAATTGATCTTCAATACACATAATCCTATTTTCCTGAATTCAAATTTATTTCGGAGAGATGAGATCAAGTTTGTAGAGAGGGATGATGACGATCATTACAGCACTTTATATTCTCTGGCATCATTTGGAACGACAGGAGATAAGGGAGTCCGTAAACATGAGGATTATATGGGCAAATATTTTATTAGTCAATATGGGGCAATTAAGGATATTGATTTTACACCAATCTTTGAGCAGCTTTTAGGAGACGAAAGAGAGGTTTGATCATGACAGAGCGGAAACCAAATAAAAAGTATTATTTTAGTGTAGAAGGTGAAACGGAATATTGGTATTTAAAGTGGCTACAAGATTTAATTAATAAAACAGAAAAATCGGCATACAAAATTTCGATTGACTGTCCTGTTAAGAAAAATCCTTTGAAACATGCAAAGTCATTAACTATAACAAGGAAAATAGAAGTATATCATTTCTTTGATTATGAAAGTGATGAGGAAATACATGAACAGCGTTTTAAAGATGCTATGGATAATATGAAAAAAGCACAAAATTTGGGGAAACAGATAGTATACAAATCTGGTTACAGTAATTTCACATTTGATCTGTGGATTATTTTGCATAGGATTGATTGTAATAGCTCCTTTGTCCACAGAAAGCAGTATATTACAGCAATAAACAAGGCATATGATGAAAAATTTCAAGATATGAAAGAATATAAAGAAGAAGATAACTTTAAAAGGTGTCTGAAAAAGTTGCAGCTTTCAAATGTCAATGATGCAATCAAGCGGGCAAAAAACATTATGCAAAAAAACGAAGATAGTGGCTATATTTTGCATCACTACAAGGGTTATAAATATTATAAAGAAAATCCTTCTTTGGCAGTATGGGAGGCAATAGAGAAAATTCTGACGGATTGTGAATTGATTTAGAAAAAGTCAAAGAATTTTTAGTCCTATCTTGACACCAGCTAATGTACTGGGGCTTGGGTGGGCTTGCACACCTGCCGGGCTTAAGGCGATGGAGGAGCTGGCGAAGCTGGAGGAGGAGAGAGGGAACCCGGCATATGGCGGAAACATCGGAAACGGGAAACGGGAACGGATTGCAAATAATGAGATGTGCACGTTCCTGATTTTGAACATTTCATCGCTGCAGCTGATTCCTGTTAATATGATCGCTTACAGGCAGCAGTACGGGAGCGCAAACCCTGCGGGAATCATTGCGCCGGCCATTGCGGCGACGTTTGTGAGTACGGCGGTGGCGGTGGTGTATTGTAAATTAAAAGATAAGAAGCGGAGAGTATGAGGACTCTCCGTTTTAGTATTATCGTGGATATGAAGGGTGTTGAGAAAGGTGGCTTTTTAGAGTATACTAATAAAATAAGAAGATAGGTAATTGCGAAACAAGTTCGCAATCTTGATTCCAGTAGGGTAAAAATCCGGTCATGCCGGGATTTTCAGGAGGTGGATGTGGGTAACCGGATTTTAAGGCATGAAAACAAAACAGATAGGGATATCTGCCTGTGAAATGGCATGTGGTATGTGAGGTTATGCAATCCTATTACTTTTCAGCATGGAAATTTTGAGATTGACTTTGGTGGAGTTGGTATTAATAAAGATCATGTGAAAGTCAGTTATGACAGGACAGGTAATATTCTTATCGGAATGAATGTCTTGTCTTAGATGGATATACATATAGGGAAAAGTAAGATTCTAGGGAAAACAGTTTTCATTGCATGCCCATATAAAAGAATGAATCAGGAGTATCTTGAGGCTTTAAGCCGACACTCTGAACTATAGCCCCAATTTGTAGTTTTTTGAAAAAATTGAAATATTTTTTAGCTCTAATTTGGCACCGGCTTATAGGCGGCAGTACGGGAGCGTGAATCCGGCGGGGATTATTGCTCCGGCTATTGTGGCGATGTTTATCAGTACGCTTACGGCGGTGGTGTATTGTAAGGGGAAGGATCGGAGGCGGATAGTGTTAGGGCTCTCTGTTTTAGTATCATTTTTGTGAAAGAGTGTTGAGAAGCAAAGTTTTTGGGATATACTTATAAAAAAGATGGATATTGGGATTTGAGAAAATATATGAGGTATCAAGAAATGGAAGAAAAGATAAAAAATATTACGTCTGAAGTATATGAAGAATTGATAAAATTATTTGGTAAAAAAATTGAACGTATTCTTTTGTACGGTTCATATGCACGTGGGGATTTTAATTTGGAATCAGATGTTGATATCATGATTTTATTGAATTGCGATCAAAAAGAAATAACACAAAGACGAAAAGAGATCAGTAGAATTGCAAGCCGAATTGGTTTAAAAAATGATATTATGGTTTCGCTTCTTGCACGTAATAGTGATGATTATGAAAACAATATGAAGTACCAGCCATTTTACCAAAACATTGAAAAGGAAGGTATGAGAATTTATGGATAAAGCAAGAGCAGATTTAGCTATATATCGTTTAGAGACAGCGAGACAATGTATTATATCTGCAAAAGTATTGATAGCACAAAATGATTATTATTGTTATGTATAGGAATAATTTTTCCATAGTGAGGAGTGTACAGATATGGGAATCTACTTAAATCCGGGAAATGAACAGTTTGCGGTTTCTGCTAATTCTGAATTGTATGTGGATAAGACGGAACTTATAAAATATACAAACAGTCGAATCGGAAAAGACAGACCGCTTATTTGCTCCAGCAGGCCGAGAAGATTTGGGAAAACGATGGCTGTAACAATGCTTGCGGCATATTACAGTAAGGGATGTCATTCCGAAAAATTGTTTGCTGAATTTAAGATAAGCCGGAATGAATTTTTTAAAAAGCATTTAAATAAGTATAATGTGCTCCTTTTGGATATTCAATGGATGTATGGAAATGCACTTGAGGAAATGAAAAGAGATCCTTCTATTAAAATAGTAAGTTATATTCAGGAACAGGTGATTGGCGAATTAAGTAAGGAATATTCGGAATGTGTTAAGGATACGGATGTTTCGCTGCCGTCCGTATTGGCCAATATTAATGCGAAAACAAAAGAACAGTTTATTATCATTATAGATGAGTGGGACTGCCTGTTCCGAGAGGATAAAAACAACGAGAAGCTCCAAAAGGAATATATTAATTTGCTTAGAGGGCTATTTAAAGGGGCTCCATCAGGAGCATTTTTAAAGCTGGCTTATATTACGGGAATTTTGCCAATCAAGAAATACGGTACACAGTCGGCATTGAATAATTTCAGGGAACATACGATGGTCAGCCCAAGACAAATGGCAGAATATATTGGTTTTACAGAAATAGAAGTGAAGAATTTGTGTAAAGAGCATGTTATGTCATTTAAAGAAATGCAGCAGTGGTATGATGGGTATTTTTTTGAAACAATTGGACATGTCTATAGTCCCAATTCCGTAGTTGAAGCAATAGACAGCAGAGAATTCGGAAATTACTGGTCTCGAACAGAGACTTATGAATCGCTGATGATGTATATTGCAATGGATTTTGATGATCTAAGACAGTTGATTGTAGATATGTTGGGTGGCCAAAGATGCAATATTGATGTTGAATCTTTTCAAAATGACATAACATCGTTCAAATCTGCAGACGATGTCATAACATTGTTGATTCATATGGGATATTTGGCTTATGACAATAAAGCAAAAGAAGCTTTTATTCCAAATGAGGAAGTGAGAAGTGTTTTTTGGCGGGCAATTAAAAATGGCGGATGGGATGAAGTGATAAAGGCTGTAAATGCGTCAGAGGCATTACTCAAGGCAACTCTGGCTATGGATGAGGGAGCAGTAGAAGAAATGATACAAGAGGTTCACATGCAGAATACATCCAGCCTTGTTTACAATAATGAAATGGGATAAAACTGCACAAGGAGCGATAAGCCAGATTAAAAATAAAAAGTATATATCTGCGCTGAAAGAGTATAAAGGGAATATTTTGCTTATTGGGATTAACTATGATAAGAGAAGTAAAAAGCATCAGTGTAGAATAGAAAAATTTGAAATGTAATTTAAGGTTTGACAATATATATTACTAAAAACACGCACCGGCCATTGCGGCGACATTTGTGAGTACGGCGGTGGCGGACTGCGGGGGGGGGAGGATAGAAAAGAACGGAGAGTGTGAGAACTCTCCGTTTTCTTTAATTAATGGGAGTGACAATCGGTTTCCCGTTTTGATCAACCAAAACGCTCATTCCACAGCCTGCTGTCAGGGTGGATGCGGCCAGAAGGTAATTCACTCCTGTTTCTTTATCTACGATAATTTTTCCACATTAGTGAGGCCCTGTGAATAGACTTCCACAAAACGATCCTTTGCCATGTGATCACGCTCCTTCCTTATCCTGTTGTCTGCCAATACAAACATATCATAAAAAACCGGACGGAGGGGCTGGATTTCCTGAATAAACATCAGGACTTCCTAAATGGAACGATCAGGGGGCGCTTTCACTGTTTTGCGCAGCTGTGACTTCCCGGCCCGGGAGAGCATGCATTCGTGACCGCCGGCCCACAGCCTGTTATGCTTATAGTCAACAGCCTCGATTTTATCCGCCGCTACCAGATAAGACCGGTGTGTGCGGATAAAGCTTTCTCCCAGCAGCGCTTCCAGTTCGCCCAGGCTGCCCAGAAAATCCATCCGGCTGTTGGAGGTATGGAGCAGGACATGATGGGGAACGGAGGCTGTTTCAAAAAAGAGAATGTCGCACAGAGGGATATGACGTACCATCTCCCCTGTGCGTACCGTGAATGTCTGAGCCGGATTGCGGCGTTCCTCCAGGAGACGTATATGAATCTCCGTCAGGCATCGTGCCGCCGCCGGTCCGGCCTGCGCCGGTTCCTTTACAATGTAATCAAACGCCTCCAGGTGATATTGAAATGTGCGCCAGGCCAGATCTTTATAGCTGGTGATGTATATCAGTATTCCGTGAGGGTCCCTCCGCCGCAGCTCCTGTCCCAGCCGGAAGCCGTCCCATTCCCGGTCCTTCAGATTCACGTCCAGAAAGTAGATTCCCCGGCTGCCGTCTTTTACGGTATCGAGCAGCTCCTGCGCACCGGCGGCGCTGCACATAATCTTCATGTCATAGTTTTCGGCGAGAATTTTCTGCTCTAAAGAGGACTGAATCTGGCGGCGGACAGCGTCCTCGTCATCGCAAAGATATATTCCGATCATAGTCTGCCCTCCAGCGTCAATTCCTGTACGAAAACACTGTTCTCCCAGCTGGTAGAGACGCACACATTGGGATAGCCCTCCAAAATGCGCTGATAGCCGGCTAAGCCAAGGCCCCGTCCGGGACCTTTGGTTGACCAACCGTTTTCCCATATCTTTTTCGGGTCAATATCATTCGCATAAGGATTGGATATCCGCACAGACAACCTTCCGTCCAGGGCGAGAAGAACGATTTCCACCCAGGGCTGTGGTGTGTCGAGTGCGGCCTCTGCTGCATTGTCTGTCAGTATTCCCAGGCAACGGACAAAATCCCATACGTTTATATTTACAGTCTCCACGGGGTAGAGCACCTCCAGGCGGCATTCCACACCCTTTTTCCGCATATCGGCGATCTTGGCAAGTAAAAGACTGCGGACCTGGGGAACGCACAGATTGCCGATTTGATTGGATAACTGGATTTTTTCTCCCAGATGCCGGTCAAAGTCCGCATCAAGCTCCTCCAATGTGGAGCACAATGCATCCTGAGTTCCTTCCTTCATATGCAGGGCCAGACCTGCCAGGAGGTTTTTGTAATCATGCCGGAAAGAGCGTATCTCCTTGCGGATATCCTCCAGGCTCTGTTCATAAAGCTGCTGCTGGGCGATGATGTCCCGCTGAGCCTGAAGGGTACGGCTGTCATCAAACCGATGGGCCAGATAGACTACCAGTCCGACGATCAGCAGCACCAGCACAACAACTAAGCTGTAATATGCCGCAAGGTATTGCCTCTGGACGCCGTTTTGCAGAACAAGAAAGATTTCCATGGACATTTCGAGGGCGAAGATAAGTGCGGCCGTCCGGTGTAGGTTGGACTGATCTTCCAACAGCAATCGGAACCAGGCACCGAAATGAAACCGCTTCAACAAAGCTGCGGCGGCTATGGAAAGGAACAGGGCGGCAGCCATGGCGGCCATGTCCAGCTGCAGACCGGACGGGAACATCAGGAAAAAAATCTGAGAAATAGCGGTGGTGGCTACCTGAAGAATACCGGCCATGCATACGGCGCAGAAGGCCCGCCGGAAATCCCACCGCCATGTTCGCATCACCCATAGGGAACACATGGCAAGAATGGCAATAGTGGTGATGAAGTATTGGAGTATTCCAAGCTTCGTGACAGTGCTCAGCCAAAGGGAAAGTAAGATTGCAATAAGCGGGGATAAGAGCAGGGGAGGCAGTTTTTTCAGCCTGTTCCATATGGCCTGTTCGTCTGTCACGGCCAGCAAATAGGATACGAACATAAGATGACCTGTCACAGAATCCATAAAACCAATGAAATAATATAGAAAAGACGGCATGGCATTTTAAATCTCTTTCGCATGTTTTTGCAGAATTGCTCCTGCGCAGCTATTATAGCATTGCGCTGCGGCAATGGCAAGGATGGGGGAAAAGCATTTTGGCGGCAGCAACCCGGGAAGACGGCGTTTAATTGACACATATCTGAAAATGTGCTTGTCATTTTTAAGCCTTCACTATAGAATAAGAAGCAAACACGTACAGAAGGAGGTTAACATCATGAGTAATAAAAAACCAGAGGCAGGGCGGCTGCCCTATACAAAGGTCTCTCTGATTCTGGATTTTCTGCGCGGAAGCATCCGGTATTTTGTGATCAGTATTTTTTCCGCACTGTGCGTGACGGGACTGGATATGCTCTCACCCCAGCTGATACGGACCACCGTTGACTGTATTCTGGGTGACAATGAGCTGAAGGCACCGGGGCTTGTGCAAAATCTGATCGGACAGATCGGCGGCGTGGAATATCTGAGGGGACATCTGTGGCTGATCGGAGGATTGATACTGATTCTGGCGCTGCTTTCCGTGTCCTTCCGCTATCTGTTCATGCTCTTTAATGCGAAGGGGGCGGAGGGGCTTGTGGAGACCATGCGCAACCACCTGTTTTCCCATATTCAGAGGCTGCCCTTTTCCTGGCATATGCAAAATCAGACGGGGGATATTATTCAGCGCTGTACCTCCGATGTGGATATGGTCAAGAATTTTGTGTCCGAGCAGCTCACATCGGTTTTTCGTATTGTCATTCTGATAACTCTGTCTCTTATTTTCATGTTTTCCATGAACCCGAGGCTGACACTGGTGGCGCTGGCATCCATTCCCGTTATTATCGCCTACTCCGCCTATTTCCATTCCAAAATTGGAAGTCAGTTCATGAAATGCGACGAGAATGAAGGCATTCTGTCCACCATTGCGCAGGAAAATCTGACGGGTGTGCGGGTGGTGCGCGCTTTTGGACGGGAGAAATATGAGAAAGACCGTTTTGAAAAACAGAATAATATCTACACGAACCTTTGGATTCGGCTGTGCCGGTTTCTGGCGCTGTTCTGGGGTGCGGGAGATCTGATCTCCGGCCTGCAGGTCATGCTGATCGTCATTCTCGGATCCGTGTTCTGTGTAAGGGGCAGTATGACCGCCGGCGAGTTTATTGCCTTTATCTCCTATAACGCCATGCTGACATGGCCGGTTCGGTCTCTGGGGCGTATGATTGCCGAGATGAGCAAGGCGGGGGTATCCATTGAACGTATCCGCTATATTATGAATTCCGTCGCCGAGCAGGACAAGCCGGATGCCGGAACGCCGGATATGTGCGGGGATATTGAATTTCAAAATGTATCCTTCTCCTATGCCGACATGCCGGTTCTTACGGATATCAGCTTTAAGATTCCTAGGGGAACCACCTTTGGGATCCTGGGCGGCACCGGCTCCGGCAAATCAACTTTGATGTATCTGCTCAACCGTTTGTACGAACTTCCGCCGGAAAACGGACGTATCACTGTCGGCGGTGTGGATATTGCGGATATGAAGGGAGGCTGGGTGCGCTCCCATATTGGGATGGTGCTGCAGGAGTCCTTTCTGTTTTCCCGCACGATTGCCGAGAATATCGGCATTACCCGCCGTGATATGAGCCTGTCCGATATCCGGTGGGCGGCTTCTATCGCCTGTGTTGACGGAGCTATTTGTGAGTTTACGAACGGCTACGACACTGTCGTGGGTGAGAGAGGCGTTACTCTTTCCGGCGGTCAGAAACAGCGGACTGCCATTGCCCGCATGCTGACCCAGCGGACACCCATCATGGTGTTTGACGATTCCCTTTCCGCAGTGGATTCGGAGACAGATGCCAGGATCCGGCAGGCTCTGAAAAAGAATCTGGGAGGTTCCACGGTGATTCTGATCTCCCACCGGGTCACTACGCTGATGCAGGCGGAGAATATTCTGGTGCTGGACAAAGGACGGATCGCGGAGCTGGGCTCTCATGAGGAGCTGATGAAAAAGAACGGCATCTACCGCCGTATTTATGATATGCAGATGACTTTACCGGAGGAGGTGGCAGAACATGGCGCATAATAAAGACGAACAAAAGGAATATGTATCCCTTCCCTGGTTTGGCATTAACAAACTGCTTCCCTACTTGAAGCCCTACCGTCCTATTATTTTCTGCATGATAATTCTGGGGCTGGCCGGCGGGCTGGTAGACATTGTCCTGCCGCTTTTTCAGCGGTATGCGCTGAATCATTTTATTGCAAAGGGAACGCTGGACAGATTGGGGAGCTTTATTGCGGCTTATGTTGCGGTACTGGCCTTTCAGGTGGTCGCAAACACGATCTCGGCCTATCAGGCGTGCCAGATTGAGCTTTATGTGGGCAGAGATATGAAGCGTGCAAGCTTTAACCATCTGCAGACGCTGGCATTTTCCTATTACAATCAGAACAGCGTAGGCTATATTCACGCCAGGGTAATGAGCGATACCAACCGGATCGGCTCTCTGGTTTCCTGGGGGCTGATGGACGGTATCTGGAATATGTCCTATATCCTGGGGGCTGTGGTGGTCATGCTGTCCATCAATTTCCGGCTGGCTCTGTGGGTGCTGGCTATCGTGCCGCTGACCGCACTTGCCGCCGCCTTTTTTCAGAAAAAGCTGGTGGTTTTAAATCGGCGGATCCGGGAAATCAACTCTCAGATCACAGGAAACTTTAACGAGGGCATCACGGGTGCGAAGACTACGAAGACACTGGTGATTGAGGAAAAAATGGAACAGGATTTCAGCACGACAACCTCCGAGATGAAGCGTACCTCCGTACATGCCATGCATTACAGGGCTCTGTTCTCCTCCATGATTTCCTTCTCCTCCTCGCTGGCACTGGCGCTGGTGCTGTGGCGGGGCGGCATTATTACGCTGCAGGGTGTGATCGAGATCGGCACGCTGTCCGTGTTTATGTCCTATGCGCTGGGTATGATGGAGCCGGTGCAGTGGATTGTCCGGGCCATCTCCGACCTCATTACTGTTCAGGTCAATGTGGAGCGCTTTACCAGACTGATGGAAACAGACTCTGACGTGAGAGATGCGACGGAGGTTGTGGAAAAATATGGGGATTCCTTTGACCCGAAAAAGGAAAACTGGGAGTCTCTTTGCGGGGATATCACCTTTGAGGATGTGTCCTTCAAATATCCGGACGGCGATGAGTATGTGCTGGAGCATTTTAATCTCCATGTGCCTCAGGGAACCAATGTGGCTATTGTGGGGGAGACCGGCGCAGGCAAATCCACCCTGGTAAATCTGGTCTGCCGCTTTTTTGAGCCCACCTCGGGGCGTATCCTTATCGACGGGAAGGATGCCAGGGAGCGTTCTCAGCTGTGGCTTCACAGCAACATCGGCTATGTTTTGCAGACACCCCATCTGTTCTCCGGCACCGTACTGGAAAATCTGCGCTACGGGAATCCGGATGCATCTATGGAGCAGATTGAGGCCGCCGTCAGGAGCGTATCGGCAGATTCCGTCATTGCCCGAATGGACAAGGGCTATGACAGTGATGTCGGGGAAGGAGGAGACCTGCTCTCCACCGGAGAAAAGCAGCTCCTTTCCTTTGCCAGAGCTATTCTGGCAAATCCCCGTATTTTCGTGCTGGATGAGGCCACTTCCTCTATTGATACCGTAACCGAGAAGCTGATTCAGGATGCCATTGAGCATCTGATGAAAGGACGGACCTCCTTTGTCATTGCCCACCGCCTTTCCACGATCCGTCAGGCGGACGTGATCCTAGTGGTGCATGACGGCAAGATCGTTGAACAGGGAACACATCAGGAATTGATCGCCGGGAAGGGGGCCTACTACAATCTGTACACCAGGCAGTTCCAGGAGGAAGCCGTGGAGGATGCCTTTGGAGGGAATGCATAAAGGAGTTTATATGCGTCTTATTACAAGGACATCACTTTTCATTACCACGGCCCTGATTTTTTGTCAGGCTATCTTGCAATCCGGAAATATGGGTGTTATACTAAAAATAATTATAGGGATTTTGCAATGATATATTGCATTTATCAGATGTAAGGACACGGAAGTCCATATTTTATTCAAAGGAGTGATGACAATGGGGATCAAATTGAATGTAAGTATGAATCAGGATTACTCTCAACTGTTTCAGAGCTTATCGTCCGGTGGCGGAATGGGGAATCTGAACTTCCTCTCAGACTATGCCAGCATTAAGAACGGCAGCTACGCCAAGCTTATGAAGACTTATTACGGCGGAGCGCAGAACTCAAGTACGGCATCTTCCAGCAAGAAGAGCGGTTCAAGCAATGTTCTGGACAAAATTCTGGACGAGAAGAAGAATCCAAAGGTTTCCAAGGAAGCTCAGGAGGCAAACGCTAATCTGACATCGGGGCTTTCGACTCTGAAAACCTCTGTTTCGGCGTTGCAGAACGGCAAAACGTATACGGATACGGCAAACGGACAGAGCGCCGCAGACAAGGTGGTTTCCGCAATGAAAGCGTATGTGTCCGATTATAATGATGTTGTGAAAGCGGCGAAGGGCTCCACGCTGGCAAACAAGACGGCGTATGTGGCAAATATGATGAGTACCACGGCTGCCAATGCGGATAAGCTTGCGGAAATTGGAGTGACTGTCAATTCCAACGGGACCATTGAGCTGAATGAAGCCAAGCTGAGGGAAGCGGGCACCTCCAAGGTGCAGGAAATGTTCTCAGCCAGCGATATCATGAGCTATGGCTCTACAATTTCATCGCGGCTTCAATTTGCGGGAAGTGCGTCCGGCACAAATGCCGCAGGAGGTACGGAGGCAGACAAGACGACAGGCTCCGGGGCGGCAGCCCTCAAAGCGGATGCAAGAAAGCTTGCGGCCGAGGAATTATTTGAAATGATCAAGGATAAGGACGGCAACGAGAAATATGATGTCGAAAAGATTTTAGCCACGGCTAAGAGCTTTGTGAGCAATTACAATAAGATGTTTGACTCTGCCGAGTCCAGTTCTAATTCCGGTGTGCTGGCAAATCTGTCTTACATCAGGGAAAAGACGGCGCGCAGCGCCGATGCGCTGAAGGAGTTTGGAATCAGCGTGGATCAGAAGGGCAGAATGAAGATTGATGAGGACACATTTAAGAAATCGGATATGTCCAAGGTACAGCAATTCTTCAAGGACTATGGTTCCTCTGTTGCAACGAATGCGTCGCTCGTGGATTATTACATGACTACGCAGGCGAATGCGGCCAGCGGCTACACCGCTGATGGAGGATATAACGTACAGGGAAATTTCCGTTATGCGGACACTATATAGTGTGTCAGGTAAGGCTATAAATATTTAACATAAAAAGGGTTCAAACGAATAATGTAAGTAAGTGCAGCGTGAAAGAAGGGGTTCCGCTGCACTTGTTTTTTGGAGAAAAGGTTTTTGGCGATAAAGGGGGGGCAGATGCGGCGGATGCGAACACTGTGACACAATCCGATGGTTCCGATTCGGCAGATTCTATTCCCACTGACGGAATTGCGGTTCCGCAGGGGGATGATCCTTACGAGGAACCGGAGACAAGGGAGGATATAAGGGTTCCCGTTTTGTGACGGAAGGGTTACTCGCAGTGTACAAATATATAAGAATAAGGTATAATGCGAATAGCGGTCATGACATGCAATTTATATTCCGGAGCGGCTTTATGAATGAGATTACCATTACAAACAGAAACAATATATATCAGAAATTCGAGGTTTTAAAGACCAACAGGAATAAGAGATATAAATACAATGAGTTCTTGGTGGAGGGGGTCCGCAGCCTGAACGAGGCGGTGAATAACGGCTGGAACATCAAATCTCTGATCTATAACAGGAGCAATCTGTCAGGCTGGGCCAGGGACATGATAAGTAAGGTAAAGACACAGACCAATTATAATCTTGACCCGCTGCTTTTGAAGGAGCTGAGCGGAAAAGAGGACACCTCGGAGCTGATGGCGGTGATCGGAATGAGGGATGACACTCTGGAGCGGATACAGCTGTCTCCTAACCCGTTTATCGTTCTCTTTGACCGTCCTTCCAACAAGGGAAATCTGGGGACAATGATCCGCTCATGCGACGCAATGGGAGCGGATTTGTTGATTATAACCGGACACGCCGTGGATCTGTATGAACCGGATGTGGTGGTTGCCGCCATGGGATCCTTTTTTAACCTTCCGGTGGTGAGGGTTGCGGATAATAATAAGCTGTACCAATATATTGAGGATATGAGGGTGCGGTATCCCGGATTCAGGGTGGTGGGGACAACGGCACACAGGGAAAATCCAATTTATAATACCGATTTGTCCGGCCCGGTTCTTCTCATGATGGGAAACGAGACGATGGGACTGAATAAGGCGTTTAAGGAATCGTGTGATGTTCTCTGCACCATACCCATGTCGGAGCACTCGTATGCGACTTCCTTCAACGTGAGCTGTGCGGGAGCCATATTGATGTATGAGATTGTTAGGCAGAGGAGGGGGCATGATGAGGTCTGAGAAGAAAACGGGAGCTAAAAGTTTGCTGTTACCTGTTCTTTTTGTCGTCCTGCTGGTCTTGACGATAATTCTCCGGCAGCAGGCGTTCGGACAGGATAAAGAGACGCTGGGAACAACGGTTTCCGTTAAGGTCACGGATATCAAAGTAAATGCGGGAGGATTGAATCCGGGAGGCCTAAAGGTTACCGTTTCCTATCAGGGAGAGGACTGCAGGCTGCACGGGGTTCCGGCAAATGCGCATTTTGTAATGGAAAACAGTGTAACCTACGGCACCGCCGTCAGCGCAGTGCTGTATCGCGGTAAATTATATTATGATTCCGCAAGCATTTATCTGTGGTCGGATAAACTGTATTATGCCGCTCTGGCCGGGACTTTCCTCGTCTTTATTCTTATGTTTGCCAAATTGAAGGAAAAACTGCAGGGATAAGAGCCGTCAGGCTCTTATCCCCTGTCCTTCCGTTCAAAATGCCCGGTCTAAAAATTCTTCTATCCAATTTTCCCAGAATGCCCACTCATGTTTTCCCGAACCTTCGTGGTGCTCAAACCGGAACGGATTGCCTGGCAGGCTCTCAAAAAAGTTCCTCGTCAGCTGAACGCCGCTGTAATTATGATCTTCATGCCCGAGTACGCTGAAAATTTTGGGAAGCGGACCGCCACGGTCAATGGCATCCTTTGCCATTTGGAATACGTCTACTTCCGGATTTCCAATCAAAGAATTCAGGTCATTCGTCCCATAAATCCAGATGTTTCTTTTTCTCCTGTAATCGATTCCCTCCTGCGGAACCTGGGCGGTGGTAAATTCTTTTTCCGCAATCTTATTTCCCGCTGAAAATACACCGATGGTTGAAAACCTGTCGGGATATTTGAGCCCTACCTTGAGAGCTCCGTTACCTCCCATGGAAACGCCGCAGATGGCGGTTTCCTCCCGCTTCTGTGAGAGATGGAAGATGTGGTGGGCCATTTCGGGCACTTCCTCCGATATAAAAGTAAAGTAATCCGGCCCGTATTTCATATTGACATAACCGCTCTGGCCAGCCTCCGGCATAATCACCGCAATATTCCGTTCGGCGGCATATCGTTCGATGGAAGTGTATCTCCACCATTTTGAGGAATCGTCACTCCCTCCGTGAAGCAGATACAGAACCGGCCATTGCGTCGTTTCTCTTTGTTCATTTCTGCTGATCCCCACGCCGTTTGATTTCTCGGGTATGATTGCGGACATATTTGTGACCATATTTAAAACCTTTGAATAAAAGCTGATCTGCATAAACGCCATTTTTGCCACCCCCTTACTCTTTGATCTCGATCTGATCCAGGAACTTCTGAATCCAGTGATCAAAGACCTTCCAGCAATGTGTTCCCGGGCATTCGTGATATTCATAACGGAACGGATTGCCCGGCAGACTCTCAAAAAATCTTCTTGTGATCTGTGTGTTCTCATACTTATGATCTTCGGTTCCGGTGGCATGAAAAATTTTGGGAAGAGGTTTTCCCTCATCTAAAGCCTTTTGAGCCATTGCAAAGGCATCATATTCCGGATTCCCAATTAGAGGCGAGGTATCCTCCATTCCGTATACGAGAAAATTAGTGTGACGGCGTTTGGCAATCGTTTCCGCCGGCATGATATCCTCCGTATACATTTTCTCCGCAACCCAGTTCCCGGCGCTGAAAACGCCTATTGCCGCATAGTTTTCCGGCTTTGAAAGCCCTATGGTCAGGGCTCCCGTCGCACCCATGGAGGCCCCGGCAATAAAGGTCTCCTCCCTTTTCTCCGAAAGGTGGAAGAAAGAATGCACTGCCTCGGGAAGCTCCTTTTCCACGTAATCCTTATAGGGGAGCCCGTATGCCATATTGGTATATCTGCTTAGATTTACATTCGGCATAATAACGGCAAGGTCTCTTTGTTCCACATACCGTTCCAGGGATGTGAAGCGCATCCAATGGGTATGGTCGTCACCGCCTCCATGCAGCAGGTATAGTACCGGATGTCCCGCCTTCCGGCTGACGGGTGCCTCGCACCCGATCCCCAGATGTTTCTGCGGAAGTAAGACATTCAGCTGTGTGGACATCTCCAGTGTTCTGGAATAAAATTCCGTCTGTATAAAGATCATTTCATCATCGCCTCCTTTTCCGTATTCTGTCATTGGTCTAACCAAGCCGTCTCAGGCGTCCACATCCAGGCGGCCGTAACAGCCACATTACTGTCCATAACATTGTTTTGCCCGAAGGTCACCATATTCTGGATGAAGAGAGGGCAATAGACACAATACTCCTCGGTAAACCGTCTGGAGAATTCCTGGCTCATGGATATCATTTCCTGCTCGTCATCCGCCACCTCGATTTTTTCAAAAAGAGGCAGCAGCTCTTTGGGATTCAGGGTACGGGCAAAATATTGGGAAGTCCCGCCCTTCCATGTTTCCTTGAGGAGAATGGAAAGATTTCCGGTGGTCAGCTTTGGCTCTATATTCTGCTGCCCAATGATAAGCCCGGTCATGCCGGTAGCGAGAAGATCATCATAGGCCGCCTTGTCCATCAGTTGTACCTCCGCATGGATCCCCACCTGCTCCAGGAATCCGGAGCAGGCGATCGCCATTTCCTGAGTGGCCGCAATACAGCTTATGGTGGTGCTAAAGCCGTCGGGATAGCCGGCCTGTGCAAGGAGCTCCTTCGCCTTCTCCGGATCATATTCATAACCCGGATAGGCCGGATCCTCTGACCAGCTTCCCGGAACCGTGTACTGGGCCATTGCCGTGCCGTATCCGGCGGTAAGGGCAGCCACCATCTCCTGCCTGTTTATGGCATGGCAGACAGCCTGTCTTACTCTCAGATCGGCAAAAGGCGAACCCTCCAGGCCTCCGTCAAATTCCAGAATCTTTGCGGCGGCCGAGATGTACGGCATATTGGAAATGATGTTGTATCCCTTTTGCACCAGTGTTTCCACCTGCGTCCCGCTGGCAGGACGGTATACGGAGAGCTCTCCGCTCATAAATGCCGCAAGGGATGCCGTGGTGTCGCCGAAAAATTTCCATTTTACACTGTCCAGATAAGGCATTCCCTCCTGTCTGTAGTTGTCATAGGCCTCAAAGTCAATGTCAAAACCGGCATTCCAGCCTTTGAACACAAAGGGTCCGGTTCCCACGGGATTCTTGCATGCCCACTCGTAGCCTCCGTTTTGGTCAAAGGAGGTGGGAGAGATCAGGAACATCTTTCCCATGATGTCCAATATCATATTCTTCCATGCCCCGAAGGTTATGACGATCGTGCGTTCATCCTTTATCTCAATGCTGCTGATTTCGGGAAGCGTGCTCTTGGCCGCATCCGCCGCATATTTCTCAATATTCCACTTCACAGCCTCTGCGTCACAGACGGTTCCGTCATGGAAATACACATTTTCCGGAATTCCAATGGTAAAGGTCTTGTTCTTGGCATCCGCTGTCAGTTCAGTTGCGAAATACGGCTTCATCAAAGCGTTTTCGTCGTATCGTCCCAGTGTTTCAAGGCAGGTAAACATGACCTGGAGGACATTGTTGTTGTATGCCGTGGTTTCGTGAGGATACAGCGTCATGGGCTCGCCTATGGTCATTGTCAGGGTTCCGCCATAGGATGGACCGTCTGCCGCGTCTTCCTGCGAGGGTTCCTCCTGTGGGTCCGCTTTGGCTTCCTCCTGCGTTGCCTGTGCGGGATTGGCCTCCGCAGAAGGTGCGGGTGCCTTGCCCGGATCAGATCTGGCGCAGCCGCCAAGACTTAAGAGCATCAAAAAGATTAAACACCATGCAACTACTTTTTTGTTTCTTTTCTTCATTTCATTTTCCTCCTGTTTTTTATGTTTCTCGTAAAAAGCATGCTGTCTGATGCTTTTTATCCACAACCTTAAGCTCCGGCTTTTCCCGGAAACACTTTTCCATAGCCATGGGACACCTGCCTGCAAAATCGCATCCCGGGGGACGCTTAAGCAGACTGGGCGGTTCGCCCTGCAGCTTCAGCTCTTTCCGGTCTCGTTCCGCCTTCGGATCCGGGATGGGGATTGCGCCAAGAAGAGCCTGGGTATAGGGATGAAGCGGATTGTTGTATAATTCTTCACTCCCGGACACTTCCACAATTCTCCCCAGGTACATAACGGCGATCTGATCGCTGATATGCTTTACCACGGACAGATCATGGGCAATGAACAGGTAGCTCAGCCCCAATTCCGCCTGGAGTCCTTCGAGAAGATTAATAATCTGCGCCTGAATGGAGACATCGAGTGCGGAGATCGGTTCGTCACAGATGATCAGTGAGGGATCGCTTGCGAGCGCTCTCGCAATACCGATCCGCTGTCTCTGACCGCCGGAAAACTCATGCGGCATCCTGGTCTTCAGGGAGGGATCCAGCCCTACCAGCCGCAGCAGCTCGTCTACCCGCTCGTCAATGGCCCCTTTTCCTTTCCTCATCCTGTGGACGATAATGGGTTCTGCGACAATGCTTCCCACGCTCTGCCTCGGATCTAATGACAGATACGGATCCTGAAAAATCATGGACATCTCGGCTCTCAGAGATCGGATCTGCCGCTTTCCCGTATGGAGCAGATCCATTCCTCGAAAACGGATAGATCCCCCTGTAATATCGTGAAGCCTGAGGATACTCTTTGCCAGCGTGGTTTTTCCGCACCCCGATTCGCCGACGATACCAAGTGTCTGACCCTCGTAAAGGCTTATGCTGACACCGTCCAGGGCTTTGACATCCGCAATTTTTTTCCGCAGCACCCCCTTGTACACCGGATAGTGTTTGTCTATTTTTTCTACCGTTAAAACAGGATTATCCTCTGAAATACTTTTCCTTTGCCGTACCTGTCTCTTTTCATTTTTTTCTGCGCTAAGGAAAAGGGCTTTCAGCTCGTCCGGATGAATATGGCATGCTGTGTGATGACCCTTGCGGGCTTCGAGCAGATCCGGTTCTCCTGCCTTATCACATTTTTCACTCCGGAATTTGCAGCGGGGATAAAATACACAGCGTCCTGTATCTGCGCCAAGATCGGGAGGAGAGCCCTCTATGGGTACAAAGGTCCTGTCCCTGTCATCATCTAACCTGGGGACTGCTTTTAACAGACTGTAGGTATAGGGATGAAGCGGATTGGCAAAAATCTCGCCGGCATCCCCGCTTTCCAGGATCCTTCCGCCGTACATTACATAGATTCTGTCCGCATAGCGGGCGGCAACGCCGAGATTATGAGTGATTAAGGTCATTTGTACATTCCCGGTGCGTACAATTTTCTGGAGCATATCCAGAATCTGGGCACCCGTGGTGACATCAAGCGCCGTCGTTGCTTCGTCGGCAATCAGGATCTTGGGCTCTGCGGCCATTGCCATGGCAATCATGATTCTCTGACGCATTCCTCCGGAAAATTGATGGGGATAATCATTGATTCTTTTTTCCGCATCCGGTATTCCCACGCTTTTTAAAAGCGCAATCGCTTTTTCCAGGGCCTTTTCCCTGCTGCTGTCAGAATGCCCGGTAATCATTTCCGTGATCTGCTTTCCGATCGTGATGACCGGATTTAGCGAGGTCATGGGTTCCTGAAAGATCATTCCGATCTCGCCGCCGCGTATTTTTCTCATTTCCGGGCTGTCGTCATCGAATGCCAGTATGTTCCGGCCCTTATAGAGGACCTCGCCTCCCACGATTTTTCCGGGCTCTTCCACCAGCTTCAGTATGCTCATCTGCGTTACCGATTTGCCGCTTCCGCTTTCCCCGACGAAGGCCACAATTTCTCCGGGATCGGTGAAAAAGGACACATGATTGACCGCCCGGATCTTTTTTCCGTCCGTCTGAAAAACTGTCTGCAGATCACGCACTTCCAATAGATGCATTAGGATCCCTCCTTAATCTGTGCTTTATTTTAATGGTTAACTTTCTCTTTAATGCGTGATTCCTTTCAGGCGGGGATCCAGAGCATCGCGCACACCGTCGCCTAGAATATTCAGGCAGATCACAAGGATCACGATACAGACACCGGGAGCAAGCGAAGCGAGCGGGCTGGTCAGCAGATAACTTCTTCCGTCATTTACCATGCCTCCCCATGTGGCCGTAGGCGGATTGATTCCGACACCTAAAAAGCTCAGGCTGGCTTCCGTCAGGATCGCCGATCCTATATTCTGTGTCATCATAACGATAATAGGGGAAATTACATTCGGGAGAATATGCTTCAGGATCTGCCTTGCGCTTGAAACCCCTATTACTTCCCCGGCGGCGATAAAGTCGTTCTGCTTTACCTGAAATACCTGCCCCCGGATCAAGCGGGCGTAGCCGGGTATCGTGGAAAATCCGATAATCACAGCCAATATGGCAAGACCGTTGCCGTACACCGCTCCCAGGGCAATTGCCAGAATGATTCTGGGAATCGAAAAGACGGCTTCGAGGATCCTCATGATGACCAGGTCAGGGATTCCGCCGAAATATCCCGCAATTAGTCCGAGGAGGGAACCTATGATCGTACCTATAAATACAGCCAGAATTCCGATCACCATGGAAATCCTGGTTCCGAAGATAATGCGGCTGAGAATGTCCCGGCCATGTAAATCGGTTCCGAGCAGGTATTTTGCGGACGGCTTTGCCAGGGAACTCATCAGGTCCTGCCTGTTGGGATCATAAGGGGCCAGCAGGGGTGCGAATATGGCCATTCCGATAAACAGGAGAGTCCCTGCCGCCGCAAGAATCACGATTTTTCTGTCAAACAGATTTTTCAAAAAGCTCATTATTTTTTCCATGCCTTTTCACCTCAATTCAGTCTGATCCTGGGATCAATATAGCCGTAAAGAATATCCACAATGAGATTGATCATTATGGAGAATGCCGCCATCAGTAAAACACATGTCTGGATGACCGGAAAATCCCGTGCGCTCACACTTGTCATCAACAGACTTCCCATACCGGGTATGCTGAAAACCTGTTCAATGATTGCCGAACCGCCAAGCAGGGTGGAAACATACATTCCCATGAAGGTAATCAACGGGATCAGCGCATTTCTAAGACCATGGCGGAATATTACGGTATTTTTCCTGAGGCCTTTTGCCTTGGCCGTGCGCATGTAATCCTGACGTATCACTTCCAGCATACACGAGCGGGTCTGCCTTGTAATTCCGGCAATCGGGCCGAGAGAAAAGCATACGATCGGCAGAAGACAGGTCTTGAAGCTCTTGAGGATCCCTTCGGACGGCCATGCAAAGCCATAAGACGGCAGCCATCCAAGCGACACGGAAAACAAAAACACAAGGAGCAGTGCAAGCCAGAAGTTAGGAACACAATGAGTGGTATTTGCCAAGAGTGTGATAATGGTATCTGAGGGCCGTCCACGCTTTACCGCTGTAAACACTCCCGCACAGATCCCGAGGATCATACTGATGACCAGGGATATCCCCGTCAGATATAGAGTGATGGGGGCGCGCTGGGCGACAAGCTCTCTTACGGGACGGTCAAAGGTATAGGAAACGCCGAAGTCTCCGCAGCAAAAATCCGTGATCCATCTGAAATATTGCTCCAGGTACGGTTTGTCCAGTCCCAGCTCGCTGCGCAGCTCCTGATATTCCTCTTCCGTGTATTGCACCTCCCCGAACACTGCCTTTACCGGGTCGCCCGGAATTAAGCGCACAAGTGAAAAACAAAATACGGAGACGAGAAACAAGACCAGAAGCATCTGCCAGAGTCGCTTTAAAATGTACTTTTTCATAGTCATTCCCTCTTTTTTTTATTTTTATCCGATTTGCTTTACTGTTAAAGCTTTGATGGTGTCATTATATGTCATCTCTTGCTGGTTGTCAATTAACATATTTTTGAAGTCAAATATTTCCATATTATTTACATATATTGAAACATTATTTTGTGCAAAATTAACAAAGTATAATCACTTTCTGACAATATTCACAATAATGATTAAAACCCACCACGGTTTCCTTCTGTGATTTTCTTCTTTACAAACCCTAAAAATATGCTATAATGATAAAGCAAAGGAGGGAATCTTATGTCTAAAAATCAGAATCCAGTAAGAATATCAGATATTGCGGAAGCGGTGGGGTTATCTAAGATGACGGTTTCCGCCGTTTTAAACGGAAAGGGCGACACACTGCGGATTTCACAGGCTACCCAGAACCGGATACAGCGCGTTGCAAAGGCTATGGGGTACCTGCCCAATATCTCCGCCCGCAAATTCCGTACATCGCAGCATGGCAATATACCCCAGGTCACCATATTTTGGGCGATAGATACGCATGCTTCCCTGATTGGACGGACGATCGTGGGAATGGAGCGGGCCATCGTTCAATCAAAGATTAACATAGATCTGAATTTGAAGCCTTTTCCTGTTAATAAACTGGCGGAAACCATTAATAATATCGGAATCAATATGTTCAACGGGGCGATCATCAGTAATGCGTCTGAAAAAGATCTTAGCGATTTGAAGGATATGACAAACCTGTTTGCGCCTTTGCTGCTTTTCAATCAGAAATCCGATTTCCTGAGCAGTATTACATGCGATCATTATGAATCCTCCTTTAAGATGGCTGAGATGCTTGCGCAGCGCGGGCACAAAAATGTGGCGCTTATTTGTCCCAGACATATTACCTCCGCCTATAATCTGATCCGGGACGGATTCCTTGACGGCTGCGATGCGGCATCGCTTCTGTGCAGTGAAAAGAATTTCCGCTTTGGCGAGGCAACCAAGCAGGGAGGATATCAGATCACCCTGGATATTTTTGATAACAGCAAAGCTCATCCCACCGCGGTTTTTTATCTGCATGACATCATGGCTACCGGCGGGCTGGATGCCATGAGAACCTTGAATATCCAGATCCCTTCCGACGTGGAGATATTTGCCTTTGGAGACAAGAGATATTGTTCCTGCGCCTATCCGGAACTGTCTTCTCTTGAGATGCCGGTGGAGGAGATGGCCGAGAGATCTATTTCCACGCTTTATGATATTATCAACAACAAAGCGGAGGCGCCTGTGCATCATGTGCTGAGCAACGTATTTGAATATCGTGCAACTATGCCGGAGGTCAGTGTGTTCAGGGCAAAATAGCCGGCACGGCTTATCTTTGAAGGGAGATCCTCGATATGCTTAATATTTTTCTGACTGTTATATGCGGAGCTGCCGGCGGGCTGACGGCAAGGAAATTTCGGCTTCCCGCCGCTGCACTGACAGGCTCCTTGATTACGGTTATTATCTGGAGCCTTGTTTCCCAGAGAGGCAGTATGCCGTCTGATATGAAGGTATGGCTGCAGATTTTTTCCGGGATGCTGATCGGAAGCCGGATAAAGAAGTCTGATCTTGCGGATATTTACAGATTATTTTTGCCCATAGTAATCCTGTTTTTCGGCATGATGGCCATGAACCTTGTTTTTGGAGGGCTGATGCATATTTTTGGCGGCCTGGATCTGGTCACGGCGCTACTTTCGAGTGCTCCGGGAGGCATGCAGGATATGGCTTTGATTGCGGACGATATGGGAGGAAATTCTATTATCGTATCTCTTACACAATTAACCCGGGTGGTCTTTATCCTTGCATTTTTTCCCACCTTTTACAAGAAAATACTGATGCGGGAGCCCGTCCATATGTGTGTCTGTCAGGATCATAAGCCGTCTGAGGATGGTGCTGCGCATCTGCCGGTCAATCTGAAAATCAGGCGTTTTCTGTTTACGGCGTTGCTCTCGGCCCTGGGTGGACTCTTGTTTAAAGCGATGCAGATCAATGCGGGAGCTTTGATCGGATCAATGATTTTCTGCGGATTAGGGGGAATCTGCACAAACAGGACTTATTTTCCCGTAAAGGCCAAGATTATCCTGCAGATTTTGGCAGGCTCTTATATCGGAGCACAGGTTACGCGCGGCTCCTTTTCAGTGCTCACGCAGCTGATCGTACCTATTTTTATTATGTTTGTCGGGACAACGCTCTATACCTATTTCATGGGAAAGCTGCTCCACAGACTTACCAGGTTTGACAGGATGACCTGTATGCTGATGTGTACGCCCGGGGGCTGTCAGGAAATGTCGCTTATGGCGGATGACCTGAATTGTGATGCGCCAAAGATCGTGATTATTCACACGATAAGAATTTTTTGCGTGATCACGTTTTTTCCTGGAATGATAGAGATGATCACCCGGCTTTTTGCCTGAGCTTTGTGAGGCTGCAGAGGCAGAGATTTTCGGCATTGACAAATAAGCGCTTTTCTGGTAAGTTTATCGTAGTAAATGTAAAGGAGATGTGAGGATGTTTATTTTTTCTGCAAAATAACGAATTTTATAGGTTATGTGTAGAAGATAAACATCTGTTTTTTATCAGAATATTCCATATGTGCGAGTCCGCAGCCTCCGTGGACAATCCGAAAAAGGGATTTTGCCCGGTAGGATGCCGGCGGACTGCGAAAGGCCGCCTTGCGACAGGATATTTCAGGTGCAGAAGTTTTCTTCTGCACCGTTTTTTGGTTCATAGCAAATACGTAGAAATTTTGATATGGGCTTGGTGACTGCACCGTAAGGAGGGACT
>CAJUIO010000035.1:30800-32288 GCA_910586025.1 uncultured Lachnospiraceae bacterium
GAAATTTTGATATGGGCTTGGTGACTGCACCGTAAGGAGGGACTATGGCGAAGATTATATTTGAGAAGGTTGATTTTCATTATCCTGAAATCTATACACCTGTTTTTGAGAAGGCTTCGATTTGCGTCGATACACAGTGGAGGCTTGGCCTGATCGGACGTAACGGCCGGGGCAAGACGACCTTGCTCAGGCTGATGAGCGGGGAATTATCGCCCACTGCCGGAAAGATAAAAAGGGATGTCGGGGTTGAATATTTTCCATATCATTATTCGGGGGACGTGGAAATAACCCTGGACGTAATTAAGGAATGCATTGGGGGCTTATACAGCCTCGAACAGCATCTGGAAGATCCCGATTCCCTGGAAAGGTATATGGAGCTGGACGGTTTTGGCATGGAAGGAAAAATCCGAAAGGAAGCCGGGAAAATCGGGCTGAAGGACAGCGTACTGGAGAGAAAATTTCATACCTTGTCCAGCGGAGAGAGGACAAAGGCGCTGATTATTGCGTTATTTTTAAAACAGAATACGTTCATTGCGCTTGACGAGCCCACCAACCATCTGGATATCCATGGAAAAGAGGAGCTGGGAAATTATCTGCGAAGGAAACGGGGATTCATTCTTGTATCGCATGATCAGGCGTTTGTTGACCATGTGGCAGACCATATTCTGTCCATCAATAAGGCGGACATTACCATAGAAAAAGGAAATTATACCACATGGCAGGACAACAAAAGGATCGTCGAGGAATTTGAGAGGAGGACAAGCGAGAATCTGCAGCGGGAAATTGCAAGGATGGAGGGCAGTATTGTGCAGAAAAGAGACTGGGCGGAGATCTCGAACAAGCAGAAGTATCATTTTGCCTCTCACAGCAGAACCAACGGCGTTCAGGCATATTTCGCACAGGCCAAGAGAAGCGAAATGAGAATAAGCAAAAACATTGAGGAAAAAAAGAAGCTGCTCAGGAATTATGAGGAAAGCAGAGAGCTTCAGTTTGAACAGGAGGAGAAGGAAGGCTGGCTGATCAAAGCGGAGGATCTGAGTTTTTCCTATGTGGAGGGAGAGAGTCTGATACGCAATCTGTCTCTGGAAATAAGGGAGCATGATGCGGTCTGGATCCAGGGCAAAAACGGGAGCGGCAAGAGCACGCTTGTGAAATTAATTACAGGAGAGATTGCGCATCCGTCCGTGTGTTATAACGGGGACATTGTATTTTCCGTGCTGCCCCAGGAGATAGATATGGGAACCTGCAAAAGCGGAGAAGAGTTCCTGAAACGGGAGCTGAAGGGCGAAAGGGAATATGAAGGCGGTTTGCAGATATGCGGAATGTTCGATGTTACGGAGGAGCTGCTGAAAAAGCCATGCAGCACCTACAGCAGCGGGGAAAAGAAGAAAATTTATCTGGCACAGGTTTTGAGCAGGAGGAATCATGTAATTGTTCTGGACGAACCGTTAAACTATATGGATGTCATGTTCCGCAGACAGCTTGTGG
>CAJUIO010000036.1 GCA_910586025.1 uncultured Lachnospiraceae bacterium
GAGATATTATGAGGAGCAGGGAATTGAGCGCAAGGCGGCCATGAAGCTGGTGGCTCAGGACAGGGGAGTTTCCAGGAGGGATATCTATCAGTCGTTGCTATCGATGTTTTCATAAATATCGTTGTTCTGAAAGTCACGATAATATCGGATAACCATGTAAGAGAGGATAAAAACGGAATTTTCCTTGATCTCACTGATAGGATATCCGATGATATTCTCAATTTTACTCAGCTTATTGTAAATTGTATTCCGATGCATAAAAGAATACTGTGCCGTCTGTGACAGGCTGGAGTTATTGATTAGAAAGGCGTAAAGAGTATCCAGAAGATCGGCGTTATGTGCTTTGTCATAGAGGTAAATCCTGACCACGTCCGGATGCGCCATATAGTAAAACTCGGCTTGGTGATGGAGCTGGTCATATTGTCTGGCGCTCAGATGGATCAGATAGAGAGTATGGTACTGTGTAAACGAATAGATACGTTTGTGAGGACTGGGAAGGTTGATTTTCAGGCCTAACTCCATAGAGGCGGAGGCAGTCAGATAAAGCGTGTAAAAATTTTCAGGTATGACGCCTACATAACTGATCCCGGCAAATAAATTGAGACGGGCAAGCAGCATGGAGAAATTGCCATAGGATATCGAAAGCTGATCGCTGGCAAGCTCATCCTGAGAATACAGTATAATCCACTCGTTATGGTAGTAGAAGAGATTAGTCCCTAAAAAGAAAGCAGAAAGGTTTTCATGAATCGTTCCTCTGCTTTCTTTATCTATTCCCGTATATTCCGGGCGAACAACAATGGCGGCAAGAAAGATTTTAAGAGGATAAGGAAATCTTGACTGCCACTGGAGCATGGATTCATGATCGGGAATATTCTGTATGGAAATTGTGCGGAAAAAATCGATCAGAATATGTTCCCCGTCCGGATGCGTGTAATTTGGGGAACCACATGTGATTCGGTCAAGCAATTGCAGCACGTCAAAAATTGACATATTTAGGAAGAGAACATTGATCCTGCGGTTAAAGCCGGATGGAATGTGATTATGGAATTCCAGTGTCGTGCAGATAAGATAGGTGCATTCATCAATTAAAATCCCGTCATCTAAAAGCCGCATCCACTCATGATTGCGGCCGAGAAAAATACATTTTTTATGAAGCTCTACCGGAGTTGGATAGAAGAACAGAACACCCTCGGTGGTAGAAATCTCCGGCACCTTGAGAAAAGAATCCAGAATATAAGGAGCAAAATATTGTAAAAATAAGTCTGTCTTCATGAATTTCTCCTTCTTAAATAATCTTAATGAATATTATATCATTTTAATTTAATTTTCACACTAAAACAATGGAAAAGAAAACAGGAATGTGCATTATGCACAATTATTGTGCAGTGTTCACACAAATATAGAAAAGTTGACTAAAATATTGATTTAAAGATGAAAACAAAATAGAATAATCCCATAAAGCTTACGAATGTAGGGCCCGACAGGAGAAGCCTATCAAACAGCGTAGCTGTATCAATAAGGGGGGATGACATGGCGGTTGTACAATTTGAATTTCTATCGCAGATTTTGGGTGAGGTTACAAATGTGGCGATTGCGATTCCAATGTCGAAAGCCGGATGTGAACTGGCTGCAGGCGGCAGCAAGTTTAAGGTTATTTATCTTTTGCATGGCGGCGGAGATGACTGTAATGTTTTTTTAAGAAACACAAGTATTGAAAGGTACAGCCGGCAGGGGAATTTTGCAGTCATTATGCCAGAGGTGCGCAACAGCTATTATTGTGATATGAGATACGGACTGCGTTTTTTTGCTTACTTGAGTGAAGAACTCCCCAGGGTGATAGAAAATCTGTTTCCGATTTCGGCAAAAAGGCAAGATCGTTTTGTTATGGGAAATTCTATGGGAGCGCAGGGCGCAATTAAATGGGCTTTAAAAAAACCGGAGTTTTTTGGTGCAGTGGCTGGGCTGTCCGGAATGGGGGATCTGGAGGATCTTGGATTTGGGGATCGGTTTGAAAGCCGTAATCCTGCCTGTGCGTTTATCGCAGCTTATAAGAGCCTTGAGGATTACAGGGGGAGCGAAGAGGATATAAGGCACCTGGCTGCAGGACTCGTGGATTCGGGAAAGGAAATACCACGGATTTTTTCCTGCTGCGGTACGGAGGATTTTACTTTTGACGGCTGTGTAAAGTTTGTGGAGTATGCAAGACAGATCGGGCTGCCGGTTACCTTTGAGACAGGGCCGGGCGCACATACCTTTGATTTTTGGGATTCCTGGATACGTTATGTGGTGCGCTGGTTTGGACTAGGGGAGGTGAGCTGATGGCGTTGATAAGATGTGGTTTCTTCTCGGAGATCATAGGATATCAAACGAATATAAATGTAATTCTGCCCTTTGAAAAATGTAGGTTTCTGGATGGCACACCCAATGTAAAGAAACGTTTTCCGGTTTTGTATCTTTTGCACGGGGGCGGGGGAAATCAGGATGACTGGATTCGTTACAGTTCGATTGAGAGATATGCGGAGCAGTATAAAATAGCTGTGGTAATGCCGGATGTGAGCGGCAACAGCTTTTATGCGGACATGGCGCATGGTTATCCCTATTTTACCTATCTGACAGAGGAGCTCCCGGGGCTCGTGGAGAGTTATTTTCCCATCGGCGGATGCCGGGAAAAGCGTTTTGTGGCCGGCCTTTCCATGGGAGGCTACGGAAGTCTTAAATGGGGGCTGTGCAGACCGGAATTTTTCGGTTATGCGGCAAGCTTTTCCGGGGCGTCGCTGATTATGGAGATGCTTGAGGAGATGGATCCGAAGCTGGAGTGGGGTGATGATGAGAACAATGTTGTCGTTCGAAACTGGGGAAGTCTGGAAGCCCTTGCGGGCAGCCAAAGCGATACTGCATTTTTGCTGGAGCGGGCCGCTTCCATGAAGGAACGACTACCCAAATTATATGTGGCAATCGGAACCGAGGATTTTTCTTATAAGTATACTAAGAGATTTATGGATTATGCCCGGAAGCTTGGATTGGATATTTACTATGAAGAGGGGCCGGGAGAACATGACTGGGATTTCTGGGATCCATGTATTCGGAAATTTATCGGCATGTATGCAGAAGCTTATTGTGAATGGATGTTGTAAAGGAGGAACAGATATGAAGAAATGGTTATCCTGTTTATTGGCAGCGATGCTTATTGTTATAAGTTTTGCAGGCTGCGGCGGATCCGCAGATCAGATGTCCAAGGATACGGACAGCGGTGTGCCCGCAGGCGGTAACGAGGCGGCGAGCGGAGAAACTACAGCAGATACAGAAAATAAGGACGTTCTGACAGGACTTCCTGAAACCCTCATGGATGGGGAGGTTAAGGCAGCGCCGGAAATGTATCCTAACGTGGATTTCAGTAAAGCAGGGACAGTGCATCTTTATATGATCGGCGATACGCCGCAGGACTGGGACAGGATCCTTGCGGAAATTAATGCTTATCTGGAACCATTTAATACGACACTGGAAACCGTGATTATCAGCTGGGCGGATATGGGAACAATGTACTCTCTGTCTCTGGCAGGCGGAGAAGAGATCGATCTTGTTTATACGGCTCCATGGTGTTATATGTACACGGAAGCGGCAAAGGGCTCCTTCTATGCTATGGATCGCAGTTTTATTTCACAGAATATGCCTCTGACAGATAAATATCAGGCGGAAACCAGCTATGCCGAGGCGACTGTTGACGGTAAGATTATTGCGATTCCCAGTAATCTGGAAAAGGCGGACACCAAGATAGTGGCAATCCGCCAGGATCTGGCCGAGAAGCACGGGATTGAGAAGCTGGAAAACTGGGATGACTATATGAACTTCATGCTGACTATGGCGGAAAAGGAGACACCGGAATCCGGTATTCTCGCACAGGCATCTTCCGGAAACAATGCGGAATTGTGGGAGGTATATCGTCAGCAGTATGACATGTTCTATCTGCTTAAGGATAATAATCTGCATTATCAGTATCAATACAAGGAGGGGGAGATTCCCTCTGTAGAGGATATTGAGCTTTGCTGGAATTCCGAAGCCTTCCTGAATTTTGCAAAGGATATGAAAACGCTGGCGGATGCAGGATGCTGGTCTCGGGGCGCTCTTTCGGGAACAGTTTCCGACGATGACGCTTTCGGCGCACTGCAGGGAGCTTCCATTGCGTGGAACGGCACAGTATTTAATTATATGAGAATGGCTGAGAAGAACGAGGGCGTTAAGTGCATGGCTTATGATCTTACGAAGGACCATCTGGTATCCTGTGAGGAATTTAACAATAACGATATGGCAATCGCCACTGCGACCAAGGATCCTTATCGGTCGGCCATGGTGCTGGATATTCTGAAGATGGATACGTATGTGAACCGTCTGCTTACACTGGGAATTGAGAATGATCATTATACGATCAACGGCTATGAGTATACAAGAGGAGCGAATGCGGAGGCATATGCACCCAACTCCGTTTCGGCATCCTGGGGTGTAAATAACGGTATATATGAGGAAAACGGAGTGGAAGCCAGGGAAAAAGAGATGGTGGATTCCTGGGAGCCCAGGATCACATCCAACCCCACTGTGACATTTGTATTCAATGATAAGGAAGTGACGGATTACGCATCGGCATGCAAGGCCGTGATGGGCGATTATATACCCTCTCTTCAGCTGGGCCTGGTTGACGATGTGGAGGCTTATCTGGCGGAGATGAATGCGAAGCTGGAGGAGGCCGGAATTGCGAAGATCGAGGAAGAGCTGTTCAGGCAGTATACGGAATGGGCTGCTACCCGTTGAGTGACAGAGTGAAAAATGGCGGCCAGGCCGCCATTTTTCTTTCAGAGGTTTTGGAAAGGAGGATGCTTTTTATGGGGCGTAACAAAAAAGTTAAAGTGGCAAAACCGCCGTTTTTTAAGGTGGTAAGACGGCACTGGATGCTTCTTCTGATGCTGATGCCGGCCATTGTATATGTGATTGTGTTTTCTTATATACCGATGACGGGCGTGGTTCTGGCTTTTAAGAAGTATAATTATAATGGGGGGATTTATTTTTCTCCATGGAACGGACTGAATAATTTCAAGGCTCTGATGATTTCCGGAAAGCTGGGGATGGTCACCCGGAATACGATTCTGTATAATATCGTGTTTATCACGATGGGGGTGATTCTGGAAATGGGAATGGCGATTCTGATCAATGAGATTCGCTGCAAGGTTTTTAAAAAGACTGCGCAGTCCTTCATGTTTCTGCCCTACTTTATCAGCTGGGTGGTAGCGGGCGCTATCGTTTACAACGTGTTTAACTTTGAGCGCGGCGTGGCCAACCATATAATCACCGGTCTTGGTTCGGAGCCCTTCGACCTTTACAATTCGCCGGGCGCATGGCCGTTTCTGCTCGTTTTCCTGAAGGCGTGGAAGCAGACGGGATACGGCTCGGTTGTTTATCTGGCGGCTATCACCTCCATGGATCAGGAGATGTTTGAGGCGGCTTCTCTGGACGGTGCAAGCGCATGGCAGAAGATACGTTATCTGACCATTCCCTCGCTGATCCCCACCATGATGATTCTGGTACTGCTGGCAATAGGGAATATATTCCGGGGCGACTTCGGACTGTTCTACCAGACTGTCAGAAGCAGCGCACTGCTTGAGCCGGTGACGGACGTTATCGACACGTATGTGTTCCGGCTTCTGATTTCCTCCGGCGATGTGGGCGTGTCGGCGGCGGCGGGATTCTATCAGTCTGTGCTCTGTTTCATTACGATCATGTGTGCAAACGGACTGGTAAAAAAATACAACCCGGATTATGCGCTGTATTAAGGGAGGGGTGAGCATGAGAAAAAGTAGAAATATAGTAAGAACCGGTAAAAAGGTACGCCTTGGCGCGGATGTAATCTCCGTAAATATTCTTGCTTATGTGGTGGTAGGAGCGTTTGCAATCGTATGCCTTGTACCCTTTTATCTGATTATCGTAGCGTCCTTTACTCCGGAAACTTCACTGATCAAAAACGGATATCCCATCTTCCCCACAGGAGAATTCAGTTTGGAAAGCTATGGGCTGTGCCTTAAAAATCCGGTACAGATTCTCTGGGCTTACGGGACGACCATGGGAGTGACGCTGGCTGGAACCTGTCTGGCGGTAATCATGTCCACAATGACGGGGTATGTGCTTTCCAGAAAGGATTTTCCGTGGAGAAACAAATTTGCATTTTTTTTCTTTTTTACCACACTGTTCAGCGGAGGACTGGTACCGACCTATATGCTCTGTATCCGTTATCTGCACTTTAAAAACAATTATCTGGCGCTGATTCTGCCCATGATGTTTTCCGTATGGAATATGATTATTGCAAAATCTTTTATGGCCGGAATACCGGATTCGATTTCGGAATCTGCCAAAATGGACGGCGCAAATGATTTCCTCATCTATGTCAGACTGATTCTGCCGCTTTCCAAGCCGCTCATTGCAACGCTGGGTCTTTTCTCGGCGCTGGCATACTGGAATGATTGGTACAACAGTATGTTATATATTACGGATGAAGAAAAATTTATGCTGCAGTATTATCTGCAGAGAATGCTGGGGAGTGCAGAGGCCATGCGTCTGGTAGCGGAAAAATCCGGCATGCCGATTACCACTGTGCCACTGGAGAGCATGAAGATGGCTATGACCGTGATCGCAACCGGACCGATCGTATTGCTGTACCCGTTTGTACAGCGGTATTTTGTCAAGGGTATGACGATTGGAGCCGTGAAGGGATAAGGAAATGAAGGGAGAAAATTATGCGTAATATTACCAATTTTAACAGAGACTGGTTATTTTTGCTTGAGGATAAAGCGGAGTTTGCGAAGGAGGGGATAGAGGAGGGTGCGTTTCGAAGGCTGTCTCTGCCGCATGACTGGAGCGTGGATTATCCGCCGGAGGAGACAGAAGCCACCGGAGGAGGCGGGGGATACGGAAAATCCGGCACGGCCTGGTATCGAAAGCATTTTATGCTGGATGGGATTGCAGAGGATGAGAAGCTCTACCTTTATTTTGAGGGGATCTATATGGATTCCACTATATATATTAACGGGATGAAAGCGGGCGGACACGGGTACGGCTACACCTCCTTCTATGTGGACATCAGCAGTTTTGTTAGAGAGGGAGAAAATCTGGCGGCGGTGAGGGTCAACAACAGTCTGGTGCCGAACTCAAGGTGGTACAGCGGATCCGGTATTTATCGGGATGTATATCTGGTGCGGACAAATGAGGTGCATTTTGACCATTTTGGTGTCAGGTGTGCCACGAACGGCCTTTATCCGGAACAGGATATGGCTTCGCTGCAGATTCGGTCAAGAGTGAGAAATGATTCAGAAAAGCCGGTAAATACAGGCGTGCTGCATAAGGTTTATGACAGCGACGGCAGGATGGTCTCCGTCTCGGGCACGGCGCTGAGTCTGGGGGCAGGCGAAACCGGCGACTGCATGGTGAGGCCGAATGTGGAAGCGCCGCATCTCTGGACGGATGAGGATCCATATCTGTATACGCTGGTGAGTACGGTGATAGCGGATGGAAAGGAAACCGATTCCGTCACATGCCGGATCGGAATCCGAACAGCCTGCTTTGATTCGGAGAAAGGGTTTCTGCTCAATGGAAAGACTGTGAAGATCAAGGGCATGTGCCTTCATCATGACTGCGGACTGACCGGTGCGGTGGGGCTGCGGGAAAGCTGGGAGAGAAGATTAAAAACGTTGAAGGATATGGGGTGCAACGGTATCCGCTGTTCTCATAATCCCCCGGCTCCGGTTCTCCTTGACCTTTGCGACGAGCTGGGATTTCTGGTTATGGACGAGGCCTTTGACGAGTGGCTTCTGGCAAAGAATAAGACGGACAACTACTATTCGGAAGCTCTGGCTTACGGTTCTAGCATGTTTTTTGACCGTCATGCGAAGGAAGATCTGACTGCCATGCTTCGACGGGATTTTAATCATCCTTCGGTTGTGATCTGGAGCATTGGCAACGAAATTCCGGAGCAGTCTTCTCTTGACGGGGTAAAGCTTCTTAAGTATTTGCAGGATATCTGCCACGAGGAGGATTCCGGGCGCATGGTGACCTCGGCCTGTGATAATATTGCGGCGGTGGAATCGATTCGAACACTGCGGGAATTTGAAAACGCACTGGACGTGGTTGGATATAATTATGTGGGACGCTGGAGGGAGCGTGCGGAGACCTTTTACGAGGAGGATCGTACAGCGTATCCGCAGCGCCGTATGATCGGTACGGAGAATCCATCCGCCGGAGGGGTCAGAGGAGATTATTCTCTGGACGGAGGATTCCGGAATTATGTGTGTGCCACGCTTCACCACGAAGCACTGTGGAGATATACGGCCAGCCATGATTTCGTATCCGGGGATTATCTCTGGACCGGAATTGATTATCTGGGAGAAACCCGCTGGCCCAGAAGGGGAGCACCTTGCGGGCCTATTGATACGGCAGGATTTAAGAAGGATACCTATTACTACTTCCGTTCGATCTGGAATACAAAGGAAATTACACTGCATCTGGCTCCTCACTGGAATTTTGAGGGACAGGAAGGATGTTATAAGCAGGTAGTCTGCTATACCAACTGTGATGAGGTAAAGCTCTATATAAACGGTAAATTTGTCGGAAGCAGAGGATACCGCTGCCCCCGGTACGGTGCGGTTCGAGCATGGAATGAAGGATTTTTTACTTATGCAACCACGAATGACCTTCATCTAGTCTGGGATGTGATGTATGAACCCGGTATCCTGAGAGCAGAAGGCTATAAAAATGGGCAACTGGCAGCGGTTAAGGAGGTATGCACAACGCAAAAGGCGGAAAGGCTGACATTTGAGTGCTATGATTCGGATATAAAAGCCGGAAAGCTGGTACAAATCGAGCTGTCGGCAAGAGATGCAGAGGGAAGATTTGTGCCTGATGCCTGCCCTGTGATTTCCTGCCATGTGGAAGGTCCGGCCCGTCTTGTGGGAATGGACGGAGGAGATCTGATGGACCTGTCCCTGTATGCCAGTCCGGAAAGGCGGATGTTTAACGGGCTTTTGCTTGCAGCCTTCATGCCTGAGGCGGAGGGGGAGATTAAGATTACATTCACAGCGGAAGGCGGCCTGAAAGGAGAAGTATGTATATTCGCAAATTAACACAGCAGGTAATACTGGATTACGGACAGGCGGAAGTCAAGACAAAAAATGGATGGCTGCGAGGAGTTATTTCAGAGAATACCTATATATTTCGGGGAGTTGTCTATGCGAGGGCGGAGCGGTTTCACTTGCCGCTCCCTCCTGAAGACTGGGAGGGTATTCGTGAGGCGGTTACATATGGGAATGCCTGTCCGGAAATGTTTACCTGCGTACCTCATGATCAGTTTACGGTGCCGCATTATTTCACGGTGCAGAGTGAGGACTGTCAATGTTTGAATATCTGGACACAGCATTTGGACCGGTCGGCGAGGAGACCTGTCATGGTCTGGTTTCATGGAGGCGGTATGATGACCGGTTCCGGTGTGGAGCATTATGCCTATGACGGGGAAGAGCTCTCGAGCTTTGGCGATGTGGTAGTGGTTACGCTCAATCACAGACTCAATGTGCTGGGATTTCTTGATTTGTCCGCCTATGGTGAAGAGTATCGGTATTCAGGAAACGCCGGTATTGCAGATTTGACAGCGGCTCTGGAATGGATAAGGGATAACATTATGTCTTTCGGAGGAGATCCGGATAATGTGATGATTTTCGGACAGTCGGGAGGCGGAGCAAAGGTAGTCACCATGCTGCAGTCAAAGAAAGCGGCGGGACTCTTCCATCGTGCCTGTGTGCAGAGCGGAGGCATGCGCCATACGGAAGACATTACTCCTGAACTTTCGCAGCGGCTGGCTGCCTTTGTGCTGGAAGAGCTGGGGATCCTGCCGGAGCATGTTAAGGAAATCGAGCGGGTTTTTTACGATGAACTTGCACTGGCGGCGGACCGCGCCATGAAACGTCTCTCCAAAGAGACAGGGAAGCGAATTATGTTTGGCCCGGTGACAGATCATGTTTTTTATTCCGGTCATCCTTACAGAAACGGTTTTATCAGGGAGACGCTGGACACACCCTTGCTTTGCGGATCAGTGTTCGGAGAGTTCCTGAATAATTTCGCATCGCCCGTGGGCGAGGGAAGCAAGAATTCGTGGACACCGGAATACATACGTCATCTTCTGATTCAGGAATATGGAGACAAGGCGGACGCACTGATCGCAAGCTTTACAGAGACGTATCCTGACAAAACACCGGCGGATCTGCTGTTTCTGGATGCGCAGATGAGGCGGGATACGCTGGAGTTCGCAAGGCTGCGGGCCTTGTCATCCAAAGCGGGTGTTTATAATTTTCTGTTTAATCTGGAATCACCGTTTAACGGCGGAACTGTGCCCTGGCACAACGCTGAGATTCCCTATATCTTTCATAATGCGGAATATCTGGAGGCTTCCTTTATACCCGGAATTACACCGGAGCTTCAGGATATTGTCAGCGGCGCCTGGGTAAATTTTGCAAAAACCGGCGATCCTAATGGTATCGGTGTGCCTTTGTGGAAGGCGGTGACGCAGAAGGAAGACAACACCATGATTTTCGACCGTAAATGCAGCTGCAGAGCGAATCATGACCGGGAGCTGATAGCGGTTTTGCCTGTCCGTAATGTAGATTTTTCAAAGCTGATGGGAAAAAAGAAATAATCGCAGGCAGGAGGAAAGAATATGTTTATTAAAAAATTGACCAGACAGGTGATCAGTGATCCGGATCATCCGGTGGTTCTGACCAAGGAGGGCAGACTGCGGGGGCTGATCGTGGATGATACCTATATTTTCAGGGGAATCCGTTATGCGCAGGCGAAACGCTTTCATATGCCGGAGCCGGTGGCTTCCTGGGAGGGAATAAAGGATGCGATTATTTACGGGCCGGTATGTCCGGAAATCCAGACGGTACAACCCTCTGATAACTATACGGTGCCTCATGTGTTTTATCCGCAAGATGAGGACTGTCAGTATCTCAATATCTGGACACAGTCGCTTGATGCGAAAAGGAAGCGTCCGGTGATGGTCTGGCTGCATGGGGGAGGATTTTCCACCGGTTCCGGAATTGAGCATTTTGCCTATGACGGGGAGAATATGAGCAGCTTCCGGGATGTGGTAGTAGTCACACTGAATCACAGACTTAATGTACTGGGCTTTCTGGATCTGTCTTTCTACGGGGAAAAATACAGGTATTCCGCAAATGTGGGAATGGCTGATATTGTGGAAGCGCTGCAGTGGATAAAACGCAATATTACAGCTTTTGGCGGAGATCCGCAGAATGTAACCATATTCGGGCAGTCCGGAGGCGGTGGAAAGGTGGCGGCTCTTTTGCAGATTCCTTCCGCAAATGGATTGTTTCATCGGGCAGTAATTCAGAGCGGTGTTCTGCGTCCCCGACCGGAAAGGCAAAAAGGGCAGGATATGGCAGCTCTTTTGCTTGAACGGCTGGAAATTCAGCCCCGGCAGGCGGAAGAACTGGAAACAGTGCCCTATTATAAACTTCAGCAGATCATAATGTCTCTTGGTTCGTATGCGGATATGGGATTTGGTCCTAAAAAGGATAATGATTTCTATCTTGGAAGTATTTATGAGGCATCCATCTGCGCCCATGCCAAGCAGATACCTGTTATAGTGGGAAATGTGCTGGGTGAGTTTTCACAGAATTTTGCGACAACCTGTGGCGACGGACGCAAGAATACCTGGAATGAGGAAAGGGCAGGGAAGCTGATAGCGGAAAAACTTGGTAATGCGGCAGATGAGGCTGTCGGTCTGTTTCGTGAGGCGTATCCGGAGAGACGGATACAGGATCTGCTGTTTACGGATCGAGTGTTCCGTCCAGGCACATTCGATTATCTGAAGGCCCGTGCGGATGCGGGACTTAAGAATACCTACGTATATCTGTTTAAAATGGAACAGCCGGTATATGGCGGCACACTTCCGTGGCATAATGCGGAGATTCCCTATGTTTTCCGGAATGCGGATTATATTGAACCTTCTTATGTTCCGGAGATTACGGAAAAAATGCAGGATATCATGTGTGGCTGCTGGTGCAGCTTTGCGGAAACGGGAGTACCGCAGGCGAACGGAGCGCCCAAGTGGCGGCCTTATTGCGAAGATGATCCGGCAATAATGTATTTTGATACGGTGCCGGAGGTAAAGTGTTCCGATAAGGAAGAGGCTCTGATTGATTTTTTGCAGAGGCATCCCTTCGAGATGCGTCAGCAGGATCGCACTGCTACTGCCAGATATTTCGGGGGAGGACCGAGAGTGTAGAAGCTGTGGTTTACCAAAAACTAATAAAGATTTAGTTGACGGAGAAACTATGGCTTTGCTACAATTAAACAAAGCATATCAGGAACCGCTACTTTTCTGGTGGCGGGCAGAAATGGAAAAATATCATAGGTATGGGCGGAAGAATCACACAGGATGTTCCGCAAAAGAAGAAAAAGAGGCAGAAGGCTCATGGTTCAAAGAAATGCAACTGCCGGTTGACACATTTCCAAGCGCACTTGCTGGTTGTCAACCGGCTTTTCTGTTATGTTTTTTGCAGCGATATCGTGAAAAAAGATTGACAGAAAGAGAGGATGACACAGGATATGATTTTGGCAGATAAGATAATGGAGCTGAGAAAAAAGAAGGGATGGTCGCAGGAGCAGCTGGGAGAACAGCTTGAAATTTCCAGACAGTCTGTCTCTAAATGGGAGTCGGGAGCCTCTATTCCCGATCTGGATAAGATCGTCAAGATGAGCCATATTTTTTCTGTAAGCACGGATTATCTCCTTAAGGATGAACTCGAAAGCCCACAGGAGGGAACGCAGACGGATACGGCTTCGGAGCAGGAGCCGGAAAACGGGTGCGGGGCGTTAAACGTTCGTTCTGTCACTCTGGAGGAAGCAAACAAATATATGGATGCCGCAAGGGAGTCGGCAAAGGGCACGGCGCTGGGGACGCTTCTGTGTATTTTATCTCCGGTATTTTTGATTTTGCTCTCCGGATTGTCGCAGAACGGCTGGATTCAGATGTCTGATGAAAGAGCCTCTGTGGCCGGCCTTATTATTCTTCTGGTGTTGGCGCTGGCAGGAGGGATGCTTCTGGTAACGGAGGAAATGAAGCTTTCCGGCTTTCGGTATGTGGAGAAGGAAGGGATTTTCCTGAAATATGGCGTGAGGGGGATTGTGGAAAAGCGCAGAGAGAGCTTTGAACAGACTCACAGGCGCTGTACGGTTCTTGGAGCGGCTCTGAGTATCGCAAGCGTCATTCCTCTGATGACGGTGAGTGTCTTTGCGGATAGCGATGGATATTCTATTATGTGTTTTGCGCTTCTGGTGGTATTGGCCGCTGCCGCCGCATATCTGTTTGTGTGGTCGGGATGCATTTACAACAGCTTTATCAAGCTGCTTCAGGAGGAAAAGTACACGAAAGAGAAAAAGGACATAAAGAAGAGAACGGCATTTCTGAACGGAGTATACTGGGCCGGGGCGCTTGCGGTCTTTATGGTCGTCCGCTTTTCGCGCATACACCAGGAGGCGGGACATAATATGCTGTTTTCTTACTGGGTCGTGGCAGCGCTTCTCTATGTTGTGATCAGAGGAATACTTGGTGCGGTGATGGAAAGGCGCAGAACGGTATCCAGGTAGGAGACCGTTATCGGCTTATACAGAAGGGCAGCGGCAGATTTTACCGCTGCCTTTTCTTTTCTTCAGCTATCAAATACACAGGCCGTTGGAAGCTGTTAAAAAATCCAAGCGAGAATGAGAGAAAAGCAGATTGTGTGATATGCACAAAAAAACGTGTTTTCAGACAGAAAACAGAAGCGATAATTGGATATTATGACTAAAATAAAAATATATTAAAAAATGCAATTGACAAAGCTGTACATTTATGTTTATTATAAAATTACAAAAACGTTTTCGGAAACGAATCATACAGGAGATTTGAAAGTAAATTTTTTTGCCCTGCATCAAAAACGTTTTCGATAACAACACTAATAATAATAACAGGAGGAAAATTATTATGAAGTTAAAAAGAGTGACAGCGATTCTGCTGGCGACGGTAATGAGCTTTTCCCTTCTTGCGGGCTGTGGCTCATCAAAAAAGGAGGAAGCTCCGGCAAAGGATACGACCGAGGAGAGCGGCGATGCGCAGACAGCCGAGAAGGAAGAAGAGAGTAAAGCAGATACGGATGCAGGCAGTGAAAGCGCTGCCGGCGGTGAGAAGACAGTGATCCGTGTTACTAAGTGGGGAGATGACAAGCCTGCGGCGGAGAACACTCTGGTGGAGGAGTTTAATGCCAGCCAGGATGCGATCGAGATTCAGCTGGATGTGGTTCCGGGCGACGGATACGGCGACAGGCTGACGACCTCTTTCTCATCCGGCGACGGATATGATATCTTCCTTTCCGGAGAAGGCGATTTTTATAAGTGGGTTGACTTGGGAATGGTGGAGCCTTTGGACGATCTGATTGCGGCAGATACGGACTGGCAGAACCCCATGGGAGAATCCGTGATGGACATGGGCGTGGTGGATGGATCTCAGAGATATCTGGTAAAGGATTATAACCCGATCTGCCTGTGGTACAACAAGGACATGTTCGATGCGGCAGGCGTGGATTATCCTTCCGAGAGCTGGACATGGGACGATCTGTATGAAGCGGCTAAGAAGCTGACCACGAAGAATGAAAACGGAGAGTTTGAGACCTTCGGTTTCCAGGCACAGTCCTGGAACTATGCGGTAGACACCTATCTGGAATCTCTTGGATTTTCCTATGTGAGCGAGGATTACTCCACGGCTGAGGGTTATCTGAATTCCCAGGGCGTTGCAGATGCTCTTGACACCTATTTCGGATGGACCGAAGGAGACGACAGGATTTCTCCTAACGCTGCCGATACAGATACCTACGGCGACGGAACAGCTATGATGATCAACAATAAGCTGGCAATGTTCATTACCGGCGGCTGGGCGAAGACCGGTCTCGAGGATGCGGGTGTGAATTATGCGACAGCGCTTGTACCCGGCAATCATGCGGCATACTTCTGTGCTTCCGGTTATGCGATCAGCTCTTCCTGCAAGAATAAGGAAGCGGCGTGGGAAGTGCTCAAGCTGCTCACGGGAGAGAGAGCTTCCGAATTGAGAGCACAGAACGAGGCGGCGTTCCCTACAGCGGAATCTCAGCTTCAGGCAGTTGTTGACAGCCTGTCCGATGATCAGAAGGCTCTGCTTCAGTCACTGGACTACAGTGTGCCTCCGATCGGTATGAGGGGCAAGGTTGGCAGCCAGGTAAACCAGGTACTGGGCGAGGTTGTTGAAAGAATCGTATATCATGATGCGGACACCATGACGATTCTGAACGATGCTCTCGAAGCGTCTAAGCAAAAATAGAAAATAAGGGCACAGGGCTGTCACGCTGAGGATCGAAAGGCCCAGGCTGTGACGGCCCTTTTTATGAAATAGGACCTGTTCCGAATAAATGGAGGTTAATTATGGCAGGAAAAGGAAGATCGGGGAAGGTGCAGAGCAGAGAAAACAGAAACGGCTATCTGTTCGTCATGCCATGGATTTTAGGCTTTTTTCTCTTCACTCTGCTCCCAATGGTATTTTCGGCGATTCTATCTCTATGCGAATGGGATATCGTCACGGGATTATCCACTATAGAATTTGTGGGATTGGAAAATTTCACCAGCATGTTCAAAGATCCCAAGTTCTGGCAGTCTTTGAAGGTGACCTTTAAGTTTTGTCTGATCACGATACCCTGTTACCAGATTGCGTCGCTTTTTGTCGCTTTCTTGCTGGCCATGGATATCAAGGGTATGAAGATCTTCCGGGTGGTGTACTTCCTGCCCTCGATTATTCCGACCATAGCGGCCACCATGATCTGGACCAGGATTTTTGCACAGGACGGAATTTTAAATAAATCGCTCTCTGTAATCGGGATCAAAGGGCCGGCCTGGCTCACGGACCGGAATACCGCCCTCTATGCGCTGATGATCATGGGACTTTGGGGCGTGGGTAACACTATTATTATTTATCTCTCCGGCCTTCAGGGGGTCAGCGAGGAATTAAAGGAAGCGGCCAGAGTGGACGGTGCCAAGGGCTGGCAGATCTTTTTTAAGATCACGGTTCCAATGATTTCGCCCACGATATTCTTTAACGTGGTGATGGCCGTGATCGGCTCCTTCCAGTACTTCACGCAGGCCTATGTCATGACAGAGGGAGGGCCCATGCAGTCCACCCTGTTCTACAACCTGTATTTGTATCAGAAGGCTTACAAGGAATACCAGATGGGCTATGCTTCCGCAATGGCCTGGGTAATGTTTATAATCATTATGCTGTTTACCATGCTGGTCATCAAGAGCTCCAGCTTCTGGGTATATTACCAGAATGACGATAAGCTGTAAGGGAGGGAAGGAAGATGAACCGTTCTAAAAAAATAAATCACAGAATCGCAAGTATCCTTGCCACACTGCTTCTGCTTGGCGGTGCCGTGGTCATCATGATTCCGCTGCTGTGGACGATCTGTATGGCTTTAAAGCCCGCATCTGAGATGTATACTGACAATTTCTTCCCAAAAGAGCTGGCGTGGGGAAACTTTTATGAAGCCGTCACCAGCATTGACTTTTTCCTGTATCTGAAAAATACGCTGATGATCGTGATTCCCAATCTGGTGGGAACCGTGGTAAGCTCCGCGATTGTGGCATACGGCTTTTCAAGGTTTGACTTTAAGGGAAAGAGGGTGTGGTTTTTGATTCTTCTTGCAACCATGATGCTGCCCTCCCAGGTGACCATGATCCCCACCTATTTGATCTACCGGCAGATCGGATGGGTGAACACCGTGCTTCCCCTGGTGGTTCCTGCCTTTTTCGGAGGAGGAGCCTTCAATATTTTCCTGGTGCGTCAGTTCATGTCGGGAATTCCCAAGGATTTTGACGAGGCGGCCCGAATCGACGGGGCAGGACCCTTTAAGATTTTTGCCAGAGTGCTGGTGCCTATGTGCCGTCCGGTTATGACGGCGGTTGGAATCTTCACCTTTATGGGTACCTGGAATGATTTTAACGGCCCTCTGATCTATCTGTATGACAGCAAAAAATATACACTGTCTCTTGGACTTGCGTTTTTCAAGGGATTATATACGAGCAAATGGAATCTGATGATGGCGGCTACTGTGCTTGTGATGCTGCCGGTATTGATCCTGTTCTTTATCGCACAGGACTATATCATTGACGGAATTGCAATATCTTCGGGAACGAAGGGATAAGGACGGGGGTAAGAATATGTTACATGCAGAATCGAATTGTACCAGACCTAAATATGTCTGTGGGAATGAGAGAATAAAGCTGGTCGGGGCGATTGACGGAGGCTTTCCGGACTTTGGGCACCATCTGGAAAAGGAGATGGGCGGTCTGTGGCTTTATCCGGTAAAGCTCCTGGACGGCTTTTGGATGAGGGTTACGGATAAAGATTCCCAGGGACTGGTAGACGGGTATATGACGGCGGGGGAATTCCACAACTATCCCCACAAGAATGTGTTTGTCTATTCCGGATCCACCATGGGCCATACGCCGGTGGTGATAACGAGAAGTCAGATGATCCCTGACGGGATTGCGGGACTTAAGGTTACCTATGACTTTTTCCTTCCAAAGGAGAGCGCCCAGGGAAAGGGGCGCCGCCTTGCGGCAGACTTTCTCTTCCGCATAAACCTACGGCCCGACTGGCTTGCGGAGAATATGGATGTCGAGGACGGAAGGGATATTCTGGAATGGGATGAGAAGGATCATGTGGTCCGGGGAAAGGATGAGAAAAATTCCTGGCATGTGATGATCGGATCTTCCGAGAAATTCTCCGGCTGTGTGACCGGAAACGAGTTTGGCCCTGAGATTACGGAGAGCCTGGGAGGGAGCTGCCGGATGAGCCGGGAGCTGTGCCTCGAACCGGGAGAGCATAAGCAGATTACCTTTTATGTGGCCGGATCCTTCTGTTCCGGACAGGACTGTGAGGAGCAGTACAGGCAGCTGTGTTCCGAAACGGACTTTGAGGGCGAAAAGGCGTCAAGGCTTGAACGTCTCACGGAGCAGACCCGGCTCGATCTTGGAGGCTGTACCTTTGCGGGGAGCCGGAAGCTGGAGGAGATCTTTGACTGGATCAAGATCCACACGGACTGGCTTACCCTTAAGGTGGACGGAATCGGAAGAGGAGTTACGGCGGGAATTCCGGAGTATGTGTGGTGGTTTGGCTGTGACAGCTGCTACGCCCTTCAGGGAATGATGATGCAGGGACAGTTTGAGCTGTGCAGGGATACCATCCGCCTGATTCTGGAATATTCAAAAAAATATAACGGAAACGGCAAAATTATCCATGAGCTTCTGCCAAACGGTTTCTGTCCCAACACGGGAAACACTCAGGAGACGGCCCACTTCATCATTCTTTTGTGGGAGTATTATCAGTGGACGGGAGATAAGGAGATCCTCTCAGAGTGCTTTGATTATATCAGAATGGGAGTGAAGTGGTTAAAGGATCAGGATGAGGACGGGGATTTCTTCCCCACCGGTTATGGGATCATTGAGATTGCCGGGCTGAATATGGAGATGATTGACACGGCTGTCTATACCTGCTGCGCTTACAGGTGCTTTGGGAGGATTGCGGAGACACTCGGACAAAGCGGTGATGTCAAAGCTTGGATGGAGCTGGCGGATCAGGCGCAGAAGGCGGTGAACGAGAAGCTCTGGGCCGAGGAGGAAGGACTGTTCTGTGACTGCTTTGCGTCTCCTTTAAAGATCAGCGAAAAGAGAGATATCATTCTTGACCGGATGGAGCAGGCGGGAGAAAAAGAGGCGAAGGAGAGATTCCTGCAGCTTCTTGCGCAGCGCTGCGAAAGCGGCGGGGAGAATGGCGGGCAGCAGGAATACGGCTGGGTGCTGAACAAAAACTGGGTGATCAATGTACCTATGGAGATGGGAATTGCGGACCGCAACAAGGCGGAAAGAGCCCTTGAGAGAATGGATACCGCCGAGTTCGTGGGAGAATGCGGCATGTATCTGGAAGGGCTTTTGAAGGGAGCGGCCATGACGATCAGTACGGGCGTTATGGCGGTGGCCCAGGCCAGATACGGTCATGCGGATCGGGCCTTCTCCCTGATAGAGAGGATGTTTGGGACCTTTGGAGCTGCCACTCCGGGGTCGATCAGCGAGATGTCTCCCGACTACGGATGCTTTGTTCAGGCATGGACGGCTTACGGTGCGGTAGTACCGGTGGTAAAATACTTTTTCGGTATTCAGCCGGATGCGGCAGAAGGAAAAATCCGGATTGCGCCCATGCTTCCGAAGGCTTTTGAGCCTGCGGAAGGGAAGAGCTGCGGCCTCGAAAGGGTGAGGGTTCTGGACGGTGAGATCTCTATAAGGATCCGCCGGGAAAATGGCCGGAGTGTCTGTGAGGTGGAAAATCAGACCTCCGCACAGGTGGATGCGGAGTGCTCCGGGATGGAGGTAAGGTTGACAAATTCCCTGAAAAAGTGATATGATTTTCATATAAAAACGTTTTCGAGGAATGAGTATGGTTACGATCAGAGATGTGGCAAAGGAAGCGAAGGTTTCCATAGGAACGGTTTCCAGAGCATTTAACGGGTATCAGGATATTAACGAGGAGACTAAGGTTAAAATATTCGAGGTGGCAAAGGATCTTGGTTATGCCCCCAATGTGAATGCCAGAAGCATCTCCTCAAAGAAGACCAACAACATGGGGCTCATTATATCGGGTTTTTTGGAGAGTGACCGCAGGGACAGCTTTGTGCTGACGCTTCTCCAGGGAATTTACCGCTATGCCAATGAGCACTCGGTGGAGGTTGCTCTTTATACTACGGATGCGGAACAACAGCAGAAAAAGACGTACGAGAGATTCTGTGCGGAGCACAGTATCTTCGGGGCCGTTCTCAGCGGTGTTGCCACCAATGATCCTTATTTCCACGAGCTGGTGGAATCGGGGATGCCCTGTGTGCTGATTGACGTGTATATCAAGGGTGCGGGGCTTGGCTGTGTGTCAGTGGACAATATCAAGGCGGCGGATGATATCGCACAATATTTGATTGACTGCGGCCATCGGGATATTGTGGTGGTTCAGGGAAAGAAAGAGGCGGAGGTGACTACCTGCCGTATCGCCGGGATCTATACTGCCTTTAAGCGCAACGGCTTAGAGCTTACCAGGGAGAAGATCCTGACCTGTAACTACAGTGAATCGCAGACTTACCGCACGGTAAGGCAGTACATTGAAAAAAATGGAAAGGACTCGGGGACGGCGTTTCTGTGTCTGAGCGATATTATGGCCCTTGGAGCCATGAAGGCAATCCGAGACTTGGGCTATGGCATACCGGAGGATTTCTCTGTCACGGGGTTTGACGGAATCCCCATAGCCGAATATACCACGCCGGGTCTTACCACCGTAGAGCAGGATGTGAGTATGATGGGCTACAGTGCGGCCGCTCTTTTGCAGGAGCTGCGCAGGGATCAGAGCAAATCAAAAAGAATCTACGTGCCATACAGGCTTCAGAAAAGAGACAGCGTCAAGAGGCTGCAAAGCGACTGACTTTCATCTATAGTGGAGCGCCGCAAAACGGCGCATAAATATTTAGAAATGACAGACAATAGAATTCTTGCATGGCGAGAATTCTATTGTTTTAAGTGAACACAAAAACGTTTTTGGAAAGGCGGGGCAAACGATTATGGAAAATGAAAAGATCATAGACAGATGGAAAGATCAGATTCGGAAGGGGGAGAAGGAAGGGTGGATCCTTGCCGAGGAAGGGTTTGATGAGGAACGTCTTAACAAATATGAGGCGATCTTCTGTCAGGGCAACGGTTATCTGGGAGTGAGGGGCGCTCTGGAGGAGCGGTATACCGGGGAGGTAAGGAATTTGTTTGTGGCGGGGACCTTCGACCGGTTTTGCGAAAGCGAGGTGACGGAGCTTCCCAATTTTCCGGATATGACACAAATGGGCATCTATTTAGACGGGAAGCCTCTGTCCTTTTGCCGGGGAACTGTGCATGAATATCAGAGAGCTTTGAATCTGGAAAACGGCGAGAGTGTGCGGATCGCGGACTGGGAGGATGAGAGGGGCAGAAGGTTTTTGTTTATTTTCCGCCGGATGGTTTCTCTGCGGGATGAGCATGTGATGGCATCCAGGGTGGAGATCTGCCCGGCAGACGGCGATGCCGAGATTAAGATTATGAGCGGGATCGACGGCAGGGCGGACAACAGCGGAACTCAGCACTTCGTGGAGGGGGAGAAGAGGATGTTTGACCAGCGTTTTCTTCAGCTTCTGGTAAGGACGGCGGAGAGCGGAATAGATGCGGGATGCTTTTGCGCCCACAGATACCAAATCAACGGGCGGGAGGCGGACATGAGACTGCTTCCTGTTATGGAACGGCGTCAGATATTCTTAAGTGCGTCCTGCACGGTCAGACAGGGAGAGGTTTTGGCCGTGGAGAAAATCTCCTGTGTCTACACGTCCAGAGACCTGGAATTCGCATTGCAAGGTGAACGGGTGGATGGGAGCGGAAAAATTGCGCAGGCCGGTCTTCGTAAGGTGAGAGAGGCCTGGGAGAAGGGATACGAGAGCCTCATTCGTGAGAGCGGGAGAGCCTGGAAGGAGCTCTGGGAGAGGCAGGACGTGAGGATCCTTTCAGAGAAGCCTTTTGACCAGACTGCCCTGCGTTTTGCCCTGTATCATCTGAATATCATGGTAAAAAAAGAAGATGAGAGGATGGGAATCGGCGCAAAGGCGCTCAGCGGGGAAGGCTACAAAGGACATTCCTTCTGGGACACGGAGGTGTTTTTGCTGCCCTATTATCTCCTGACACAGCCCGAGACGGCAGGGGGACTTGTCGGCTACCGCTATCTGGGACTTGAGGGAGCCAGAAGAAAGGCGCGGCAGTACGGATATCAGGGAGCCATGTACCCGTGGGAGGCGGCCTGGATCGATGACGGGGAGGTCACGCCTGTGGAGGGACCTGCGGACGTGGTGACGGGAAAGCCCATTATTTACTGGACCGGCGTACAGGAACAGCATATCACGGCGGATGTGGCATTTGCGGCATGGCAGTACTATAAAGCGACGGAGGATACGGACTTTCTGCTGGAAAAGGGCTTTGAGATGATCATGGATACGGCAAGGTTCTGGGTGAGCAGACTGGATTTTGACCGGGACAGGGGACGCTATGTGATCCGATGCGTGATTGGACCGGACGAGTACAAGGAGCATGTGGACAATGATGTGTACACTAATTATATGGCGCACTACAATATGCGCCTTGCCCTGGAGCTGGTGCGTCGTTTCCGCGGCTCTGTGCTTCCCGCGCAGAGGGAGGTTTATGAGCGCCTTCGGGATAAGCTGGGACTGGAGCGTCTGGAGAGAGAGCTTGAAGAGAAGATCCCCAATCTGTATCTGCCTGTACCGGACAGTCAGACCGGGATTATCCCTCAGTGCGACGGCTATTTCGAATTGGAGGAGCTGGACATCAGAGGATATAAGGAGAGCGAAAAGGTTCTGACGATCTACGAGGATCTGAGTCAGGAACAGATTAATTCCTATCAGATCGCAAAGCAGGGAGATTTGGTGGTGCTGATGTTCCTGATGCCGGAGCTGTTTGACGAAAAGACCAGGGGGCGGAACTACCGTTTTTATGAGGACAGAACGCTCCACGATTCCTCCCTGAGCAAGTCCACGCACAGTATACTGGCCTGCGATCTGGGGCTTATGGAGGAGGCTTACCGGCTTTTCCAGGGTGCCTGCAGGGTGGATCTTGGGAGCGATAAAAGATCCTCGGATGCGGGGATTCACAGCGCGTCCATGGGAGGTATCTGGCAGGCTGCGGTCATGGGCTTTGGCGGCGTGCGCATGGAGGAAGGGATGCTTCACATAAGACCTTCGCTTCCAAAGGAGTGGGATGAGCTTGTCTTTCCTCTTGTATGGAAAGGAAGAAAGCTTCTGGTGCGTGCGGACCGGGAAACCGTCACGGTGGAGAACGACGGGCCTGCGGTGGAGATCATACTGTGCGGGAAAAGAATTCTGGCCGGTGAGAGAACCGTTGTGGAGAACGGAACCTCTGCTGAAAAAAGGGGAGAGGAGCCCGGCTGTGCGGCCGGCAGGTATGAGGCGGTTATTTTTGACCTGGACGGCGTGATCTGTCACACGGATAATTATCATTATCAGGCATGGAAGAAGCTGGCGGATCGTCTGGGCATTGCTTTTGATCAGAAGATCAATAACCGTCTGCGGGGCGTGAGCCGGATGGAGAGCCTTGAGATCATATTGGAAGGTTTTGACGGGACATTCACGCAGGAGGAAAAGGAGAGTCTGGCGCAAGAGAAAAATGACGCTTACAGAGAGCTTTTGAAAACCATGAGTCCTCAGGATCTCGGCGGAGAAGTTAAGAGTACCCTGGAGGAGCTTCGAAGGAGAGGGCTTGGGCTTGCTATCGGTTCTTCCAGCAAAAATGCGGCCTTTATTCTTGAGAGGATCGGACTTGGCGGTTTCTTCGATGCGGTATCGGACGGGACAATGATCACAAGATCAAAGCCGGACCCGGAGGTCTTCTTAAAGGCGGCGCAAATGCTTGGTGCGGATCCGGTAAAATGTCTTGTGGTGGAGGATGCCGAGGCGGGATTACAGGCGGCAAAGGCGGCAGGTATGGATGCTGCAGGGATCGGAGAAGCGTCACGGAGCGATATTGCGGATTACAGACTGGAAAGCTTTTCACAGCTTTTGGAGCTGCGGCAGGACAGATAGCGGGAAGGAGGAGATGAAAATGCCGGAGAAACTACCGGAAATTGTGCGAAATCAGCCGGAGGATAAACCTTATTTAGTGACGGGACACAGGCTCTACATGATAGGAGCGCAGGACGGAGGCTTTCCTCAAAGGGGCGAGCATATGCCTCATGAGATGTGGGGCATCTGGCTTCCGCCCATCAAGCTGTTTAATGGCTTCTGGCTTTGGCTTGAGGATGACTGGATTGGAAAGGCGGACCGCTTTGTGATGGAGCCCTTTGGGTGCCGGTTTGTCTATGAGAGAAAGGAGATAGAGCTGGAACGCTTCCAGTGGGCGGCCCACACAAGGGGAGCAATGGCGTTGGAGCTTACGGTGCGTAATCTGACGCAGGCTCCGGTTCAAAAGAGTCTTGCCCTGGTGATCGAGTCGAATCTGATGCCTGTGTGGCTCTCGGAGCGGATGGGAAGAAAAGACGGAAGGGATACTGTCAGATGTGACAGGGAAAGTGGGCTTATCACCTGGAAGGATGCGGAAAATCCCTGGTCTGCGGCAATGATCTGCGACCAGCCCATGGAAGCCTTTGAGCTGTTTGGAGACGACCGGGCGCACAGCGTGCGGCAGACATGCGATACGGCAGATAAAGACGGCCGTATTAAGGAGTATAGGAATGAGAATACAAGCTGCTGCAAAGCTACCTTTTCCCTGAGACTGGCGGCAGGAGAGAGCAGAAGGGTCTCCTTTTTCTTTGGAGGCTCTGAGAGTTCTGAGGAAGAGGCCGGGGAACAGGCAAGGACGCTGAGGGAAAACAGGGAAGAGCTTTTGGAGGAGAAGAAGGAAAGATACAGGAAGCTTGGAGGGAGAGCGTCTTTGTCCTTTGCCGGGGAGCCTGTCCTTGAACATATGTACCACTGGAACCAGTATATTAACGACTGGATTCAGCGCGATATTCCCGGTGTGGGAGAGGGAGTTGTGGCCGGCTATGCGGAGTTCCCCTGGTGGTTTGGAAACGACACGAACTATATTCTTCCCGCTCTTCTCATGCAGGGAGAGGTGGAAATCTGTAAGGAGACACTGCGGCTTTTGAGGAGAGCCTCCCTTGAGGTGAACGGAAACGGGAGAGTTATCCATGAGATGTCGAATAACGGCGTGGTATTTTACGAGGGCATGACCACGGAGACACCGCAGTTTGCGGATTGTGTCTGGCAGATATACTGCTTCGAGGGAGAGAGAACCTTTCTGGAAGAAATGTATGATTTCTGCAAGGAAGGGATGCGGTGGATCGAGTCGGTCAGCGAGGAGGGACTGCCAAGAGGCTACGGCATCAGCGAGATTGCGGGGCTTGACTGTATGTGCTGTGATGTGGCGATTCTTGCGGTGAGAGGCTACGAGGTCATGAGCAAGATGGCGGGGGCACTTAAAAGAGAGGAGGATGCCGCTTACTTTGAAGAAAAGTTCCGCACCTCGTGGGATATTTTTCACAGAGAGTTTTTTGTTCCGGAAACAGGATTTTACGGCGATATGGTGGCTACCGGCAGGGAGATCATTGAGAGGGCGGAGTCGTGGAAGCACTCTCTTAAGAGCTTTCCCATCACACCCGAGGACGAGATAGAGGGGGAGGACAGCTGCAGGCAGGACAAATCTCCAAGGGAGAAGAGGGAGAAGGAGCGGCTTGGTCAGAGGATGGCGGATGTGATTACTCTGGCGAAGGAAACCGGAACGGAGAGAAGAAGGGCGTATCAGCTCTTTGGGCTTGGACACTCCACCATAGCGGTGGAATTCGGCTATGTCACGGGAAAGCAGGCAAGAGAGCTTCTGGCAGCCCAGGAACAGTGGAGGGAAAAGGAATGCTTTCAGATAGACGGGATCATGCCTCTGGCCCTTGGGAGGCGGATGCAGGCTTACGGTTACAGCAGGGAGCCGGAAAAGGTTATGCAGGTGCTGAGGCAGACAGGGGAGGGATTTGGTGCCGTGATGCCGGGAGCCACCAGTGAGATTTACCCTGACAGGGGCTGTTTTGTCCAGGGCTGGAACAGCTTCGCCACCATGTGGCCGTATTTCAGTGTTATTTTCGGAGTGCGTCCCCGGGCGGGAGAAAAGGAGCTGATCCTGCAGCCCTGTATCTGCCCGGATATGGGGAAGATTTCCCTGACCGGAGTGATGATTGCGGGCCGGCCCTTCTCGTTCTTCCTTGACTTTGAGGAAGGGAGGGGGAGGATCCGGGTTGAGATTCCTTCTTCGGAGTGGAGAGTGAACCTTGTGTGGGAGGATGAGGAGGCCCCGGGGCCTGAGATTGTGGCGGAGGTATGTGACTGAGAAAAATCAGGAACGGAATGGTATAACAAAAGACGGAGAAAATGCCGATATAATTATATTAAACGAGGTGTCGCAGAAGGATCTGTGGATAGCGGGAAACAGGGAGGTTGCCTATGTTACCAATTATGTCGGGAACAATTTACAGTATGGGGAAAATGGCTGAGCTTGAGAGCAAGTGGAAGCAGAAAAAGGAGAGCGGGAAGATTTTTCAGAAGGAGATGACGGCTGAGGAGCGGCTGATGGACCGGTATCAGGAGGATCTTGAAAATATGCGTAAGAACGATACCATGAATTCCATCAGCGGCAAGCTCAGGAGCGGTCAGGAGCTCACGCCCGAGGAGGTGCGGTATCTTCAGAAAAACAATCCTGCCCTGTATCAGGAGTACCAGGAAATCAGGAGCGAGAAGGAAGCCTATGAGAGAGGCCTCAAAAACTGTAAGACCAAGGAAGATGTGGAGAGGTTCAAAATCAATAAGATGAATGGCTATCTGTCGCAGGCCAAGTCAGTCATGAACAATCCCAATATTCCAAAGGGGCAGAAGAAGGCTTTGATGGAGAAAATTCTGGGTAAGACCATGGGGATTGAGAAGGTACACATGAAATTTGTGGCTTCGGGCGGGTATGCCGCTCTCCCCACTGACGAGGAGCTTGCCGAGGAGAAGAAGAGGAAGAACGCACAGGCAGGGGAGAGTGCGGAGGCGGTCAGCGACAGCATCAGGGAAGATGCGGAGATTGCAGGAGAGGATGAGAGCGCGAGACTGACGGAGCTTGGGGAGAGTGCAGATGCCCTGGCGGATTCGGTAAAGGCGCAGGTCTCGGATTATCTGGTGCGGGAGCGGGATCCCGGCTATGGATTGGAGTTTTTTGGATATGACCAGAAGGGGAAGGCGGTTACGAAAAAATAAACCATGAAAACAAAAGTACAAAAGAACAACATTACAGAGGGAGTAATCTGGAAGCAGCTGCTTTTCTTTTTCTTCCCTCTTTTGTTCGGGACATTTTTTCAGCAGCTGTATAACACGGTGGATGCCGTGGTGGTGGGCCAGTTTGTGGGAAAGGAGGCGCTTGCCGAGGTGGGAGGCGCTTCTGCCATGGTCATTAATATCTTCGTGGGATTTTTTGTGGGTGTGTCAACAGGAGCCACGGTGACGATCTCGCAGTTTTTCGGAGGAGAGAGGATGCGTGAGGTGCGTGATGCGGTTCACACTGCAATGGCGCTTTCCATTGCCGCCGGAATCGTAATCATGGTAATCGGGCTGATCGGGGCGCCTGCGGTTCTTTCCATGATGAATACGCCTGCGGAGACCGTGGAGGGATCCGTGCTCTACCTGCGTGTCTATTTTTGCGGCATGGTGGCGAACCTGATCTACAATGTGGGAGCGGGGATTCTCCGGGCAATAGGGGATTCCCGAAAGCCGCTTTATTTTCTCATTGCGAGCTGTCTGGTGAACGTGGTGCTGGATCTGCTTCTGGTTGTGGTATGTGACATGGGAGTGGCGGGGGTGGCGCTCGCCACGATTCTGTCACAGCTGTTCAGTGCGGTGCTTGTTATAGCGGCGCTTATGAGATTTCCGGAGGAATACTGTCTGAACGTGAGAGATATCCGTTTTCATGGCTGGGTGCTCCGCCGAATCGTGGCTATCGGAATTCCGGCAGGCTTTCAGTCTCTTATGTACTCCCTGTCCAACGCTCTGATCCAGACCAATGTGAACAGCTTCGGGACAAGCACGGTGGCGGCGTGGACGGCTTACAGCAAGATAGACGCCCTGTTCTGGATGATGGTGAGCTCCTTTGGAATTGCGATCACCACCTTTGTGGGACAGAATTACGGAGCGGGCTTCTACACAAGGGTGCGCAAGGGTGTGCGGCAGTGCCTGCTGCTCACTGCAGTCTTTACTCTTTTTATCAACATCATAATCATACCCTTTGGGGAGATTTTGTTCCGGCTCTTCACCAGGGACGGGGAGGTTGTTTCCATAGGAATTATGATGATGCGGTTTCTGGTCCCCACCTTTATGACCTATATCTGCATTGAGATTTTTTCCGGAGCTCTTCGGGGAATGGGAGATACGCTGGTTCCCACGTTGATTACGGGGGGAGGAATCTGCGGTCTCCGCGTCCTGTGGCTTCTTGCGGCGGTTCCCAGGTGGAATCACATGAAGACGGTGATGCTCAGCTATCCGATTACCTGGGTGATTACCTCGATACTGTTTGTGGTTTATTACCTGTGGTATACAAAGAAGCACAGGATCGGCTGATATTGCAGGGTTAAATTCAGAAATTGGTTGCATTCTATCATCCTTATGTTAAAATTAAGATTGTCATGAGGTTAAATTTCTTTAAACGGAGGATGAGAAATGGAGAACAAGAGTAAGTTTACTATCAAGAGTATCGTGGCGATCGGTATCGGTGCGGCGCTGTTTTTCGTGCTGGGACGCTTTGTGTCAATCCCCACACCCATACCGAATACCACGGCAAACATTCAGTACGGCGTACTGTCCGTGTTCGGCATTATCTTCGGGCCGGTTGTGAGTATGCTCGCAGGCTTTATCGGACACACGCTGGCCGATCTGTCCTGGGGAAGCCCCTGGTGGAGCTGGATCATTGCGTCGGGCGTTTTCGGTCTGATCGTAGGTCTTGCAAAGAAAGCAATCAATATCGAGGGCGGAAAGTTCGGACTCAGGGAGATCATTATCTTTAACGCGGTTCAGGTTGTGGCTCACGGCGTGTGCTGGGTAGGCGTTGCAACCGTGCTGGACGTGCTGATCTACAGCGAGCCCATTGAGAAGCTGGTAGCCCAGAGCCTTGGCGCATGGGGGATGAATGCGGTGACTACCGCTATCGTGGGAACCTTATTGCTGTTTGCGTATTCCAAGACTGTGACAAAGGCGGGAAGCCTTCAGAAGGAAGATTAATCAGATGCAGGAGCCAATTATTTCTTTTAAGGATTATACGTATCATTATCGTTCTCAGGCAGAGCCGACGATACACAATATAAATCTTGAGATTCATAAAGGGGAACGGATTATTATCGTGGGTCCTTCAGGGTGCGGCAAAAGCACCCTGGCTCACTGCCTTAATGGTCTGAACCCCTTTAGTTATCCCGGGGAAAGCACGGGAAGCCTTACGATCTGCGGGATCGAGGCGGCCAGGTCCGGTATTTTTGAGCTGAGCCAGTATGTCGGCACGGTCCTGCAGGATACGGACGGGCAGTTTATCGGAATGACAGTTCTTGAGGATATCGCCTTTTCCATGGAAAACAGCTGTGTTCCAAAGGAGGAGATGATCCGGCGCACCAGGCAGGAGGCGGAGAGGGTATCTCTGACCGAAAAGCTGGATGCGGCGCCCCATGAGCTTTCAGGGGGACAGAAGCAGCGTGTTTCCATGGCCGGGGTCATGATCAACAGGGTGCCTGTACTTCTGTTTGACGAGCCCCTGGCGAATCTGGATCCGGCAGCAGGACGTGATGCCATTGAGCTGATCGATCATCTGCAGAAGGATGACGATAAGACCGTGGTGATTATTGAGCACCGTCTCGAGGATGCCATGCATATGGGGGCGGACAGGATTATCCTCATGGAAAACGGAAGGATTGTCAGTGATTCTTCTCCCGAGGAGCTCTTTTTGTCGGATAAGCTCACAAGGGCGGGAATCCGCGAGCCGCTGTATCTGACGGCTCTTAAATATGCGGGAATCGAGCCGGATGGGGACATGCATGTGGAGCGCATGCAGACATTATGCCTTAAGGAGTCCCATAAGGAAAAGATCAGGGAGTGGTTTGCGGAGAGAAAGCAGAGGGAGCCTGCAAGAGAGAGGCCCGAGGTGCTTCGGGCTCAGGGAATCCACTTTGGCTACCTTGCCGGAAAGGAAAATCTCTCTGACATCAGTTTTTCCATCCGGGAAGGTGAGATGGTCAGTATCGTGGGCAAGAACGGCGCCGGAAAGAGTACCATGGCAAAGCTTCTGTGCGGCTTTGAAAAGCCGGATAAGGGAACGCTCTATTACCGGGGAAAGGACATGGCCGGAGATACCATCAAGGAGAGGGCCTCGCATATCGGCTACGTGATGCAGAATCCCAACCAGATGATCAGCAAACCCATGATTTTCGAGGAGGTTGCCTTAAGCCTTGTGATGCAGCAGCTCCCGGAGGAGGAGATCAGGCAGAGGGTTTATGAGACGCTTAAGATATGCGGTCTCTACGAGTTTCGGAACTGGCCGGTAAACGCTCTCAGCTATGGGCAGAAAAAGCGTGTGACCATCGCAAGCATTCTGGTGGTGAGCCCTCAGATTCTCATACTGGACGAGCCCACCGCGGGACAGGATTTCCGGCACTATACGGAGATCATGGAATTTCTCCGGGAACTGAATGAAAAAGGAATCACGGTGCTGATGATCACCCATGACATGCATCTGATGCTGGAATATACCAGCCGGAGCCTTGTTTTTGCGGACGGGAGAATGATTGCGGACACCACGCCGGAGGCGCTTTTTTCAGATCCGCAGCTGGTTAAGAGGGCGAGTCTTAAGGAAACCTCGCTGGCGGAAATCGCCCAGGCGGGCGGGCTTCATCCTGAGAGCTATATCAGGGCTTTTATTGAATACGACAGGGAGGTAAGGGCATGAGCGCATCACTCTCCTATATCAAAAAGGA
>CAJUIO010000037.1 GCA_910586025.1 uncultured Lachnospiraceae bacterium
TTAATCCGGCCTCGTACCGGAAAAAAGACCTGTGGGCCTGTCGTCCTTTGGCGGATTACGATCATCATCCTCGCTCCCGGCGCTTTCTTCTTTGACAGCTTCTTCCCGGGTATCCGTCTCCTGATCCCTGTCCGGTTCGGTCCGCTTCATGAATTCTCCAAAGGAAATCCCCTCTTTTTCCTCGGGCTTTGCCTCCGGCTCCGTCTTTATCTCCGCCTTCGTCTGCTCTTCCGGCTTTTCCTCAGGCTCCGGAAGTCCCTTTTCCTGACGGTAGATCTTCATAAATTCCTTACCGCTTATGGTCTCCTTCTCGATCAGGTGCGCCGCCAGCTTATCCATCAGCTCACGGTTTCCGGAGAGAAGCTCCTTTGCCTCATCATAGCAGGCCTTTAAGGTCTCCATCACCTCCGTGTCCACATCAGCCGCCGTCCTGTCACTGCAGGTAAGCCTTGCGCCGCCGCCCAGATATTCGCTCTCCACAGTAGCAAGCCCCATGAGCCCGAAACGCCTGCTCATTCCAAAGCGCGTCACCATATTGGTTGCGATATTGGTAGCCTGCTCAATGTCGTTTGCCGCTCCCGTTGTCACATTTCCGAAAATAATCTCCTCCGCCGCACGTCCTCCCAGAAGACTCACAAGGCGGTCATGAAGCTCCGCCTCGGTCTGCAGATACTTCTCCTCCTCGGGCACATGCATCACATATCCCAGGGCACCCATGGTCCTTGGTACGATCGTGATCTTCTGCACAGGCTCCGAATTCTTCTGAAGAGCGCTGATCAGTGCATGGCCCACCTCATGGTAGGAGACGATCCTTCTCTCCTCCTGACTCATAATGCGGTCCTTCTTTTCTTTTCCCACCAGGACCTGCTCCACTGCGTTGAACAGATCCTTCTGGTTTACATATTCTCTTCCATGCTGCACGGCATTGATGGCCGCCTCGTTGATCATGTTTGCCAGGTCGGCTCCCACCGCCCCGCTGGTGGCAAGCGCAATGGCATCCAGGTCCACGCTGTCATCCAAGTGCACGTCCTTTGCATGTACCCGCAGGATGGCAACCCGTCCCTTCAGATCCGGCTTATCCACGATAATTCTCCTGTCAAAGCGTCCCGGACGCAGCAGCGCCTTGTCGAGGATCTCCGGACGGTTGGTTGCCCCGAGCACCAGAATTCCCTTGGAGGTGTCAAATCCGTCCATCTCGGAGAGAAGCTGGTTCAGGGTCTGCTCCCGCTCCTCATTTCCGCCGCCGTATTTGTTATCCCTGCTTCTTCCAATAGCGTCAATCTCATCTATAAAGATAATACAGGGCGCATTTTTCGTGGCCTCCTTGAACAGGTCCCTCACCCTGGAAGCGCCCACGCCCACATACAGCTCAATAAAATCGGAACCGGAGAGTGAAAAGAAGGGAACCTTCGCCTCACCGGCCACAGCCTTTGCCAACAGCGTCTTTCCCGTTCCGGGAGGTCCCACAAGAAGAGCTCCCTTGGGCAGCTTTGCACCGATCCTTGAATATTTTCCGGGATTGTGCAGAAAATCCACCACCTCCTGCAGGGATTCCTTGGCCTCGTCCTCGCCGGCCACGTCCTTGAAGGTGATTCCCGTCTCCTTCTGCACATATACCTTGGCGTTGCTCTTTCCCACGCCCATAGGGCCTCCGCCCTTGGACATCTTCCGGAAAAGGAAGCTCAGAAGCACCCACATCAGCAGGACCGGAACCACGTATGTCAGAAGGAAGCTGATGATCACGCTGGATCGGTCGGCCACCTGTCCGTTTACAGGCACATTATGCTGAAGAAGACGTCCGGTCAGCGTGTCGTCCTCCTCGATCTTACCCGTATAATAAGTGACGGAGGGTGCGCCGCCGTACATATAGAACCCCATATTTCCGGCATCCTTCTCGGCTTTGGGCGAAATGATCACCCTGTCCGCACCGATCTGGACAGCCTCGACCTCCCCCTGCTCCAGCATCCGTATAAACTCGTTGTAGCTGATTTCTCTCTCGGTCTCCCCGGACATCAGCTTCATGAAGCTGCTCATCATAAGCAGGGTCACAAGCGCCGCCACAAGAAAGAGAATAACGCTTTGTTTCTTGGGATCCCGCCCGTCACCGGAGCCGCCGCCGTTTCCGTTATTTCCATTTCCATTTCCGCTGCCGCCGGAGCCGCCGTTTCCGGGACCGCCGTCAAATTGATTTAAATTATTATCACTCATCTATTTGCTTTTTCCTTTTAATATTGGTTCGCTGGTCAGATCTACACCCAGCTTTTTAAATGTTTTGATATCCACCTCCGAGAGCATCACAGAAGTATGTACCTGACATCCCTTCAGCCCGGGAAGCTGCTCCAATGCCTTTCTGGCATTCGGGTCGTTCATCGCCGATACCGACAGGGCGATCAGTACCTCGTCCGTGTGGAGACGCGGATTCTTACCGCCCAGATACCTTGTTTTCAGCTCCTGGATCGGCTCGATCGCCTCAGGCGAGATCAGATGCGTGCCGTGGTCCATCCCGCCCAGATGCTTGAGTGCATTCAGGAGGAGAGCCGCCGAGGCACCCAGAAGATCGCTTGTCTTGGAGGTGATCACCTCGCCGTCCGAAAGCTCAACAGCCGCCGTGGGCACCAGAAGCCTTTTCTCCCTCTCCCTGGCGGCCACCACCACCTTCCTGTCATCCACAGTGATCTTCGCCTGCTTCATCAGAAGCTCAATCTTATAGACATCGGTCTCTCTGGCCTTTCCCCTTATCACATCATTCATGGCCGTGTAATAGCGGCGGATAATCTCCATATGGGACGCTTCCCTGCAGGCCTCGTCGTCTATGATGCAGTTTCCCGCCATATTCACTCCCATGTCCGTGGGAGACTTATACGGATTCTCCCCGTAAATCCCCTCGAAAATAGCATTCAGCACCGGAAAAATCTCGATATCCCTGTTGTAATTGACCGTGGTTTCCCCATAAGCCTCCAAATGGAAGGGGTCAATCATATTGATATCGTTCAGATCCGCAGTGGCCGCCTCGTAAGCAAGATTGATAGGATGCTTTAGCGGGATATTCCAGATGGGAAAGGTCTCGTACTTGGCATAGCCCGCCTTGATCCCCCTCTTATTATCATGATAAAGCTGAGAAAGACAGGTCGCCATTTTGCCGCTTCCCGGTCCCGGAGCCGTGACCACCACAAGCGGCCTTGTGGTCTCAATGTACTCGTTTCTTCCATATCCCTCGTCACTGACGATCAGCGGAATATTCGACGGGTAATCCTCTATCACATAATGAAGATATACCTTTACGTTCTTCTTCTCCAGTCTGTCCTTAAAGTTCACGGCCCGCATCTGGCCCGCATAATGGGTCAGAACCACACTTCCCACATAAAGACCCCGGCTTTCAAATTCATCCATCAGCCTCTGAACGTCCTCATCATAGGAGATTCCCAAATCGCCCCGTATCTTATTCTTTTCAATATCCGCCGCATTTATTACGATTATGATCTCCGCCCTGTCCGAGAGCTTCATCAGCATGCGCAGCTTGCTGTCAGGCTCAAATCCCGGCAGAACTCTGGATGCATGAAAATCATCAAACAGCTTCCCTCCGAATTCAAGATACAGCTTATCCCCGAACTTACTGATTCTCTCTTCAATATGCTCCGACTGCATTTTCAAATATTTCTCATTGTCAAATCCAATCCTCACTGTCCTACCCCACTGCTTTTCTCTGTATTATCCTACAGTATTTTATCCTTCCTGTTTACATACCGTCTTATTGTAGCACAACCTTTTTAATTATTCCATAAAAAAGAAATGAATGAGTCTCAAATTTTTATAAAATATCATTGACACGCCCTGTTTGCAATGCTAAAATTCATATGTTAAGCAAAGGCGCTGTGAATAAGTTCATAGCGCCTTCTTTTATGCGCAGACACGTGCGGCACAGGCATGCGGCCCAAACGGGCGCACGGCGAGAACCGATTATTGCGGGAAACGGAGATATTATGAGTGTAAAATACATATTTGTGACCGGAGGCGTTGTTTCCGGTCTGGGAAAAGGAATCACCGCTGCTTCCCTTGGACGCCTTCTGAAGGCCCGGGGATATAAAGTCACCATGCAGAAATTTGATCCCTACATAAACATTGACCCCGGAACCATGAATCCCATCCAGCACGGAGAGGTATTCGTCACGGAGGACGGTGCGGAAACAGATCTGGACCTGGGGCATTATGAAAGATTTATAGACGAAAATCTGGACCGGAATTCCAACGTTACCACCGGCAAGGTCTACTGGTCCGTCCTTCACAAGGAGCGCAGGGGAGACTACGGCGGCGGAACGGTCCAGGTAATTCCCCATATCACTGACGAGATCAAAAGCCGTTTTTACCGCCACGAAGCCGGCAAGGATATACGGATCGCCATCATAGAGATCGGCGGCACCGCAGGCGACATCGAAAGCCAGCCCTTTCTGGAATCCATCCGCCAGTTCCGGCACGAGGTGGGAAAGGAAAACGCCATCCTCATCCACGTGACCCTGATCCCCTACCTGAAAGCCTCACGGGAAATGAAGACCAAGCCCACCCAGGCCAGCGTCAGGGAGCTGCAGAGCATGGGGCTGTGGCCGGATATCCTTGTGTGCAGGAGCGAATATCCTCTTGACGAGAGCATCAGAGATAAGATCGCGTTATTCTGCAACGTGCCAAAGAGCAGGGTGCTGCAGAATCTTGACGTGGAATATCTGTATGAAGCGCCGCTTGCCATGGAGCGGGAGCATCTGGCACAGGCCGCCTGCGGATGTCTGAATCTCCCCTGTCCGGAACCGAATCTGTCGGACTGGAGATCCATGGTAGAGGCGTTGAAAACTCCCGAACACGAAGTTACCATAGCCCTTGTGGGCAAATATGTGCAGCTCCGCGATGCCTACATCAGCGTTGCCGAGGCACTAAAGCACGGCGGTATCTCCAACCGGGCGGAGGTTCATGTAAAATGGATTGATTCCGAGCTGGTGACTGATGAGAATACGGAAGAGCTGCTGGGGGATGCGGACGGCATCCTGGTTCCCGGCGGCTTCGGTTCAAGAGGTATTGAGGGCAAAATAAGAGCCATCACATTTGCCAGAACAAGGCAAATCCCGTTCTTGGGGATTTGTCTGGGAATGCAGCTGGCCATAGTGGAGTTTGCCAGAAACGTGCTGGGATATGAGGATGCCAACAGCTCCGAGCTCGACCCGGCCACCGCCCATCCGGTAATCGCACTGATGCCTGACCAGAACGGCGTGAAGGACATCGGGGGCACTCTGAGACTGGGCTCCTACCCCTGTATTCTCGACAAAGCCTCCCGGGCCTGTGAATTATACGGAGCCGAAATGATCTCGGAACGCCACCGGCACCGCTATGAAGTCAACAACGCTTACAGGGACTTACTCACGGCACACGGGATGACGCTCTCCGGCCTGTCCCCGGACGGGCGGATTGTGGAGATGTGCGAGCTTAGCGCCCATCCCTTCTTTCTCGCCACCCAGGCACATCCGGAGCTGAAGTCAAGGCCGGGCAGGCCTCATCCCCTGTTCAGAGGCTTTATCGCTGCCGCCCTCACAGTCTCGCACTGTCCACGTTCTCTTTAAACCATTCATAAGCGAGTTTAACCCCCTCTTCCAGCTCCACCTTATGTGTCCAGCCAAGCCCGTGAAGCTTATCCACATTGGTAAGCTTCCTGGGCGTTCCGTCCGGCATATCCTGATTCCAGACAATCTCACCCTCAAAGCCCACTGTCTCCTTTACGATCTGAGCCAGCTGCCGGATCGTGACCTCCTTGCCGGTGCCGATATTCACATGCTGTTCCCCGCTGTAGTTTTCAAGAAGAAAGACACAGGCATCCGCCATATCATCCACATAAAGGAATTCCCGGAGGGGCGTGCCCGTTCCCCAGAGCTCCACCGCATGAGCACCCGAAAGCTTCGCCTCATGGAATTTGCGGATCATGGCCGGCATCACATGGGAGCCGGAAAGCTCGTAATTGTCATGAGGCCCGTACAGATTGGTGGGCATGCAGCTGATAAAATCGTCGCCGTACTGTCTTTTATAAAATTTACACATCTCAAGGCCTGCGATCTTTGCGATAGCGTAGGCCTCGTTCGTCTCCTCCAGGGGCCCGGTCAGAAGAGCGTCCTCGGGGATCGGCTGCGGTGCCATTCTGGGATAAATACAGGTACTCCCAAGGAACAGAAGCTTTTTTACCCGGAATCTGTGACAGCACTCAATCACGTTGCACTGTATCTGCATATTTTCGTAGGCAAACTCCGCAGGAGCCGTGTTGTTCGCATTGATGCCCCCTACTCTGGCCGCCGCAAGAACCACCGCATCCGGCCTCTCTTTTTCAAAAAACGCTCTCACCGCAGCCTGATCCACAAGATCCAGCTCCCTGTGTGTGCGCATCACAATATTTTCATAGCCCTTTGCCTGCAGGCTTCTCACAATAGCGCTTCCAACCAGCCCTCTGTGTCCCGCCACGTAAATTTTATCCTCTTTCTTCAGCATAACATCATCCTCTTTCTTTATTAAATATTTTCAGCTTCCGTACAGACGCCTTAATCCGCCCCCACTGCCCAACCCGTAATATAAACCGCACAGCCATAATTATTCTGAGTGAATCACATCCTTAAACCCATCCGAAATACTCTCTCCCCTGAAAATATCCCCGGCCTTCACCGGCGATGCGGGAAAATCCCTGTAGCCGGTCCGGTCGCCCTCCCTGGGATAGTAAAAGGTGTAACCGCAAAGCTCATAAGGAACCGTCTCAAAATTCTCATAATCCTTTTGAAACACGAGATAGTCCGGTACCGCGCTCCGTGCCGTCTCCACGGCAAACGCCCCCAGCTTATAGCAGCCGGCAAGCACGAGCAGAATTCCCAGAATCCGGTAGCGGTCCGTTCCGGGGCTGATCTTCAGATAGACATAACCCCACACCAGAGTCGGAAACAGCCACAGATACACACAGCCGTACCGGATCAGCGGCGCACTCATTCCCCAGAAAAGAAAGCTTGCCGCCATGGTTCCCGCCACCAGCAGGAAATCCCCCCGCCCCTCTTCCCTCTTTTTTATCGAAAAAATTCCTATGAGAATCAATATCGCGAGACCGGAGAGCGCCAGAAACAGAAACACCTTATTCACAAAATCAAGAGAGGCTGCCCACTGCGGGAACCATTCCGCAACAGGCTCCTCATATCTCGTCACATCCGAAAAACCTCTTCCCCACACCTGTATCTCCCTGGAATCGTAATCAGCCATCCCCTTAGGGATTTTAAAATCAAAGGAAAACAGGTCGATGAAGGTGAAGGGATACACCAGCCAGCCCGACAAAATCACATTCCGGACAAAGAAGGGGAGCGCCGTAAAAAATCCAAGTCCGAGAAAAAGAGCGATTTCCTTTCCCTTCTTTTCCCTGATCATCATCACCGCCGGCTTCAGAACCAGAAGCAGGATCAGCGCTCCTGAAAGCTTGACCGTGACGATAAACACAGCAAAAACACATAAGAGCCCATAGGAAAGCCAGCCTCCCTCCTTCCTTTCCGCAAGATCCAGCCAGCGGATTACCAGGAAAAAGACACTAAGCACCATAAAATAGTCCGAGGCAGGGGAAACCATCTCGTCAAAAATAATCAGAAGATAATAGACCCCCATGACACGCACCAGGTCAGACAGCCGGGGAGCCCCTGCCCTCCTGCCGTACAGCCCCTCGGCACATACCACAGCAAGCAGCCAGGCCATGAATCCCGCACAGCCGTGAAAGGACTGCCCGCCAAGGAACGAAAAGCTGTAAAGCGCAGACAGGCCGAATGCGGCGCTGTTGTAGGCAAGCCTGCTGTGCAGATTTCCAAGCCCGGGCACCACGCCGTACTCTTCGATCCAGCGGATGCTCTGGGCATGATACAGCCCCGTGTCATAATGAATAACTCCCGTGGAGGTGCCATATGCGAACAAAAGGAACAGGAAAACCGCCGTCACCGCTCTCCCGGGAGTTATAAGCGCAGGCAGCTCCCGCAGATGTCCTGCCAGCTCCCTGCGCAGCGCCAGAATACAACCGGCACAGGCGAGCAGAAGGACTGCGTTTGCCAAAAGTCCCACCCTGTAAAAAATGCTGAAAAATTGTGAATACACCGTAACTGCCACAATTCCCGCATACAGAAAGCTGCTCTCCCTCTTCACAGCCGAAAAGCCCTTTCCGCAAATCAGCCGCAGGGCCGAAAAGCCCAGCGTATAACAGGTTATCAGCATATAAATCCATATAAATATTATTGATAACATCGCAAAAGCCTCTAAAACGCCTTACTGCTCCTCTTTACCGTTCTCCCTGTATTCCGCGCTGCTGATTCCCGCGATCAGACGCAGATCCGCATCCATCATCATTCTCACAAGAGCCCTGAAATCAACGTCACGCTTCCATCCCAGCTCCTTCTCCGCCTTTGCGGGATTACCCCACAGATATTCCACCTCGGCCGGGCGGTAGAACTCAGGGTTCACGTCAACAAGCAGTTTTCCCGTCTTCTCGTTGTATCCCTTCTCGTTAACGCCGCTTCCCTCGAACCGGAGCGTGATTCCCAGCTCTCCAAAAGCCGCCTCCACAAACTCCCGCACCGTGTGCGTCTCGTTGGTGGCAAGAACATAATCGTCCGCCTTATCCTGCTGAAGCATCAGCCACATACCCTTCACGTAATCACCGGCAAATCCCCAGTCGCGCTTGGCGTTCATATTTCCAAGAGAAAGCTTCTCCTGCTTTCCCGCTATCATGTTGGCTATGGCAAGCGTGATCTTTCTTGTGACGAAATTCTCGCCCCGCCTTGGGGACTCATGATTGAAAAGAATGCCGTTGCAGGCAAACATATTATAGGACTCCCTGTAATTTACCGTAATCCAGTAGGAATACAGCTTGGCCGCCCCGTAAGGGCTCTTGGGGTAAAAGGGCGTTTTCTCGCTCTGAGGCGCGGTCTCCGGAAGCCCTCCGAAAAGCTCCGAGGTGGATGCCTGATAGTAGCGGCAGTTCCCGCCGTTTACACGGATCGCCTCCAGGAGCTTGAGTGTGCTCACCCCGGTGGCCTCCGCCGTATACTCCGGCACCTCAAAGGACACTCCCACATGCGACTGTGCCGCAAGATTATATACCTCCGTGGGCCTGATCTCCGCCACAAGACGCATCAGATTACTGGAATCCGTGGTATCCGCAAAGTGGAGGAAGAATTTTACTTTATGATAATCCGAGTGTATAATATGGTCGATTCTTGCCGTGTTGCTGATACTGGGCCTGCGCACGAGGCCGTGAACCTCATACCCCTTTTCCAACAAAAACTCTGCGAGATAAGAACCGTCCTGACCTGTTATTCCTGTTATTAATGCCACATTCTGCATATTTCTATTTATGCTCCTTTCCGTAATTTGTCTTATTTTGCTATTCCATTAGGGAGTATACTATTGTATAATCCTTGTATCAATCTAATATATTGCGTAAAAACAGTAAAATATTGCTCGCAGCAGAAAGGAATTTTTATGGCAAAATCCACCTCCGACCGAATCCTGGCAACACCCTCCCTTCACACGAGAAACCATTATCTCTATGTTCAGGAGGCCGGCACCCTTCAGAGCTTGGAGCCTCACATCAGCAGACGCCAGAATCTGAATTCCTTTCTCTTTCTCGTAGTTCTGGAAGGCGAAGGACTTCTTCTGTATGACGGCTCCCGCCACACAATCTCCGCAGGAGACTGTGTCTGGATTGACTGTACCAGGCCCTACTCACACGAGAGCAGCGCAGACCATCCCTGGAGCCTCAAATGGGTTCATTTCTACGGGGCGCAGGCCGCTGATTTCTACGAAACCTACCTGTCGAGGGGAAACACCTTTCTCTTCCGTCCCCGCAGTCTCCTCCCTTTCACGGAGGCTCTCGACCAGCTCTATCTGTGCCACAAAAACAAAAACCCGCTGGCAGAAATTCTTTCGAATAAATGCATCACGGATCTCATAACTTACTGCTTTATGGAAAATGAGTCTCTTCGTCAGGGAGAGTACTCCATTCCCGAAAAGCTGAAGCAGGTCCATGCGTTTCTGACGGAAAATTATTCAGGCAAAATCACCCTGGAGGAGCTCTCCCTCCGCTTCTTCATCAGCAAATTTCATCTCTCCAGGGAATATAAAAAGATCTACGGAACCACCATTGGCAGCGACATCACCTACCACAGGATCTCCCACGCCAAATCCATGCTCCGGTTCAGCGATCACTCCATCGACACCATTGCGGCAGACTGCGGCTTTCAGGACTCCGCGTACTTTATCAAGGTCTTCAAAAAGGCGGAGGGCATGACCCCTCTGGAATACCGGAAAAAATGGTAATCACACCCCGACAAGAGCCGCAATCAGAATACCGAGAATCGCCCCCATCAGCACCTGAAGCGGCGTATGGCCCACCAGCTCCTTCAGCTTATCCTCCGCACTCATTTCCTTACCCATGTTGGTGAGAAGCTCCATCATCTCATTGAGAACCTTTGCCTGTATCCCGGTCTCCCTCCGGACTCCCATGGCATCATACATCACCACAATGGCAAACATGGCCGCCACGGCAAACTCAAAGCTGCCGCCGCCATACCTCATCCCCGCCGCCGTGGCAAGAGCGCATACCGTGGCCGAATGAGAGCTTGGCATTCCCCCGCCGCCCACCATTCTCTCCGCAACAAACCTTTTGTTAATAATCAGATAAATAATTGTCTTCAGCACCTGGGCCACCAGCCACCCCAAAGCCGCTGATACAAAAATTTTGTTTTGAAATACATCCTGCAAAAAATCCATCTTTCATCTGTCCGGACCGGACATCCGGTTTCCTTTCGCTTAAGTATCCAGTATTCTTATATTACCCTTAATTCTGTATTTGTACAAGTCACAATACCGTTTGTAACAAATTTTTAATATTTTTGTATAAATTTTTACACATTTTGCTAGTGACGCTGAATCTCAACTGTGCTATAATAGCAAAAGTATGGATTTGCACGGCAAATCTCTATTTTTGATGAAAGTGAGGAAATATTGATGAAAAGATTACAAGTGCTTTTTCTTGCAGCCTTGTCTTCATCTCTTTTATTGTTCGGCTGCGGCAAGAAAGATGCGGAAGCGTCTGCCGATCCCGTAGTCGAAATGCAGCCTCAGACCCAGGATTCTTCTCAGGATCAGAGCCAGGAAGCAGTAAAAGCGGAAGAAGTCGAGGATACGGAAACCCCTCCCGCCGAGGGTATGGTCAGAAGCCGTCTGACTAACGAATGGGTGGATGAGGAAGTTGCCAAGACACGCCCCATCGCCGTTATGGTGCCCAACAGCAAAACAGCAAGCCAGTACGGACTGTCAGATGCCTCCATCCTGTATGAGTGCAACGTGGAAGGAAGCATGACAAGGCTCATGGCTCTCTGGGAGGATTGGAGCAACCTTGAAAAAATCGGCAACATCAGAAGCTGCCGTGACTACTATCTGTACTGGGCATTTGAATGGGATGCGATTTATATTCATTTTGGCGGTCCCTTCTACATAGACGACCTGGTTGGCCGGGAAGACACCCAGAATATCAACTGTATCAGCTACGGAAACGCCGCTTTCCGGGCAAGCGCCAAGAATTCCACGGATAACGCCTTCACAAGCACCTCCAATATCATGAGCGCTGTTGAGCATTACGGTTATCCCACGGAATACAGAGAAGGCTATGCGGACGAGCATCATTATCTTTATGCTCCCTCCTCATCTCCCAACACCTTGGAGCAGTACAGTGACGCGATTACCGCCTCCAAGGTAGATATGTCCCCCGCTTATCCGGTGACCAACTGCTATTTTATCTATAATGAAAGCACCGGTCTGTATGACAGATATCAGCATCTTAGCGGTGACAGCGATGGTCCTCACATTGACCTTGCCAACAATAAGCAGCTTGCCTTCAAGAATATTCTGGTACAGACCACTTACTACGAGACAAGAGACGACAAGGGATATCTGGCATTCCAGTGTCATGATAATACCCGCGACGGATGGTTCTTCACCAATGGAAAGGGAATTCACGTAACCTGGGAAAAGACCACCGACTACGGCGCTACCAGATATTATGATGACGACGGCAACGAGATCAGACTGAACACCGGAAAGACCATGGTATGCATTCTGGAGGAAGGTGATTCCTTCAACGTGGACGACAAGGTGATTGAATCCAAATAAATTTATCCATCAAAAAAGCAGGAAGGTTTTCTTCCTGCTTTTTTTGTAAAGGCGGGGCCTGATGCCTGCTGCGTTTATTCCCCAAGCCCGCTCTCTATGGCTCCGACCAGGTTTTTCAGCGCCTCTTCCTCATCCTCACCCTCACAGATAATTTCAATCTCGTCCCCGCATTTCACACATGCTCCCAGAACACTCAAAACGCTCTTCGCATTCGCCGTATTTCCTCTGAACGTAAAGGTGATAAGCGACTTAAACTGCATGGCCTCCTTGCACAAAATGCCGGCCGGCCTCAGGTGCAGGCCCGTGGGGTTCTTAATAACTACTTTCTGGCTTACCATTCTTGCATTCCCTCCAATTCATCCGATGCCCGAAGATCAGCTCCACCCTTTCTCCTTAGCATCTTCCCCTCTGACTCGCAGGCGCTACAGCATGATATTCTGAATCAGCTCAGCAAGCTGTCTCGCTTCCTTCTCGATCATCGCCTGGTCCTTGCCCTCAATCATGACGCGCACCATGGGCTCCGTTCCGGAAGGACGAATCAGGACTCTTCCCTCGCCTGCAAACTTCTCGTTAAGCTTTGCAATGGCATTTGCTATTTCCGGATATTCCATATATTTCTCTTTCTTATGATTTGGCACCTTTGCATTGACAAGCGCCTGAGGCAGCACCTCCATAACAGAGGCAAGCTCCGATAAGGGCTTTCCCGTCTCCGTCATAACCTGCAGAAGATGAAGGGCGCTGAGCAGTCCGTCTCCGGTTGTATTCTCCCTGAGGAAAATGATATGCCCGGACTGTTCGCCTCCCAGGCTGGCTCCGATCTCCTTCATATGCTCAAGCACATAGCGGTCTCCCACCTTGGTCTGATCCACCCGGATCCCCATTCTCTCCGCCATAAGGAAAAAACCGAGATTGCTCATGACAGTAGCCACGATAGTATCGCCGGAAAGCTCTCCCTTATCCTTCATATGGTTTCCCACGATAGCCATGATCTGGTCTCCGTCCACCACATTTCCAAGCTCATCCACCGCAAGCAGACGGTCTGCATCCCCGTCAAAGGCAAGACCGATATTCGCCTTTTCATACACCACTCTTGCCCGGATCTCCTCCATATGAGTGGAACCGCAGTTTGCATTGATATTCGTGCCGTCAGGCATATTGTGGATCGCCACCACGTTTCCGCCGAGCTCCCGCAGCGCCTCCACCGAGGTATAATAAGCGGCTCCCTCCGCACAGTCTACCACGATCTTGAGATTTGAGAGATCGACCTTTACCGACTGGATGGAATGATTGATATACTCCTCCCTCGCATCGGTCCGATACTTGATTTTACCTACATTAGAGCCGATGGGGAACTTGATTCCGTTCATGCTGCTCCTGATCAGATCCTCGATCTCGTCCTCCAGGGCATCCGGCAGCTTATAACCGTTTCCGTCAAAAAACTTGATTCCGTTAAACTCCACGGGATTGTGGGATGCGGAAATAACGACTCCGGCATCCACCTTATACTTTCTTGCAAGATAGGCCACTGCGGGAGTCGGAAGAACGCCCACATACACTGCGTTTGCTCCCACGGAGCAGATGCCTGCCATCAGTGCGTTCGCCAGCATATCTCCCGAAATACGGGTGTCGCAGCCCACCATGATCGTAGGCTTATGCTCGTTTTCCTTTGTAAGGACAAAAGCTCCCGCCTGACCCAGCTGCATAGCCAGAAGCGGCGTCAGCTCATCATTTGCAACACCTCTCACACCGTCCGTACCAAATAATCTTGCCATTCTTAAGAATTCTCCTTTCTTCACTCCTCAACTATTTTTGACAAATGCATCATCACCGTAATCGGCTGGGCAACCCTCACATTGTCGGGAAATCCGAAGTCGATCTCCACCTGGTAAAAGCCCTCCTGGGGCTCCTCCATGGATTCGGCCCTCATCCATTCGGCAATATCTATCTTACCTTCTATATCATTTACCGATATCCCGGACACATCCCCGGGAAGACCCACGGCCTCAATCAGAATGCTTTCCTCCATCTCCGAGATGGAAGCCGTAAATCCCTCCGGCACGTTGACCACGCTCACCTTTTCACTCCGGATCGCCATGCGTCTGGTTATCTCACGCTGAATACGGACAATCACGCTGATCTTGGCCTGCGCGGTATTTGCAAGAAATACATTGTCAGGCAGGTAAGGCCTGATATCAACCTCGGCCTCATAGTCCTCTGTTTTCCCGGAAATATCTATGACATCCGCAGGAATCTCAATCTGGTTCACCCCGGAAAGCACCTTGCTCTTTCCCGCCACGATCACCGAGCCCGCACTGCTCTCAATTTCGCCGTGAACCTTATAGCCGTTTGCCGGAACTCCCGTATAGCTAAGAATAACCGGAACCTCCAGGGTCTGGTAGATGCTTACCTTTACACCCACTGTCTTGATATTCTGCGATACTCTGCTGTCCTGAATCAGCTTATCCTCACTATTATACAGACGGATTTCCGCATTGGTTCCTATATCGCTGGTAAAGCCCGTCACATCCACATCAACAGATGCCTTGTTGATCTTATTGATAATAGATTCCGGCCCCGATATCCTCACAAGATTCTGATCCGTGGTAACCTCGCCGATCAGATAACCGCTCTCAACCTGACCCTGAACGGCTGTCTTGAGAGCGAGCGTCTTGGTCCTCATATTCTCTATATTCAGCTTCACCGTGTCGCTGCTGCCCTGGATCTTCTCCACTTCGCTTCCCAGATTCGTTGTAAGCCTGATTCCGATAGTGTCAAGACTGCTGATCTCACTGACATCCGCCGTTGCGATAATATTGCTCGCAGTCAGGTTATTGAACACGGACCGGGGTGCCCACACCGTCACCTTGTCAATCACGGTTGAGTCCTCAAGCACCTCGTACACCTGCCCTGAATCCGTGATCAGCTCCGTGTTGAGCAGCTTCACCGGAATGTCCGTAAAGGTCTTGTCAATGGTTGGATCACTGGCGTTATTGATGACCATCCAGAGCAGAAACGCAAAAAGCAGGGATATAATTTTAAGGCTTATATTCGTTACAATCTTATTTTTCACCTTTCGACCGTCCCTTCCACAAAATATGCTTTTTAGTATCCTCCTCCGACTTGTTCTGTATTAATCTAAGCTTTTCCTTCACAGCCTCCCCGTCAAGGCTCCTGGTCAGATTTCCCTCATAAGCCACGCTGATCTTTCCCGTCTCCTCCGACACGATAACCGTCATGGAATCCGTCACCTCCGAGATCCCCACTCCCGCCCGGTGTCTGGTTCCCAGATCCTTGCTCAGGGCCATATTGTCGGAAAGCGGCAGATAACAGGTGGCCGAAATGATTCTGTCTCCTCTTACGATGACCGCCCCGTCATGGAGAGGCGTGTTATGCTCAAAAATGTTGATAAGAAGCTGACTGGTCACAATACCATCCACATCAATCCCCGTCCTCTCGTATTCCGCCAGAGACTGATTCTGCTCCACAACAATAAGGGCACCGGTCTTCACCTTGCCCATCTCAACACACGCTTTTGAAATTTCATTAATCGTCTTATCGGTAAATCTTCCGGTCTCAGAGGTCTTTGCCGTGTCAAAGGGTAATATGGAAGAAATCAGGTTCTTTCTTCCAAGCTCCTCCAGTGCTTTGCGAAGCTCCGGCTGCAGAATAACCACCACCGCTATAATCGCCACGCTGAATGCGTTTTCCACGATCCAGAGAATCGTCTTCATCTCAAACAGAGCGGCCACCAGAATAAAGGCTGCAATCACGATGATGCCCTTTAAAAGCGACCAGGCCCTTGTGTTTTTAATCCATACCAGAATATGATACAGCAAATAGGAAATGATCAGTATTTCAACGACATCCACCCATCTGATATTTCTGGGTATCCGCGCCAAATATGTTTCGATAAATTCATTCATCAGAGACATTTATATTTCCCCATTCCATTCATTTCTATCTGTGGGACTGACCGGAACCGGAGGCTTTTCTTCTGGATGTATTGATTCTCTTAACCGTTCTTGAAGGTGCCGCAACCGTGATTTTGGGAACGGCTTTTACATAATAATAGTACTCATCGTCCTCAAACTGCACCTTCTCCGTCCGGCTGTAATCCAGATGAAAGGCAAAAAGCTCCACAAGCTTCGCTAGAGCCACCGCAAACACGGTTCCCACAATAATCCCCACGATGGAGGCATTCATATCAAGCATCAGGTCTCCCACAAGCAGAATCATCACATCCACCAGCGCTCCCGCAATAATCGCAATGGTCCATGCATAATCAATGGAAAGCCTTCTCACCAGATAAACCACGATAATTGTCACGGCAAAGGCGGCGATCAGCAGGAACATTTCCTTCCCGTCCATGAAGCCGTCAATAATGAACCGGAACTTTGCCGCCATATCCTCCGCTTCCATTCCGGAAACAGTGGGCGCAATCTCCGCAATATAATTAATCATATACATGACAATCACTCCGCAGCCCACGGAAACCGCACAGACCGGAGTCCCCAGAAGCCCCATGATAATCGGAACCGCATAGGGAATTCCTATCATAAAGCTGAGCGGTGTCAGCAACACCACAATGGTATCCCTGGGAGAAAACCGAAAATACAGCAAAAACAAAACCAAAAATAATATCAGCGTAATGGCTGCACATTCCAGAGAAAGCGCATACATATGCATCACCACAAAGGCTGCCGCAACGAATATGATAAAGTTCATAGGCATAAAGGAACACATGAGAGCCAAAATCAGCACAATGGATATATTATCCAGGCGGTGCATATAGCCGATTTTTCCGTTTATTACCATAAGCGTGGTCAGCGCCAGAACCAATTTAAAAAGCGGCTTCAGATATACCTCATACTTGGAGATAAAGCTTTTAATGTATTGTTTTGCAACAAACAAAGTTGTCATAATTTCTTCCTCTTTATCGTATCACGTCCTTCAAACAGACTTCACAGCGTATCACAAATTTATTTGTCATACATTCCGGCCAGTTTTTTTAAATTGGCAAAATATGTTTTCAGGCTTCTTTTTGCTTTACTATATTTGTGCGCAAAAACAACATAGGATATCACTCCGTATGCACCTGTCACACATAAATATAATACAACAACACTTTTCCCGAATTCCAGCAGATCCATCCTGTAGACCTCCTGCATCAGGGTTTCAAAATTATAAAAAACATAGGCGGCAAACACGGCGAAAAAGGCAACGGTTACTGCCAGGATGGATTTCAGTACCTGGAATCCGATGTAATCGCCCCGGAAATAATTCATAATCCGGATATCCCTCTTTCCCTTTCCTTCTTCGTAGGACGCCATTCTGGTCATTAAAATGACCTTATCCTCATTAATCATATAACTTGATTCCTTCCGGCATACATTTTACAGGAAACGCATCTTGCTGCGGTCTTCCTTCTTCGGCTCCGGATGTGCCGGCTGCGCCTTTTTCGGTCTGAACGCATTGTTAAGGCCATTGGCCATATCCGTCTTGCACTTTGCACAAAAACGCCCGGAGCGGATCATCTCTCCGCACTTCTCGCAGGCAATCTGTACCGGCGAATCCTCAGAAAACTGCAAACGCTCTTCCCGGATCCACTGACGAATCTGGTTGGTGGTCACCTCGCAGTCCTCCGAAACCTCGCGGATATCCGCATTGCGATGATCCTGAATATATTGCTTCACTTCCTGAAATTTCGCCTCGCTGTCTTCCTTGCATCTGGGACAGACCGCAGGTCCCATCACATAGTTAAAAATCTTTCCGCAAACTCTGCAATTACGTACATTCATAGTCACACCCCGCTTTAGATTCCACGTCCCGCCGCCAGCGCCATGAAATACACACTCTCTATTCCGGCTCCTCTCAAAGTCTCCGCCATAGCGTCAATCGTGCTGCCCGTGGTATAGATATCATCTATAATTACAATCGTCTTTAATTTTACATCATTTTGCCGGATTTTAAAAGCCCTTTTCAAATTATTTTGCCTCTCCCCGTCATTCAGCCCCTTTTGAGGAAGCGTTTTCCGGGAGCGGATAATCAGCCTCGTGTTGACCGGAATTCCGGACTGCTCTGACAGGGCCCTCGCAATCAGCTCCGCCTGGTTGTAGCCCCGCATCCTTTTCCGGGAGGGATGGATAGGCACCGGAACCAATGCCTCCGGTTTAATCAGTTCCAGCCACCTGCGCCGCGCCGCATAAAGCTGTCTCCCATAAAACGTTGCATATTCCTGCCTCCCGCAGTACTTAAAGCGGAAAACGGAATCCGCAATGCTTCCGTAATCATACAACGCTATTCCTTGCACGAATCCGTGCCTTCTTCTGCCGCAGTCCCCGCACAGCTCTCCGTCCTCCTCCCTCAGCTGCTTGCCGCACTTCATGCAGAAGGGCGGTCTGATATATACAAGCTTTCCCTCGCATTTCCTGCAGATTTCCCTCCCCGGCTCATCCGTGATCTGGTCGCAGAGAGCGCACCGCCTGGGAAAGACCAGGTCCAGGAGACGGTCAAAATATTTTTTTATGCTGTTCAGTCAAGTTCATCTCCCTTCATTCCCAGACCTGTACAAGCTCCCGGATTCGGTCACCAAGGCTCGTATAGCGTCTGCTCTCCCTCTCATTGTCAATCATCTCCTGCACCACTCTCGCACTGCCCAGAATCGTCACGCATTTCCTGGCCCTCGTCACTGCCGTATAGAGCAGGTTCCTGTTAAACAGAAGCTTCGGCCCGCTCAGCAGCGGGAGGATCACCGCCGGATACTCGCTGCCCTGCGACTTATGTATGGTGACGGCATAGGCCAGTTCTATCTCATCGAGCTGAGCAAAAGCGTACTCCACTCTCCTGTGTTCATCATACTCCACGCAAAGGCTCTGCGCCGCCTCATTGATCCCGCATACAATTCCCATATCCCCGTTGAAAACTCCCATGCCCTTGTCAACCGGGATACCATACCGGCTCAGGATCTCCCAGGTAAGCTGATAATTGTTCTTGACCTGCATTACCTTGTCCCCCTCCCGGAAAAGACGCTCTCCGGACTGGTATTCCCTCTTGTCCGGAGACGGAGGGTTCAGGTATTTCTGCAGAATAACATTGAGCGCTTCCACTCCCAGATTTCCTTTTCTCATGGGTGTCAGGACCTGAATATCGTAGGGCTGCGCCTCCACATAGCGGGGGAGCTTTTCCCTGATCAGCTGTATCATATGCTTGTAGATCACGTTTACGTCATTTCGCTCCAAAAGAAAAAAATCCCGGCTCTTGTTGTCCAAAGAAATCGGCTCTCCCCGGTTGATCTTGTGGGCGTTCACCACAATATCGCTCTCCCCTGCCTGACGGAATATTTTTTTGAGAACCACGACCGGAAAGCTGCCGCTGCCTATCAGATCCTGAAGCACCTGTCCGGGCCCCACACTGGGAAGCTGATTCCTGTCGCCCACCATGACCAGCCTGGTTCCCACGCTCACCGCACATAAAAGAGACTGAAACAGGTGAATGTCCACCATGGACATCTCGTCAATAATAAGCACATCTGCCTCCAGCGGATTCTCCTCATTTCTCTCGAACTGTGCAGTTCTTTCCTCCTGCGCCGAACCGTTGACCTCCAGGAGCCTGTGAATGGTTCTGGCTTCGAAACCCGTGGTCTCCGTCATCCGCTTGGCTGCGCGTCCCGTGGGTGCCGCAAGAAGAATGTCCATCCCCTCCTTTTCAAAGTAGCGGATAATCGTGTTGATGGTCGTGGTCTTCCCGGTTCCGGGACCTCCCGAAAGGATCATGATCCCGCTGGTTATGCTGGTTAATACCGCCTTTTTCTGCAGCTCGTCCAGCATAATTCCCTGCTCCGTTTCCATTGCCTTAAGAAGAGCCTCCAGCTTTCCCTCCTCCGCAGGCAGCATTTCCTTATCCATGGAAACGTTCAGATCATGAAGCATCCTTGCGCATTTCAGCTCCGCATAATAATAGGATGAGGCATAAACTCTTTTTTCTCCGCCGTTCATCTTGATTACCAGCTTTTTATCCATTGCCAGATTATCAATCTGAGGCTCCACGGCTTCCCTGTGGAGGCCCAGAAGCATGGCAGATCTCTCCGACAGCAGATCGGCGGGGAGATAGATGTGACCCTCAGCCGAGGCCTGAAGGAGCGCATACAGAATACCGCTGCGGATTCTGTAATCCGAATCCGTGTGGATTCCTATTTTGGACGCAATTTCGTCCGCAATCCGAAAACCCACGCCGGAGATGTCCTCCGCCAGTCTGTAGGGATTTTCCTTCATGATTCCATAGAGATTCATGCCGTACTGATTGTAGATCCTGACCGCAAGAGTATTGGAGATCCCGTATTGCTGTAAAAAGACAAACGCTTCCCGCATATCCTTTTTCTCTATGATCTGGGCGGCTATTTCCCTGGCCTTCCTCTCGCTGATTCCCTTTACCTCGGAAAGGCGCTCAGGCTCCTCCTCCATGATTCGAAAGGTATCCTCCCCGAATTTTCTGACAATCCTGGCCGCAAGGGCCTCACCGATCCCCTTGATCGCACCCGACCCCAGATACCTCTCCATGCTGGCCGCGTCATCGGGAGGCACAACTCGAAAGCCTGCCGCCTTCAGCTGGCTGCCATACACGGGATGCTCCACGAAATCACCTTCAATTTCAAGAGTTTCCCCGGACTCCACATTCTTGAAGGAGCCCACACAGACCAGCTCCTCCCCCTCCGTGATAAAGGAAAGCACCGCATAGCCGTTATCCCTGTTCTGATAAATGATGTGATCAATATAGCCTTTTACCTTCTCCATAATTCATTCCTTATACACAAACGAAGGCTGCCAAATAAGACGGTTCTCCGTCTCATGTCAGCAGCCTTTAGATTCTATTGTTTGTTTCCTGTTGCCGTTCTTACGAGCGCACACAGGCATCTCAGGTCATATTGTAATTGCGCTTCATCTGTTCGTAAAGCATCTGGGCAACTCCCAGTCCCTGCTTTTCCGTCGAGGTGGCAGTCAGATCCTGAATCACCTTTTCCTCAAAAAAGTCCACCAGGTGATTGTTGGGATCACTCCCCTCTTCCTTGAAGCAGTCAACCGTCTTCTTCATCTCCTTAAACACCTGTTCCAGAAAATAAGCCTCAAACTGCTTGCATACAGATAAAAGCTCATCTTCTCCGGCCTTGGAGTAATCCGTATCTGTCAGGGTATTGTTCAGCTTCGTCTGGGACGTGCTCTGTTTCGTGAGGTAATCCGTATATGCGGAAATATTACTGATATCCATAATTATCCCTTCCTCTCAGATGTCATTATCTCTTGAGGTTATTTGCGGTCTGCATCATCTCATCCGAGGTGGTTATTGCCTTGGAATTCATCTCATAGGCGCGCTGCGCCACGATCAGATTTACCATCTCGTCCGCCACCTGCACATTGGAGCCCTCCAGATAATTCTGTACGATGCGGCTCTTGGTGAGATTATTGTTGGTGGATTCATTCATCACCTGTCCGCTGGCAGCCGTGGCTTCCCACAGTGTATCTCCCTTTCTCTGAAGTCCGCCGGGATTGTTGAACTGGCTCAATCCAATGGTCACGCCAAGTGACTGGGGAACATTATTGGCATCAGGATAATAGAGCGTCCCGTCCTGGCCGATGGTGATTCTGCTGGCCACGCGGTCGCCTGAAACCGTGATATTCTGCCCGTTGGTATTCAGCACCGGAAGACCGTCCTGATTAGTCAGCATCATCTCGCGGTTGCTGTTGATCGCCCACGTGAAGTCACCGTTTCTGGTATAGTATGTATTGCCGTCGCTTCCCTTAATGGCGAAAAAGCCGTTACCCTCGATCGCAAAGGACGTGTTGCTGTCCGACGAAAGCAGGCTTCCCTGACGGAAGCTGGTGTTAATGGAGGAATTCCTCACACCCAGACCGACCTGCGAGGTGGTGGGCTTGGGATCGCCGTTGGCGGTGGTTGTCGCCGTCTGAAGCGTCTGATAGAGCAGTGACTTAAACTGCGCCGTCTGTGACTTATATCCTACCGTGTTTACGTTTGCAAGATTGTTAGCGATGGTATCCACATTTGTCTGCTGTGCGTTCATACCGGTCGCTGCGGACCATAAACTTCTAACCATTTCTATTGCCTCCTTCTAAACTCTATAGCTTGCCTAACTGGTTGGCTGATATATCAAGCGTGCCGTCTATGGTAGTAATCACTTTCTGATTGGAATCATATGCTCTCTGTATGGCGATCATGTTTACCATTTCCGATACAACGGATATGTTTGACGATTCAAGATAGCCGGCATAAATATCTCCCGCCGCCTCTTTGGTCGCCGCCCCCTCTATGGGTACAAAATAATTTTCTCCAAAATGCTGCAGATAGTTGTAATCCTCAAAGTCAGTCACCTGAATCGTCGCAGCCACATTACCGTCCTGAATGATCTGGCCGCTCAGATTAATCTGCGTCTCGAGAGCCGTATCTATCACAATCGGCTGGCCGTTCTCGTCGAGAACCGCATCGCCGTCCCTGGTCACGAGCATGCCTTCCTGTGTCAGGGTAAAATTACCGTCTCTCGTATATTTTACAGAGGTTTCCCCCGCTTTGTTCGTATACTGAACTGCAAAAAAGCCCGAATCCGTCAGAGCCATGTCAAAGGTATTACCCGTGGACTTCATAGGTCCCTGAGAAAAATCCGTATAGCCCTCCCCGATCTTGACACCGGGGTTATTGTGGCCGATTCTCCTGGTCAGATGATATCCCTCCGACAGATCCTTGATCTTATAAGTAAGAACCGAGTCAAATGACTGGCTGGTGGCTCCTTCCTTCTTGTAACCATTGGTATTGGCATTTGCCAGATTGTTGGTCAGCACATCCATTCTGTGCTCCTGGTTAATCATCCCGGTATAAGCCGTATATAATCCCTTTACCATATTAATAACACCTTTCCTTTATCTGCCGCTTCCTGCAGCGGCAGGCTTAATCCCTGTATCCCGCAAGAGATTCCACATACTTGCCGGTACCGATTGCAACGGCTGTCATGGGATCCTCCGCCGTCATCGTCGTGATTCCCGTTCTCTCACAGATCAGATCCTCCAATCCGCGCAGAAGGCTTCCGCCTCCCGTCAGAACGATTCCCCTGTCCGCAATGTCCGCCGCAAGCTCCGGAGGAGTTTTCTCCAGCACGCTGTGTATGGTCTCAATGATCTGGGACGTGGCCTCCTTGAGTGCTTCCTCTGTCTCCTCGGAGGAAACCTGTACGGTCTTGGGAAGTCCTGTCACCAGATTTCTTCCTCTCACATCCACATAATCCACCTCGGGACGCTTAAAAGCCGAACCGATCTTAATCTTAATATCCTCAGCCGTTCTCTCGCCGATCAGGAGATTATGCTTCTTCCTCATATAGCGCACAAGCGCCTCGTCAAAATCGTCTCCGGCAATCTTGATGGATGCGCTGACCACCGTTCCCCCAAGGGAAATGACGGCAATGTCCGAGGTTCCTCCGCCGATATCAACGATCATGTTGCCGCAAGGCTTGGAAATGTCGATACCCGCACCGATGGCCGCCGCGATGGGCTCCTCGATGATGGAAACCTCCCTGGCTCCCGCCTGGAGAGTCGCATCCTCAACCGCTTTCTTTTCCACCTCGGTCACACCGCTGGGAACACAGACAGCGATTCTGGGCTTGCGGAACGCCTTCTTGCCCAATGCCTTCTGTATAAAATATTTCATCATCTGCTCCGTCACCTTGTAGTCAGAGATCACTCCCTGCCTGAGAGGACGAACCGCCATAATATTGCCGGGCGTTCTGCCCAGCATCAGTCTTGCATCTTCACCAATTGCCTTAATCTTATTTGTGTCTCTATCATATGCTACAACCGAGGGCTCCTTCAGGACTACGCCTCTCCCCCTGATATAAACCAGAATACTCGCTGTTCCCAAATCAATCCCGATATCCGTGTACTGCATATTGCGATACCCCTTTCCATACTTTTCTGCCTTGTGCGGCCTTTTCTATCACGAGTTAGTATCATAAAATCTGTCATTTTTCGGATGCCAATGGCATACATGAATTATTATAACCCATAAAAAAGTATTTTCAAAGAGATTTCACAAAAAATTTAGAAGCAATTTAGAAAATAAATAAGGACGCACCTGCAAAAACGAGTCCCTCGTTTCCTCTGATGCGTCCATGCTTATTTTTTATCGGCTCTTTTTCAGATTATCTTTATACCTTTTCAACATTTTTTTCACATATTGGCCCGTGTAGGATGCCGGATTCTCCGCCACCTCCTCGGGAGTGCCCTTTGCGATTACCTGTCCCCCTCTGTCACCGCCCTCGGGCCCCATGTCGATAATATAGTCCGCAGTCTTGATCACGTCCAGATTGTGCTCTATGATCACGACCGTGTTTCCGCCGTCCGCAAGTCTGTGCAGAATCTCCACCAGCTTGTGCACGTCCGCAAAGTGAAGCCCCGTGGTCGGCTCGTCCAGAATGTAGATGGTTTTTCCGGTTCCTCTTTTGCTCAGTTCCGCGGCAAGCTTGATTCTCTGTGCCTCGCCGCCCGAGAGAGTTGTCGAGGGCTGCCCCAGCTTCACATAGGATAATCCCACATCATTGAGCGTCTCTATCTTCCTTTTAATAGAAGGAAGATTGTCAAAGAAGGGAACCGCCTCCTCCACCGTCATATCGAGAACATCATAAATATTCTTACCTTTATATTTCACGTCCAGAGTCTCTCTGTTGTAGCGCTTTCCCCCGCAGACCTCACAGGGCACATAGACATCCGGCAGGAAATGCATCTCGATCTTGATAATTCCGTCGCCGCAGCAGGCCTCACACCTTCCCCCCTTCACGTTAAAGCTGAACCGTCCTTTCTTGTAACCCTTGGCCTTGGCATCCTGCGTGCTTGCAAACAGATCCCGGATCTGGTCGAAAACACCCGTGTAGGTGGCCGGGTTTGAACGCGGCGTTCTTCCGATGGGAGACTGGTCAATGTCAATGACCTTGTCCAGCTGCTCAATCCCCTTTATCGCTTTGTGTCTGCCCGGGATGGTTCTTGCCCTGTTCAAATCCCTGGCAAGACGCTTATGCAGAATCTCATTTACCAGCGAGCTTTTGCCGGAGCCGGAAACACCGGTCACACAGGTTACAACCCCCAGAGGAATATCCACGGAAATATTTTTCAGATTGTTCTCCCTGGCCCCGCTCACCTTGATCCATCCTGCCGGCTTTCTGCGGCTCTCCGGCACCGGTATCTGTTTTTCTCCGCTCAGATACTGTCCGGTGACGGACTCCTTCACCTGCATAATCTCCTGCGCCGTTCCGATTGCCACGACCTCCCCGCCGTGAGACCCCGCCCCGGGGCCGATATCCACCACGCAGTCCGCTTCCAGCATGGTATCCTCGTCATGCTCCACGACAATCAGACTGTTCCCCAGATCCCGAAGATTCTTGAGCGTATTCAGAAGCTTGTCATTGTCTCTCTGGTGAAGTCCGATGCTGGGTTCGTCCAGAATATAGCAGACACCCACAAGGCCGGATCCGATCTGCGTGGCAAGGCGGATGCGCTGTGCCTCCCCGCCCGAGAGCGTACCGGTGGCCCGGGAGAGAGACAGATAATCCAGTCCCACATCAATCAGAAAGCCGACTCTCGCCTTAATTTCCTTAAGCACCTGCTGCCCGATGAGCATCTGCTGTTTCGCAAGCTGCATCTCCCTGAGGAAATCCGCAAGGCCGCTGATGGACATAGCCGTGATCTCATAAATATTCTTATCGCTGACCGTCACCGCAAGGGATTCCTTCTTGAGACGCATTCCCTTACATTCCTCACAGGGTGTTATTCTCATGAAGGTCTCGTACTCCTGTTTCATGATCTCAGAGGAGGTCTCCCGATATCTGCGCTCCACGTTTTTGACCACGCCCTCAAAAGTAACGGGATATACACCCTCCCCTCTCTGTCCCTTATAGTGAACGCTTACCTCCCTGAAGCCTCCGTATATGACTTTATTCTGAATGTCCTCCGGCAGCTCCTCAAAGGGAGTGTCAAGGCTGAAACCGTACTCTGCGGCAAGCGCCTGCAGGATCGCATTGGTAAAGCTTCCCTCGTCCGTGCTGGACTGCCAGCCTATGACCTGAATGGCTCCCTGGGAAAGCCCAAGGCTCCTGTCGGGAATGATAAGCTCCGGATCAAACTTCATCTTATATCCGAGTCCGAAGCACACAGGACAGGCTCCGAAGGGATTATTGAAGGAAAAGCTTCTCGGTTCGATTTCGCTGATGCTGATTCCACAGTCCGGGCAGGCAAAGCTCTGGCTGAAATTAATGATTTCCCCGCCGATCACCTCCACCATCAAAAGTCCCTCCGCCAGTGCAAGCACACTCTCCACCGAGTCGGTCAGTCTCCTTTCAATTCCCGGCTTTACCACCAGCCTGTCCACTATGATCTCTATGTTATGCTTGATATTCTTATCCAGCTTGATCTCCTCCGAAAGCTCATAGAGATTTCCGTCCACCCGCACCCTCACATAGCCGCTCCGCTTGGCACGGTCGAAGACCTTGGTGTGTTCGCCCTTCCTTCCTCTGACCACCGGGGCCAGAAGCTGAATCCTGCTTCCCTCCGGAAGCTCCATGATCTGATCCACCATCTGATCCACGCTCTGTCTCTTGATCTCCCTCCCGCAGCTTGTGCAGTGCGGGATACCAACCCTGGCATACAGAAGGCGGAAATAGTCATAGATCTCCGTGACTGTTCCCACGGTGGACCGGGGATTGCGGTTTGTTGATTTCTGATCAATGGAGATAGCCGGAGAAAGTCCCTCTATCTTTTCCACGTCAGGCTTTTCCATCTGTCCCAGGAACTGCCTTGCATAAGAAGAAAGGGACTCCATATATCGTCTCTGCCCCTCCGCATAGATCGTGTCAAAGGCAAGGGAGGATTTTCCGGAACCGGACAGGCCTGTGAGAACAACCAGCTCGTTTCTGGGAATATCCACGTCCAGATTTTTCAGGTTATGCTCGTTGGCCCCTCTGATTTTGATATATTCTCTGGGCCGTATCCTCGGCCCCTGTGTCTGTCTGTCTGCTAAGCTCATTTCCCATCCTCATTTCTTTCTGTCACTTCTCATCCTCTTCCAGATCCTGAAGCTTTGTCTTCAGTTCCACCATCTTGTCCCGCAGCTCCGCCGCCATCTCAAAATTAAGATCGGCAGCCGCCTGTTTCATCTGCTTCTGTATCTTGGCAATGAGCTTCTCAAGCTCCTTCCGGTCCATGGATTCCGGATCCTTCTCGAACCTCAGCTCCTCCTTGGCTATTACCTTGGAAATGCTGATCAGATCCCTCACGGCCTTTTTGATCGTCTGAGGCGTGATTCCATGCTCCTCGTTATATTTCTGCTGTATCCCCCGTCTTCGCTGTGTCTCGTCAATTGCCGCCCGCATGGAATCCGTTATGTTATCGGCATACATGATGACGCGTCCCTCTGAGTTTCTTGCCGCGCGTCCCACCGTCTGTATCAGGGAGGTCTCTGACCGCAGAAATCCCTCCTTATCCGCATCCAGGATCGCCACCAGGGATATTTCCGGTATATCAAGTCCCTCCCGCAGCAAGTTGATTCCCACCAGCACGTCGAAGACATCGAGACGCATATCCCTTATGATCTCCGCCCTCTCAAGGGTATCAATATCGGAATGAAGGTACTTGACCCTCACCCCCGCATCCTTCATGTAATCGGTGAGATCCTCGGCCATACGCTTGGTAAGCGTGGTTACAAGAACCTTGTTATGCTTCTGTGTCTCAGCATTTACCTCCGAAATCAGATCATCAATCTGGCCCTCCACAGGCCTCACTGATATCTCCGGATCCAGAAGTCCCGTAGGCCTTATGATCTGTTCTGTCCGGAACAGCTCGTGCTCCTCCTCGTATCTGGAGGGCGTGGCGGAAACAAACATCATCTGGTCAATATGCTGTTCAAACTCCTCAAAACAAAGCGGCCTGTTATCCAGAGCCGAGGGAAGCCGGAAGCCATAGTCCACCAGAGTGGTCTTGCGGGAACGGTCCCCTGTGTACATGGCCCCTATCTGGGGAATTGTTATGTGGGACTCATCTATGATAATCAGGAAGTCATTTCCGAAGTAATCCATCAGCGTATGAGGGGTTGCCCCCTCCGGCATAGCGTTCAGGTGTCTGGAATAATTTTCAATGCCGGAGCAAAAACCTGTCTCCCGAAGCATCTCAATATCAAAGTTGGTTCTCTCGGAAATCCTCTGGGCTTCCAGAAGCTTGTCCTCCCCCTTAAAATACCGGATTCTCTCCTCAAGCTCCGCCTCGATCGACCTGCAGGCAAGATTTATCTTTTCCTGGGGAACCACGTAGTGCGAGGCCGGAAAGATAGAAATGTGTTCCAGCAACGCATGTACCTGACCGGAAAGAGGATCCGTCTCCGCAATCCTGTCGATCTCATCTCCGAAAAACTCAACCCGGATCAGACAGTCGCCGCCCTGAGCCGGATAGATCTCTACCACGTCACCCCGCACCCGGAAGCATCCTCTCTGCAGGTCCATATCGTTTCTGTCATACTGGATATCGATCAGCTCCCGGATCACCTGATCCCTGTCCTTGGTCATCCCCGGTCTCAGGGAAACAATCATTTCCTTATAGTCATCCGGGCTGCCCAGGCCATAGATACAGGACACACTGGCCACCACGATTACGTCCTTTCTCTCGGAAAGGGAAGCCGTGGCGGAAAGGCGCAGCTTTTCAATCTCGTCATTGATCGAGGAATCCTTGGCAATGTAAGTGTCCGAGGAGGGCACATAAGCCTCAGGCTGATAATAGTCATAGTAGGAGACAAAATATTCCACTGCGTTACTCGGAAAATACTCTTTGAACTCACCATAGAGCTGGGCCGCTAATGTCTTATTGTGCGCTATTACCAAAGTCGGCTTGTTCAGCTGTGCGATCACATTCGCCATGGTAAAGGTCTTGCCGGAACCCGTAACCCCCAGTAAAGTCTGGAATTGGTTGCCTTCTTTAAACCCTTTGACCAGGGCTTCTATGGCCTGGGGCTGGTCGCCGGTGGGCTTGTATTCGCTGTGAAGTTCGAACATTTTTTGTGCAGTTTGCACAAATACCACCTCCAAAATTCATAGTAAAAAAAGACGCGTATCGGACAAAAATTCGTCGTGGAACATTTTATTTTCGTCGTGGCCTTTGCTCAAATTTTGGAAAAACAGGCCCACGACGAATTCCGTTCACAATTTGCTGTTTTTGCAACTCAGCACACCTCCGTAATTCCATACGGACGGGACAGCACTAAAAAGCTTTTTTATCTTACCACAAATCGTTAGATTTGTATAGATGCAAAATCGAACTTTTGTTCTTTTTGTCTTTTCCATCACACTGCATCCGGAAGAAATTCTGTTACGTCTACTACAATCTCCAGCAGTTCCTTTTTAAAGATTTCTGTTTCTTCCGGGTTTGGTAATACTTCTTTCATATACTCTTCTATTTCCGGCACTCCATCCGCTATAATACCTCTATTATCGGCGTAAACATCCATTGTTATGAGTTCTTTCGCATGTCCCATGAGCTTTGATACCGCCTTCGGATTAAATGATTCTTTCAGCAAAAGCGTACAGTAGGTGCTGCGCAGGTCATGCCAACGGATATCCGGTAAACCATTTTCGGCAAGAAGCTGCTTATAATATTTGCAGTGAAACCCTTTGCTCCTTGCCCTGCCAAGTGTGGAACAACAAATATAATCCAAATCCTGAAACTCTTCTTTTCTGCGATTTCTGTTTTTTTCATATATTCGCCGTTCCTTTAAGATCGCTTCAAAGACATAATCGGGGATCGGGATTTCCCTGTAACTGGATCTTGTTTTTAATCCAACTTCCTGTTTCGTAAAAGTTTTCGGGGCAAAGTCTTCTCTTACCGTGTTATGTATCCTCCCCAGCTGGCGTTCCACTTTTAACGTGTGGTTGATATAATCTACATCTGAATATTTTACGCCATTGATCTCGGATCTGCGGAGCCCCATAAGCACATTGAACATCACCTGCATATGAATCGGTGTATCTTTGCTTTTTTCCAGCAGAATCTGGATCTGCTCCATAGTCAGTGTTTTCTGTGTATCGATATTCCTGGTCCTGAAGCCTGATTTCTGTTGTGTCCTTTCTGCTTTGGGAAGTCCTATTCCATCCACCGGATTTGCCAGGATCACTTTGTTCGTTATCGCATAACGAAAAGAGACATTCATGATTGTTTTTACCTGCTCTGCCACCGACCTTGAGTAGTCTGCCTTGGTATTAAACAATTTCTGAACGTCTCCGCGGTTAACATCCATCATTTTTTTCTTACCCAAGATAGGAATGATGTGATTCTTTACTATCCCACAATAATTATAGTAAGTTTCGTAACTGTCAGTACGCTTTTTAATGTCTGTTTCCAGCCAGAATGTCATAAATTCAGCCACATCAACCTTTGCAAACACAACAAATGTTCCACTATATAATTCTGCGATAGTCTTCTCCCTTGCCTTATTTGCTTCTTTCTCTGTTTTAAATCCCGACTTCTGCTGTGGCTTTT
>CAJUIO010000038.1 GCA_910586025.1 uncultured Lachnospiraceae bacterium
TTGAAAAATCTACTATAATCTCTTCGTAATACTCTTCCGGCAGATCAGCATTATAAACTTTGTCCCCTTCGGCAACTTCATTATTATATTTGTTTGGCACCTCGACTCTGACCCCTTTCCCTGCCAGAAGCCACTCATACTCCATATCTATGTGCCCTACGTCCACTGCCTGTATCCCCTGCCTGGACAAGTCATATGCCAGTACCCCGGATGAGGGTCCTATTGCCAGAAGAAATAAGTCAGCCATTTCCCGGCATTCCTCACATCTGACAAGGATATCCTCATAGCGGTCAAAGGAATCCGTTGCCGGTGCCAGAATTCTCCTGATCCGTGCCGCTCCTCCAAACAAATCATTTCCCACTCCGAGTCTTGTCTGTGCCCCTTCCACGATAATAATCCGCTTGTCCTCCCATATCCTTTTCAGCGCTTCAAACCGCTTTCGAGGAGCATCCGTGAACACATCCCTGTAAAGCACATACACCCTTGTCATATAAGCATCCGAGTATACTCTGTCCGGCGACAGCAGGCTCATGTGCTGTCTGCGTGTCTCATCCGTCAGATAGCGCCTGATGCCCCAGGCCGCCTGTGCATTGAAGCGTTCCAGACCGCCGTAATGATTTGCTATCCCTATAAGCAGCGCCGGGTTATCCGTCTGTGTAAGCACCTGCCGGATACGGTCCCGCAGTCTCGGATCCGTCCTCTGAAACTTTTGTCTTGGAATATCGAAGGCAATCGCAAACTCACCGTCTCCGAACCGCCCCAGGGACCGTCCCTCCTCCGTAATAAGCCGTATTGTCTCTTCATCCGACCGAAATCTCGGCAAAAAGCATTCTGCCTCCATCCCTTCAGAAGAACCTGCAACGATAAGATACTGATAGGCCAGATACATAAACTCTTCACTTCCCCCAATATCCTTGAGCTTTGCAATATACTGTTCATTCTCCCGGGACGTAGAGGGAAGGCAGCTATAAGAACAGGCTTCAACTTTATATCCCTGCCTCCAGAACATTCGGATTATTTCGTTATAGGTGAAAAAATGGATATGCGTCCTGTCCAGTAATCCTGTCTCCTGATAAGTGAAATCACCACCCATAAGAGACTGCAATACGGTATAATGCATCAGATTAGGAATAGATGCGATAATTCTTCCTCCGGATCTTAATAATCGTCGACAATATCCCACTGCCGTTTCCGGGTCTTGCAGATGCTCAAGTACATCTCCAAACAAAATATAGTCAAAGGTTCCGTCTCCATAGGGCAGGTCAAAGTCCTCAATATTCCCGCATATCACATCCCCGAACCCGGATGCGATTCTGGCCGCATTAGGATTAATCTCTATTCCGAAAAGTCGGGCTTGGGGAAACTCGTTTCTGATCCTCATCAGATTGACCCCGCAGTCACAGCCAATTTCCAATACCGTAAACTTCTCGTCCTTTGGTCTTGCAATCGCATTTATGAGTCTTTCATTCGGAATCCCGTTAAAGTAATTCATGTTCCATTTCGCCTTTAGCGACTGACAGTCCACATCGGCTCCCAAAAAGGCAGTATAGACATCCGTATGTGGAATCATCTCATACACAAACGCATTTGCCGCATATACGAGTTTCCATTTCCTTGATAGTCCCCTGAAGGAGTAATCCAGCATTACATTATCAGGAAGCAGCAGATCTTTATCCAGTCGACCCACATCCTCCAGAAACCGACGACTTATGTAAACACATTGGCTGTGCATCCTGATCGCCAGCGCTCCTTCCTGATTCCATTCCTGACCTTCAACCATATCCAAGGCTTTTGCTATGTCCACTTTCTCCGGGCAGATCACTGAAAAGTTAGCGGGAATAACAGCTCCCGTCATCTTATCCCTGTCACAGCTCCTGGATAATTTCCGGATACAATCCCCCAGACAAATCAGATTGGAATTAAGAATTATGATATCCTCATCTGTGGAAAACTCACTTATGGCCGTGTTTAAAATTTCAGCATAATTCTCCAGTCCCTCCGCACAAATATAGTTCCATCTTTTCTGATTTCCCAACCACAAATTTATGTCTCTGTCCGTACCCATATCAATGATAACAATATCCGCATTTTCCGCACCTGACATAATTCTCAGACATTCCAGATTTAATTCCAGCATTCCAGTGTTTTCATATACCATTAAAAAAATTTTTACCCTCATAAGCTCTCTCCTGGCGCTCATCCCGCATCGGAGAACTGTGAGATCTCATCCTTGAAAATCAGATCAAGCACCTTCCTCATACGGCTCTTCAAATTATGGTTGTCCCGCACCTTTTTGTACCCGTTAATTGCAATCCGCAGTCTTTCATCCTCATGTTCCAGATAATACTGTATCTTTTCCTCCAACTCCTTCAGATCATGATAGACCTCCAGCTCCTTCCCTATTTCAAAGTAGTCTTCCAGCTCCGACTGATAATTTGTCAGGCAAAAGCCACCTACTGCCATGATATCCCAGATTCTTAAGGGAATTCCGCTCTCAATACTTCTGGACGTGATATTCAGATTTATCCTGCTGAGATAAAACACTTTGGGCATTTCCGTCCCATAATCAAGCCATGGTCCGATCTTTATATCTTTTAACATTTCTTTTGCCGATTGGTCAGAATAAACTATGATAGAATATTTTTCCTTCAAAGCCTCTAGGATCCGTATTCTCTCTATTTCGTTGCATTTTCGCACAAGTCGCATGCTCTCACAGTAATAACGCTTATCTATATTCCATAATTCCCAGGTATCCTCTGACAGTCTGGATGACATATAGTCCACCAGTTCTCCCGATGCCCTGTGAAAAATGGTGGCAGTGTCATTCCAGACACAGTTCATTCCCTGTATAATTGATTCTGCCTCTTCCAGATATTTCTCCCCGCCTTTGTCAAAAAGTTCCTCGAACCCCCGATTATTATACAAACTCCCCACAAAAGCCACGTCCCTGGCATACTTTTTTTCATCTCTCCTGCCAATATGTACTGCCCCAAAATTATCTATCTCCGGTGCAAGAGGCAGGTGGAACAGATGCTTCATCCCGAGACCACTCAATCTTTGATACTGCTTTTTGTCAAACACGCTGATATAATTAACCTCGTTCAGGGCCTCTTTACTGTATAATCCCAGGAGCGGCGAATCATAAACCCACGCATAATACGGTATGCCAAAAGCCTGACAGGCATTGGACATGCCCTGACTAAAATCATAGGTCACTGCCAGATCATAGTGTCCCTCCTCCAAAATCTCTTCCACCGTTTCCTGATCCTTCTGGTGCGCCTGCCCTCCGCTTTCCAGCATGATCCGGTAAGCCGGTATTGTTACACTATGTCCCAGCTGTGTCAACGCAGTGGGAATCCCCGAAGAGACAATCTGCCTGCTATGCAAAAATAAAATCCTCTTTCTATCCTGGCTAGCATCTGCGATCTCCGGATATTCCTGCAGCAAAAGCTTCCGATACTTATTATAGTTCCAGAAAGAAGGAGCTCCGCAGTCGTGAATTATCCAGTTGATCTTCTGCGCCGGAACCGCAATTTTATATCCCGCCCTACGGAACTCCATACATTGTGACACGTCGTAAAAGTCAAATCCGGTAAAAATATCTTCTCTCCACGGAAGATCATACTGAGTTGCCATGAGCAGACCATCAATCGCTTCCACCTCTCTGTACCCGCGCTTAACATGCTCAATGTTGTCAAATCCTTCTTTTATGAGCTCATCCAGCTTATAAAAGTTACCACATCTCCGCTCATGCCACATAACCCCATCCCCGGAGAGCTTCTCCGCCCCCACAATTCCGGCCATACCGATCCTTGGGTCCTTCCGGAATAGCTTTAACAGCTGATCCAGAAAAAGCGGTTCCACAATAAAGGTGTCCTGATGCAGATAGATCTTATATTTTGCATCAGATGCCCGCATGGCTTCGTTGTAGCCCGAGGTCATAGAGCCCGCATCCGTGACCGTGATTACCTCCGTCCTATAGTTTTCCGGAACATGAAGCAGACGCAGATACATCATACATTCTTCAAGCTGCTGCCCGTCATTGGTACATATGATAAAGCAGATCTTATGTTTGTCACTCATTTCGCACCACCTGTCCTAATCCTTCCAATTCTTCTATCAGCTTTTTCATATCCTGCGTAGGATTCTTTATCTGACCGAGAAGTTCCAACGCTTTCTTATACTCCCCTGCGGAAATCCAGATATCGGCTTCTTCCGTAAGCAGTCTCTCCCTCCCCGGTAAAGCCTCATTTCCATACTCCAGCAGCAGAAGCGCATTTATGCTGTCTCCTCTCTGCTTCAGATACCGCGCTATAGTTAACAGATTTTCCTCTCTTTTTAGTGTCTCAAAAAAGACAATCCTGCCAGTTGCAAGACCGCTCACATTATCCTCCTTAAGCCATTTCAGCGTCTGTTCCCTGTAATGCTCTGGAACGGCGTTCTCTGTCCTATAGCCAAGGTATTTTATCCTCCGGTATTTTCGCTCCAGTTCGTCGAGAGAGGATATCTTATTAAAAATATCTGCCTTTATGCCGATTTGTGGCAGCTTCTTTTTTTCCTCCAGCCATATTCCGAAGAAATTATCCAACATCAGAAGCTGGTTATCCTTTTGCTTAAGCCTGGGATAAGCGCTATCCCCTGTTAAAAGGAGTATGAGCTCTTTGATATTCTGAAAATCCGTTCCCTCCTTCAGCTTCCGGTTAATCTCCCTCTTTAACCGCAATACTTCCTCATATTGTTGTTCCAGCCTCATGACTCCCTCCATGGAAAAAGGAGCTGGCCAAAGCCAACCCCTTTTTTATTGGTAGTCTTACCCTTGCACTACTGAAGCAATGACAAAACACCCTGGTTAGCCTGATTGGACTGTGCCAGCATTGCCTGACCTGCCTGAGCAAGGATCTGGTTGTTGGAGTACTTAACCATCTCTGTTGCCATATCTGTATCGCGAATTGCACTTTCTGCCGCAGTAGTGTTCTCCACTACGTTGTCCAGATTGTTGATGGTATGCTCAAGCCTGTTCTGAATTGCACCAAGATTGGAACGCTGTTCGCTGATTGCGGTCATGGCAGCCTTGATCGTACTGATTGAATTCTTAGCCGCCGACTGGCTTTTCACCCCGGATGTTGACAGGCTGTTGATACTGATTCCGGCAGCGCTCATGGGCTTGATAGAAACAGAAATAGTATTTGAGGATGTCCCCTCGGCTCCAACCTGCAGATCGACACCCTTGGACCAACTGCCGTCCAGAAGCGCTCTCTCATTAAAGGTCGTAGTGGTTGCGACACGATCAATCTCCTTAACCAACGCATCAACCTCGCTCTGGATATAGCTCTGGTCCTCTGTCTGGTTTGTTCCGTTTGCGGACTTAATCGCCAGCTCGTTCATTCTCTGGAGCATGTCGTGCACTTCGTTCAGAGCGCCCTCCGCCGTCTGCACTGCGCTGATACCATCCTGTGCGTTCAGGGAAGCCTGTGTCAGACCTCTGATCTGCCGTCTCATCTTCTCGGAAATAGCAAGCCCTGCCGCATCATCAGCCGCACGGTTTACCTTGTAACCGGAAGATAACTTCTCCGTTGACTTGCCCTGTGTCTTGGTTGTCAGTCCTAACATTCTGTTAGAATTCATTGCTGTTAAGTTGTGTTGTACTACCATAGTGTTTACCTCCGTGTTGTTTGTTTTTATGCAAATCCATTTGCATACCTGTTTTATTTATAATAAACCGGATGCCCTTACTTCCCGCCGGGCCCTGACAGTACGCCAGCGCATCCGTCTATTACCCGTTAATGGTTTTCCCGATTCCCTCCCGTGATGATCACGTTCGATTTTTTCTTATATTTCTCGGGATGCTCCTCCTGCGCATAATACTTCGGAAGCTTTGCTCTCTCCTGTTCCGGAATCTCCTTTTCCAGCACCCGGCTTCTGACCACGTTGATTTCCCTGGGAGCGTCAATCATAATCCTCATATGCTTCCCGCTGCCGCCCAGAAACACGATCTTGATATCATCTCCCAGCATCAGATATTCCCGGGCCGCCACAGACATTCTAAGCATTTCCTTCCTCCTTGAATTTTTTCACGTATTCTGCTAAATACTGATCTATGTAACACACTGTATATTGTGTTACCTGCCTTTTCTGTTCAAATATTGATGTTCCGGAAAATATCGTCCCTGTCATCCTGCTCAATCCCAAGATACCGGACAGTGATCTGAAAAGAAGAATGATTATAGATGTTCATGAGAAGCGCAGGCTCAATTCCCTGCCTCCATGCGTGATAGCCAAAGGTCTTCCGAAGGGAGTGGCAGCTGATCACCCCCTCCAAATGGCAGTCTGCGGCTGCCTTTTTCACAATGCGGAAGGCCTGAACCCGGGAAATCGGCTGATCTGTCTGCCTGCTGCTTGCAAAAAGATATTGCTCTTTCCGGGAGCCTCTCCCTTCCTTCTCCAAATACTCCTTATACTCCATAAGAGTTTTCTTTATATTGCTGTTTATCCAGATCACGGATCCCTTTCCCGTCTTATGTTCCGTAATCTGCAGGTGCACCCTGCATCTTTGCAGTTCAAAATCATATACGTCTCCCCATCTCAGATCCAATATATCAGAGATCCGAAGCGCCGTGTTGAGCCCCATTACCATCAGCAGGTGATTCCGCTTGTTGGGGCATATGATTCTGTAATATTCCTTGAATTGACGGAGATCCCCTTCATTTCGTATCGGTTGTGCTGTATTCATCTGATTCCTCCTTGTAAATTTTTTTATTCTGCCCTAAAGTTTTTGCTCCGGGTGCCGATATACAAAATGTAACAGAAAAGAGGTAACACAATATACATTGTGTTACCTCTTTTCTGTTAACTCTTTATGCTTTTTACTTCCTCATAATCCTGCAGCTCTTTTTGCAAAAGCAGATACCGTACCTTACAATGTCCCGGTAACCCTCCCGCCTCAGTTCCTCCTCATACCGCTTATCCTCAATCTGCCTTAACGCTTTTTGGCACTGTGCATCCATCTGTCGGTAGTCGTCCGCTCTTTTCAGCTCCAAAATAAACGCAGGTTTATTCAGATCGAAGGATACAATCTGGATATCCGCCCTGCCACAGCCAGTCTCTCTGTTAGAGCGGACAACATAATCTGCAACTCCCTGCAGCATTCCCAGCAGATATCCATGGTAAAAAGCCTCCGAGCTGTCATGATAGCTGATACTCTCCATCAGCTGTCTGCGAAGCAGCATCTCCGCCCTTGCGCAGTCTCCCGCAAGAAGCGCTTTCTGAAAAGGTTGTCTGTCCGCCTTACGAATGACATCCGCAAACCATTCCTTAATCGTATTGCGGTAAATATATCTGATCTCCTCATTGGGTATCGTCAGGGTCAGATAGATATTCCCCGCCTCAAATTTTTGAGACACCGCCTTCAGGTATCCGGTGAAAAACAAAAAATTCCAGAGATTATCCTGATTCTCATAAATATCCTCATAGGTGATCTCCTCATGTACCGTCTTTTCAATCGTTCCGCCCGCAATCAGGCCTTCAATTTCTCCCCTCACCGCGATATCCGCTCTCTCCACAAGCTCCCGGACAATGCGGTTGGAAGACGTATTCGACCAGTAGGGCTTAGGATAAGCATTTCCGTCCAGGGTCACAGCCTTCATATAATTGATAATGCTCCACGGATTATATACCTCTGTTTTCCCAAAAACATAACCGTCGTACCATTCCTGCGCTTCCCGCAGATTCGTTTCCAGCCCAAAACAGGAAAACGCCCGCCTGACCTCTTCTCCGGTAAATCCAAAGTATTCTGCATATTCCGGATTTAGAACAGAAATGATTTCCAGATTATTCAGCCCTGTAAAAATACTCTCCCTGCCGATTCGAAGACAGCCTGTAATCACCGCAAATTCAAGACTGTCATTGGTTTTCAGGGCGGATTCAAAGACAGAGCGGACAAATGAGATCATATCCTCATAAAAGCCCTCAAAATAAGCATTTTCCAACGGCACGTCATATTCATCAATCAGGATAACGGCCGAAATACCGTGATACTTTCTCAGACAGTCTGACAGAAATTTAAGCGCCGTGACATACTCCGCTCTTTGCGCCCGCTGTGTCATCAGTGCTTCATACTTCTCTTTCTCCTGTTCGATCAGCGCATCCGTACGAAGGACGTATCTGTGTCTTTTGAATTCATCTGCAATCGCTTCCGTCAACGTATAATACGCCGTCTCCGGATCCGGCTGTTTTGCCGATTTGAGAGACAAAGAGATCACCGGATATCTACCCATATGGGCCAGATATTCCTCTCCGGCCTCCATGATTTTCATTCCGTCAAAATAGTGCGCATTATCCGTCACCTTTCCCTCTAAATCGGTATCCTTTTCAAAGAATGTCTTTATGGTGCTGAGGGCAAGGGTTTTTCCGAAGCGCCGGGGTCTGGTAAAAAGCGTCACCTTTCCGCCAAGATTCAGCAGATCTCTGATCAGAAGAGTTTTGTCCACATAGTAAAAATCTTTGTCAATAAATTCTTTGTAATTCTCTATTCCAATGGCAATGCGTTTGTTCTTTTCCATATGCAGACATCCCTCACTTTCCCTACCTGTATCTTACCATAACCTTTCGGCTTTGGCGACGTGTATTTTAGTCAACGGCACTCTTGCAATCGGCGGTGCCTTCCCTGCGCCGAAACGCCAACTACCCCCTATACCATAACCCTCTCCAGCCTTGCCCCCATTCTGCTCAATATCTCATTTGTGATCGTACCGGCCCATCCAGCCAGATCGCCAGCCGAAATTTCCTTATCCCCGGATTTTCCGATCAGCACGGCAACATCCCCCGCCTTTACATCCGGAATCCCGCTCACGTCCACAATAGTCTGATCCATGCAGATGCGGCCCACCACAGGCGCTCTGCGGCCGTTTATCAGCACAAAGCCCTGACCGCCGGAAAGGTTCCTGGGAAGTCCGTCCCCGTATCCCACGGTAATAGTGGCAATCTCCATATCCCGCTGTGCCGTAAATGCCATACCATAGCCCGCCGTCTCTCCGCAGCAGAGCCTCCTCACACAGGCCACTCTGGCTTTCAGTGACAACACCGGCCTCAGGACATCCTCCCACCTTTTCGTATCCTCCCGGGTACTCAGCACCCCATAGAGCGCAATGCCCACACGGGCATAATCCTCCGCAAGCTTCGGATAATTCAGAATCCCGTAGCTGGACTGCAGATGCAGCTTCGGGCAGGAATAACCGTTCCTTTCCAGATCATCCACTACCGAATAAAACCGCCGTGCCTGCAGATCCGTAAAGCTCTGCTCCTTTAAGGCCTGTCCGTCCGACGTGCAAAGATGCGTAAAGAGACCGTCAACCGCCAGGTTTTTCATCTCAAATATGTCCATAATGAAATCTCTCTGCTCATATCCGATTCCCAGACGGTGCATTCCCGTATCCACCCCGATATGCACATGAAGTCTTTTCCCGTATCCGTTCAGCCTTTCCGCATACTGGTAATCCACAATCGTCTGCGTAAGGCGGCAGCGATGCAGCAGGTCGAACTGAGTGGGATCCGTATAGCCGAGCACCAGAATCTCTCCCCTCACCCCCTCTCTTCGAAGCTCCTCCCCCTCTCCCGCACTTGCCACACAGAAGGCCTCCACGCCAATCCGGTTCAGCTCCCTTGCGATCAGAACCGCTCCATGCCCGTATGCGTCCGCCTTCACCGCAGGCATCAGGGCACAGTGGTCGGGGAGCATTGCCAACAGGGCCTCCACATTTTGGGAAAGCGCCTCCCGGTCCAGCTCAATCCAGGCCCTTCCCCGGCGCTCTTTACCTCTTTCCGAAAGCGTTGCCCCCGGTGCGCCCGCACCCTTTACCCAATCCCCAAAATATGAGATCACAGCCGCAGCAGCAATTGACAATACGGTTACCGCAGCATAATGAATCAAACTGTTATCAACCAGAAGCTCCGTCATATGCACGATTCTTGCCGCGCCTCTCACTGCGACAATCATGGCGGGATGCACAATATAAACCCAGGTGGAGATGCTTCGCAGCCTTTTTACCGATCTGCTTCTTACCGAAAGAAGGATTTCGTATAAAAATATCATGACCGGAACCAGAAAGACATACATGCTGTCATGGCGCTGGAATCCCAGTCTGCGCAGAAGGAAGCCCTCCTTGGACATCAGCACAAAGGAAAGTACAAAGCAGCTCCAAACCCAAAGATGATCTCTGCAGGCCTTTTGTCTCCCGCCTCCCATCAGACAGCCCAGCGCCAGAAACAGCGGTGCAAAAAACAGTCCGTTCCGGGTATAAGGACTGATCTGAAAAATAGCATCATATACACTGGACAGCGCCGGAATTCTCTGCGCCACCCCATAGTAGCTGTCCCCAAGCAGACCGATCACATAAAGCGCACCCGACACAAGCAGCGTTCCCCTAAGGCCGAGGAAACGGCCCAGAAGCGTCACGAGAAGGATGCCAAGCATGCAGGCTGGAAAATACCACAGATGATAAAAGGTTCCCTCAAACACAAGCATCTGCACCGCTTTTCCCAGGGTAAGCCCCCTGTAATGCCCCGCATAAATTCCCAGCGGCAGGTACACGGCCACACAGCCTCCATATACAAGGGCAAGCTTTCCCAGATAACTCCATACGGCCCTTTGCTCTCTTCCCCTACTGAATCGCACAGTGCCCGGTGCCCGAGTGCGGGAGGCAAGCTGGGGTGACAATACGAACTGCCCGGTTACCATGAAAAAGAAGGGCACCGCAGCCCTGGCAAGTATCCTTGTGAGAAAAAAGTCCGCATCCGCACTGTAGGATTCAAGCGGCGATGTATGGATCGCAATCACCAGGATTGCCGCCAGAATCCGAAATCTGTCAAGTCCTCCGTAATTTTGTCCGTTTTTCACGATGATACCTCCACATACCGCGCGCTCTGTGCGCAGCCTGATTTTCTCCTCCACTGCGTAATAATAAAACCGTCCACATTATTTCCCGACACCGCATAAGGCACCTGCGGATCCATTTCCAGCCTGGTACATTCCTCCTGTGCCTTCAGATAGGACACCTCTATTTCCCTTCCCCTCTCCCGGATGCGGTATGCCGCCTCCCCATAGGGAAACTGCCGGATAAAGGAGATATATTCTTCCAGTGTCATTTCCTTTTCCTGCATAATGCGGGCATGGGGAATTCCCACATAACGGAAGTGCCAGGGCTCGTGGCCGATCCCCGTAATCTGCTCCTTTCCCGCAGGATACCTCTCAATAAACCCATACTCCGCCGCCTTTTTCCGGAAGCTCTGACAGATTCCGGTATAGGGAAAATCCGGACGGATAAAGTCAATTTCCTCCCGTCTTTTCCCAAGATCAATGGCAAGTCCCGTCTGATGCTCGCTATGGCCGGGCAGGGCAACATACTTTTCCGTAAATTCCCGGCCGCTCTCCGCAAGGGATTCCTCCCATATCGCCTTCTGCTCCCGGTAGGAGCGCCATCCGCTGACCGGCACGATTTCCCGCCAGCCCCCGATCACCTCCATGAGACTGTCAAGGAGAAGCGCTGCCCTGCGCTGCATCAGAGTCTGCGCAGTCTCCTCCCGCCCCGGTGCGGCCAGATCCTCTTTCCTTTCCCTATATCCATATTCCCGGTTTACCAATATCAGACTTCCCCTGTAAATATTCTCCGCCCGCAGAGCTATGGTTCCATTCATCCCCGTGATCCTCCTTCCCTGTGTTTGTCTTTCACGCTTCCCTTTCCATTGCCTGGTGAATAATCGTATCAAGCAGCCTCTCAAAGGAATATCCCGCCGCTCTCATCATACCCGGATATCGGCTGTGCGCCGTGAAGCCCGGAATAGTATTGACCTCGTTAAACACGATCTCTCCCTCCGGTGTCAAAAACAGATCCACCCTGGCAAAGCATTCACATCCAAGCGCCCTGTAGATGGTCTTCGCCGTCTTCCTGATCTCATCGGCCTTTTCCTCGTCAATTCTGGCAGGCACGTGAATGGCCGATGTCTTAAGCGTATACTTTTCCGTAAAATCAAAAAATCCTCCCGCAAGCTCTATTTCATCCACCTCTCCCACGACAAGCTCCCGCCTGCCAAGCACTGCGCAGCCCACCTCAAAGCCCTGGATATTTTCCTCAATGATAACCTGATCGTCATACTGAAAGGCAAGCTTCACCGCCTCCCCCAGCTCTCCCTCATCCACAGCCCTGGTCACTCCGTAGGAGGATCCCGCCTTCACCGGCTTGACATAGAGGGGATATCCTATCTGCCGCGCAAACTCAAAGGCCGCAGCCTCCTCACCCCTTCGGATTACAAAGGCCTCCGGAACCCTCACTCCAGACAGCCCCGCCAGCTTGTGCGCCCTGTCCTTATCCATGCACAGAGCGGATGCCAGCACGCCGCAGCCCGCAAGGGGAATACCCGACAGCCCGATGAGACCCTGAATCGTTCCGTCCTCCCCGTTCCTGCCGTGGAGCACCGGGAACGCCACGTCAACCGGAATTTCCCCGATTCCTTCTTCCCTGATCAGCAGAAGCTTACGGCTGTTCCGCCCCGGAGGAAGCAGTGCGGGCACACAGTCCTGCGGATTCTGCCACGTATCCTCCCTGATCCTTTCCGCATCTCCCCGGAAAAGGAACCAGCTCCCCTCCCTGGAAATCCCCACGGGAACCGGATCGTATTTCTCCCTGTCCAAATGACAGATAACCGAATAAGCGGATTCCAGCGAAACGTCGTACTCCGAAGAATCTCCTCCAAAAAATACCGCCACTGCAATTTTCCTGTTTTCAACCTGATCTCTCATTTAAAAGTTCCGTCCTTTCCGATTTTATAGTTTCTTACCATTTCTGCCGCACGAGTCCGCACAAAAAAGGATCCGTTCTGATACATAAATCGTACCAGAACGGATCGTTCCTTTTTTTCGTTATTTATTTGCAAAAGCTTGTGATTTTGTCCCGAAAATCTTACAATTTTATGACTTTTAGAATGTTTGACGGATTGTGAGAGCACAAGGTTCAAAACGGTTCTCAGTCATCGGAGGGCAAACCCGGCCGCTGACCCGCGGGAAGAACCACCGTGAACACCACACTCTCCTTCGCACTCTCCGCCCGGATCGTGCCCCCATGGAGCTCCACGATTTCCTTTGCTATGGCAAGTCCGAGGCCCGCTCCGCCCGTGGCAGTCGAACGGGAGGAATCCAGCCGGAAAAACTGCTCGAAGATATGCTCCAGCTTCTCCTGGGGGATTGTCTTCCCCCGATTCCATATACTGATCTCCACCCGGTCCTCAATCTGCTTTACCATGGAAAAATAAATTTCCGTCCGCTCATAGCTGTAGCTGACCGCATTCCGGATCAGATTGTCAAACACTCTCTCCAGCTTGTCGGGATCGCAGAGTATCTCCACATCCGGGACGATACTCGTGCGGATGGAAAGCTCCTTTTCCGCAAACACAGGCCGGAACTCGTCTATGATCTGTTCCAGCATCCGGCTTAAGTTTCTCCTCTCCGGTTCCAGAACAAGGGTGGTCAAATTAAAGCGGGTGATATCAAAAAACTCATTAATCAGCTCCTCCAGGCGCTGCGCCTTGTCTAAAGCGATTCCCGTATACCGCTCCCGAAGCTCAGGAGAAATTTGCGGTTCATCCCTGATAAGCGTCAGATATCCGATCACGCTGGTGAGAGGAGTTTTCAGATCATGGGCAAGATACACGATCAGATCATTTTTTCTCTGCTCCGCTTCCCTTGCAATCATGGCGTTGCGCAGAGCCTTCTCCCGCACAAGGTTGAGCTCGTTTTCCACATCCCTCATGGCCTCGGAAAGGCGTACCGGCTCCTCCCTCTCATGGATCAGGGATTCCGCCGCATCCACCACCTCGTCCAGATACCGCAGCGGCTTTGCGATAAAATTATAGGTAATAATCGTCCATCCCACAATGCACAGAAAGCCGCTGACCCAGACTAAATTATACTCGATTGTCTTCAACAGAATATAAATAATATTGTCCGCCTGCCAGGTAAAACGCAGACAGACACTGATGCCGACCACCGCCGCCAGGGCAAGAACGACCACGAATCCCAGAAGGGAGGCAATGTACTGCAGCATAAGGCGCCTTGCAGCCGCCTTCCGGCCCAGCCGGTTGGTCCAGCCGTTTTCTTTCTTATTCAAGCTTATATCCCACTCCCCACACTGTTTTAATAAATTTGGGCTTTCTCGGCGGCTCCTTCATCTTCTCCCGAAGTCTGGCGATATGAGCCATCACCGTGTTATTGTTATCCAGATACTTTTCCTTCCATACCGCCTCAAACAGCTCCTCCGAGGAAATCACGCCCCCTCTGTGCTCGCAAAGATACCACAGAATGTCGAATTCAATTGGTGTGAGTGTGAGCTTTTGTCCATTCAATGTACATTCGTGACTCTTTCTGGAAATATGAAGCCCCCTCACATCGAACTGACTGACCTCCCGCTCCGCACTTTCCGCCACATTATAACGGATATATCTGCGAAGCTGGGTTTTCACTCTGGCTACGAGTTCGAGAGGATTAAAGGGCTTTGTGATGTAATCGTCCGCACCCAGAGTAAGTCCTGTAATTTTATCAATATCCTCCACCTTCGCTGTCAGCATTATAATAGGAAACAAATGACTCTCCCGTATTTTCTGGCACAGGACAAAGCCGTCCATGTCCGGCAGCATGACATCCAGCACGGCAAGGCTTATCTCCTCGCTCTTTGCGCAGTCAAGGGCATCCGTCCCATTGTAAAATTTGTATACCTGATAGCCGTCGTTTTTCAGATAAAGCTCAACCAGATCGGCGATCTCTCTTTCGTCATCCACAACCAGAATTTTTTCCATGCGCCTCTCCTTCAACTGCCGGCTTCCATCCGCCGCTCAGGCAATGGCGAACTGACTCTGATACAGGTTCGCATAGAATCCGTTCTTCGCCAGCAATTCCTCATGGCTGCCCTGCTCGATAATATGTCCGTCCTTCATCACCAGAATCACATCCGCATTCTGAATGGTGGAGAGCCTGTGTGCCACGATAAAGCTTGTTCTGCCCTCCATCATGACCGCAAAGGCCTTCTGAATCCGGATTTCCGTCCGGGTGTCAATGGAAGAGGTCGCCTCGTCCAGAATCAGCATGGGCGGCAGGGAGAGCATCACTCTCGTAATACACAGAAGCTGCTTCTGTCCTCCGGAAAGGCTTCCGCCGTCCTCACCAATCACGGTATCGTAACCGTCCGGCAGCCTCTTGATAAAGCTGTGGGCATGGGAGGCCTTGGCCGCAGCCACGATCTCCTCCTGTGTGGCATCCGGTTTCCCCACCGTAATATTATCACGTATGGTTCCCCTTTTCAGCCAGGTATCCTGGAGCACCATTCCGTAAGAGGTGCGCAGCGACTTTCTGGTAATGTCCCGGATGGGTCTGCCGTCCACCGCTATGCTTCCGCCGTCCACGTCATAAAAGCGCATGAGCAGATTGATAATCGTGGTCTTTCCGCAGCCCGTGGGCCCCACGATGGCAATTCTCTGTCCGGGTTTTACCTGGAGATTCAGATTCTCAATCAGCCTTTTATCCGGCACATAGGAGAAGGATACGTCCTTAAGCTCCACGCTTCCCTCCACATCCCCAAGCACTATGGCATCCGCACGGTCCGGCTCCTGGGGCCGCTCCTCAATGAGCTCAAAAATCCTGGCCGCACAGGCAAGGGCATTTTGCAGCTCCGTGATCACCCCCGATATCTCGTTGAAGGGCTTTGTATACTGATTCGCATAGGACAGAAAGCAGGTCAGCTGTCCCACGGAAAGTCCTCCTCTTATCACGGCAAAGGCACCGGTCAGTCCCACGCCGGTGTATACCAGACTGTTTACAAACCTCGTACAGGGATTGGTGAGGGAGGAAAAGAAGATGGCCCGCAGAGAGCATTTTTCCAGCCTGTCGTTGATCTCATCGAATCGCTCCAGCGTCTGCCTCTCCCGGTTAAAGGACTGCACCACCTTCTGGTTTCCGATCATCTCATTGATCAGCGCCGTCTGCTCTCCCCTCGTCTGTGACTGCAGCTTGAACATGCTGAAGGTCTTCCTGGCAATAAAGCTTGCCACAAACAGGGACACGGGCGTGATCACCACAACGACCACCGTGATTCCCACATTCACCGAGAGCATAAAGCCGAGAGTTCCGAGAATGGTGATAACTCCCGTAAACAGCTGGGTAAAGCCGATCAGAAGGCCGTCCGCAAACTGATCCACATCCGCCACCACGCGGCTCACGATATCCCCATGGGAATGAGCGTCCAGATACTTTAAGGGAAGCTCCTCAATCCTGGCAAACGCCCTCCTCCGGATGTCCTGAATCACATTATAGACGATTCTGTTGTTGCAGATATTCATGATCCACTGCGTCAGGGCCGTCAGGACAATCACAATACACATTTTGCGCAGAATGGCAAGCAGTCCCGCCCATATTGCAGGCATATCCGCGGATACCTGCGAGGGGTCAAAGATAAATGCGATCCTGTCCACCGCATCTCCGGTCAGAATAGGCAGATACAGCGTAAGGGCCACTGATATCACCGCCATGAGAATTGTCAGCGCCACCAGAACGCCATACGGCCTGATATACCGAAGCACCTTTATCAACGTTTCTTTTTGTCTTGTATTCTTTTTTTCCGCTTTCATTTATTTCGCTCCGCTTTCCTGTTTCTTTTCAAACTGGCTGTAATAGATCTCCTGATAAACCTGGCAGCCTGCAAGGAGCTCGTCATGAGTTCCCATTCCCGCCGCTTCCCCGTCGTCCAGCACGATAATCTGATCCGCATGGAGAAGGGACGAAGCTCTCTGGGAAACGATAAAGACCGTGGTCTTCCCGGGCATGGACTTGATGGACTTACGAAGCGCGGCATCCGTCGCATAATCAAGAGCCGACGCACTGTCGTCCATGATCAGGATCTCCGGCTTCTTCACAAGGGCTCTGGCAATAGAAAGCCTCTGCTTCTGGCCGCCGGAGAGGTTTCGTCCCTCCTGCTCGATCTTTTCATCCAGTCCCTTTTCCTTCTGCAGGACAAATTCCTCGGCCTGAGCCGTGCGAAGCGCCTCCCACAGCTCCTCGTCCGTGGCGTTTTCATTTCCCCAGAGCAGATTCTCCCGGATGGTTCCCTGAAACAGTACCGCCTTCTGCATCACGATACCGATCTTACCCCGGAGCACTTCCAGCGGAATCTCTCTCACATCCTGTCCGTCCACCTTGACGCTGCCCTTCTCCACATCATAGAACCGGGGTATCAGATGAACCAGGGAGGACTTTCCGGAACCCGTTCCGCCGATCACTCCGATCGTCTCTCCCCTGTGCGCCTTAAAGTGGATGTCTGTCAGGGCCTGCTCGCCCCCTTTATGGTAACGCAGGCACACGTGGTCAAACTCCACGGTTCCTGTCTGCGTGATTTCCTTTGCACTTCCATACTCCGGCGATTCCATTCCCGCCGGGATTTCAAACACGCTCTGTATCCGGTTGCCGCAGGCAACCGCCTTGGTCACGGTAATGATCAGGTTCGCCAGCTTGATCAGCTCCACCAGGATCTGGGACATGTAATTCACCAGCGCCACCACCTGGCCCTGGCTCAAAATCCCCGCTTCCACGCGCAGCGCTCCCACATAGATGAGCGCCACCAGCCCCGCATTGATCACCACGTAGGTAAGGGGATTCATGAGCGCCGAAATCCGGGCCGCAACCATCTGCATATGCTTGAGTGCGTCCGTCTCCTGGTCAAACTTCCTGATTTCTCCCTCTTCCTCCCCGAAAGCGCGTATTACCCTGACTCCGGTAAGGTTCTCCCTGGTAATTCCAAGCACCCGGTCCAGGCCTCCCTGAACCTTTTTGAAAAGAGGAATACTGATGAGCATGATACCAAACACGATGACGGACAGGACCGGTATCACCACCACAAATACAAGCGCCGCTTTAACATCCACCGTAAAGGCCATGATCATGGCCCCGAACACAATGAACGGGGAGCGCAGAAACAGCCGCAGCACCAGATTCACCCCGGACTGGACCTGGTTGATGTCGCTGGTCATCCGGGTGATCAGAGTGGAGGTTCCCTCCTTGTCCATCTGGGAGAAGGACAGGCTCTGGATATGGGCAAACAGCCCGTGCCGCAGCTTGGTTGCAAACCCCACCGCGGCCTTGGCCGCAAAGTACTGCGCCGTCACCGCACATACAAGCCCGATCAGCCCCAGCGCCGCCATCACAAGACACATCTGCCATATGTAGCCCTTATCGCCGGCGGGAATACCCTTATCGATCATGGAAGCCACCACCAGCGGAATGAAGAGCTCAAAGGAGGCCTCCAGCAGTTTAAACAGAGGCCCCAGCACACTTTCTTTTTTGTAATCCTTCAGATAGATCAACAGTTTTTTCATTTCAGATATTCCTCGTATTTATCATTTATTTCATTCAGAAAAGTAATGCCGAGAATTCCGGGACCCGTATGGGCTCCGATGGCGCAGCCGATCCTTCCTTCCAGCATACCCTTTACATGGTATCTCTCACGCAGCTGCTCCTTGATGTACTCCGCAGATTCCTTCTCTCTTCCGTAAACCACTCCCACCACCTGGTCCTCCAGGCGGCAGCCCTTCTCCCCTACCATGGCGAGAATGCGGTTCTGGGCCTTCTTCCAGCCTCTCACCTTTTCCACCGCCTTGAGGGATCCGTTTTCATCCACTATAATGATGGGCTTAATATCAAGAACGGTTCCCGCCAGAAACGAAGTCCGGCTCAGACGCCCTCCCTTAAACAGATAATCCAGCTGCACCACCGTCACCGCATGCTCGATATGCTCACAGAAAAAATGCGCCGCCTCGATCAGAAGCTCCCCTGAGGCACCGTTTCTCTGCATGCGAAGAAGCCGTTCCACCACCAGTCCATAGCCAACGGACGCACATCTGGAATCTATGATAGTCATTTTAAAATCGGGGTATTCCTCAAGCACCTCCTCATAGGCGAGATTTGCAGCGTTAAAGGTTCCCGCGATTCCCGTGGAAAAACAGATATAGAGAACCTCGTCTCCTCTTTTTGCATAGGGCAGAAAGTGTTCATGGAACATGAACTGATTGATGTGGTATGTCTTGATCTCCTTTCCGGAGGCCTGAATCTCGTAGAACTGGTCCGGGAAAATTGTCTGTCCGTCAAAATAATCCGTTCCCTCGATGGTCACCGGAGTGGGCATCACATAAAGGTCATATTCCTTAATAACGCTCTCAGGAATATCGGAAGCGGAATCCGTGATAATACAAAATGCCATTTTTTCTCTCCTCACTTAAAAAGCCTGAAATATGTGCCATAAAGCACATTTATTATACTACATTCTGTCCTGTAATGCATCTTAAAATTGACAAATTTTCTAACAGGTAGTAATATATTTATATTAAATAGTTGGGAACACAAATTTGAACGGAGAGCGGTATGAAACAGCAGAGGCATAAACATAAGGAATCCTTTTCCATTCTCCTGATCTCTCACACGGGTCGGGAAAGCCGACAATTTCATATTTCGCTTTTTTCTTTTCGCCTGTTTCTTCTTTTTCTTCTCCTGCTCTGCATCCTGATCGGATATGCGGTCTACTGCTTTTTACAGTCAGACAGCGGCAGGGAGGATCTTCTTATGCAGATCGCTTCCCGTGATCAGACTATTGCGGAAATGGAAAAAGAAAAAACGACCCTGAAAGAGGAAGCAGACACTCTGGAACAGGAAAAGCTGATACTCGAATCCGAGCTTGACACCATGCGAAACGCCATAGCGGCCGGCGTGGAAAAGGCCGAGGCCCAGGCGGCCGAGGAGGAGGGACCTCAGGCGGATACCACATTTCCAAGCCTTTATCCGTCTACCGGATCAGGCATTCTGGTATCCTCTTATTCCGAGGAGCAGCCCTATATTTCCATAAGCGCTCATTCGGAGGGCAGCATCATTGCCGCCGGAGACGGCACTGTGAGCGCCATAACCTCTGACGACACTTATCCTCAGATTATCGAGGTGACTCATGCGAGCGGCTATACCACCCGCTATATGTGCCGACAGGAGACAGAGCTGAAAACACAGGAGGGCGCTCAGGTTCTTGCGGGAGATACCCTGCTCACCATTACTACCAACGAAACGCAGCTGGACTATCAGGTCATTCTGAACAATGAACCTGTTGACCCGCTTACGGTTATAGAAGCTAAAGGTTAAAAGGAGGACTACCATGTTGGGAAAAAGCAAAAATACCACCACCACTACTGAAACACGTTCAAAGATCGGCACACTGATCGGTGCCGGCGCAGTTTTTGACGGCAATCTTTCCGCCCCGGAAACTGTCCGGATAGATGGTATCATTAACGGAAACTGTACCTGCCAGAAGGAATTAATTCTCGGTGCAGAGGGAGAAATCAAGGGCAATATCAGCGCACAGAATGTAATTATTTCCGGAAAAGTGGACGGCGACATCGCCGTGCAGGGAAAGCTGGAGCTTCTCTCCACCGGCAGAGTAATCGGCAACATCACCGCAAAATCTCTCGTCATTGACGAGGACGCATTCTTTGACGGAAGGTGTATCATGGCGTCAAATCAGGCTGCGGCAGGCCAGACGTATTCCACCTACAATGCGTCGGATGACAGTGATTCCGATGAAAACTGATTCCGCCAAATGCAAGGGGGTTAACAGCTTCACCGCTGTTAACCCCCTTATTTCATTCAGTGTTCCCCTCTGATTCCCGCAGCAAAGCTCGCAAATCCGCCTGCTCAGCACTCAACCAGTTCATATTCTTTTGTGCCGTATCCCAGCTCACATGCCGCTTCGATGGTGTGAACTCCGTTTCTGGACTCAATCCTCTCGATCAGATGATCTCTTCCCGGGTCATCCGACGCATAAACAAGATCAAGGCAGGCCTGATCTATGGCGACAGGATCCAGGGAAACAAGGATTCCAATGTCCTTCATACAGGGATCCTCCGCCACCGCACAGCAGTCACAGTCAACAGACATATTCATCATCACATTGACATACACCAGATTTCCCTTAAAATACTCGATCACGGAAGAAGCCGCATCCGCCATTGATTCCAGGAAGGAATCATGATCCGAATTCCAGAAATCATTGGTATCGCCCACTCCATGGATGTATGCCTTTCCCATGGACGAAGCCACGCCGATAGACAGCTGCTTGATTGCTCCGCCGTATCCTCCCATAGGATGTCCCTTAAAATGGGAGAGAACCAGCATGGAATCATAATTCACAATATCCTTTCCCACGAAGTTCTTCTTGATCTTTTTTCCGTCCGGTATGGGAAGCTCCAGATCCGGCCCCTCCGCATCCAGAAGAGCCACGTCAAAGCACTTGCTCCATCCGTGCTTTTCCAGGGTTTCCAGATGCCTTTCGGTAGTGTTCCTGCTGCCCTCATAGGCCGTATTACACTCCACCACGGTTCCCTTTACATGTTCGATCATGGGCTTCCAGAATTCCGGCCTCAGGAAATTCTGGTTCCCTTCCTCGCCGGAGTGAACCTTTATCGCCACTCTTCCCTGCAGCTCTTTTCCCGCAAGGCGGTACAGCTCCACTACCTTTTCAGGCTTGATTTCTCTTGAAAAATATACTTTTGCCGCCACGCTTCCTCCATTCTGCCGCCCGCCGGCGGCTTCCAAGTCAACATCAGGTTATCAGGTTCTTGCCGCCCCGTCCACGGACAGAATCTCTCCCGTCACATAGCTTGCCAGATCGCTTGCCAGATAAAGGAAGGCATTGGCCACGTCCTCCGGTTCTCCCACTCTGCCAAGCGGTATCGTCGCAATCAGCGGCTTTATCATTTCCTCAGGCAGCGCCGCAACCATATCCGTTCTCGTAACGCCGGGCGCAACTGCGTTAACACGGATATTATCCTTGCCCAGCTCCCTTGCCAGCGACTTGGTGAGACCATTCACCGCAAATTTGGATGCAGGGTACGCCACTCCCGAGGGCTGACCGTATATACTCACCATGGAGCTGGTATTCAGAATCACGCCGCCGCCCTGCTCCTTCATGACCTTTGCCGCCGCCTGCGCACAGTTAAAGACCGCATTCACATTCAGTTCCATGGTTCTTGCAAAGTCCTCCGGCTTATAGCCATACAGACTGTCTCTGGCGGAAACACCCGCATTATTGACCATGATATCCAGCTTCCCGAAGGTATCCCTCACGGTCTGCACGGCCTTTTCCACCTCCTGCGGATTTCCAAGGTCAGGACACAGCCCGATCACTTTATAATCCGCATTTTCCTCCTTCAGCTTCGCCAGCGCCTTATCGACAGTTTCCTGTCTGGAACCACACAAAGCCACCGCTGCGCCATTATCCAGATATGTTTTAACAATCGCATATCCGATCCCCCTTGTACCGCCGGTTACCATGGCGGTCTTGCCTTTTAACAGCTCCATATTCCTTTTACCTCCTTCTATCTTACCCTCAGTGTACAAGGGGACACACGGTTTTGCATCCCCTTGTACACTGAGGGTGCCGTCCTTTCAGGACAGTTTACCCTTTTTATCCGGTCTCCTGCGGATTTTGCCCGGTCGGGCTTGAAAGACGAAGCACAATCGCACATACCGGAGGAAGCCGAAGCTGCAGCTTTCCGTATACTACCGGATACTCCTCGCTCTCCATAGTGAAGCCACCCTCAAAGGTCATCATCAGCCGCTTCATGACGGCTCCCTCTTTGGGAATGCCCAGAGGCCATACCGAGACCTCCCGGAACACCTCATGGTCATTATTATTTATCACCACAACCGTCTGGCCTGTTTTGCCAAAACGTCCGTATCCAATGATATTATACTCGCCCAGCAAAAACCGGACGGAACCCACAAGAAGCTCGCGGTTTTCCTTGTGGATACGGATCATTTCCTTATGAAAACGAATCATCTCCCTGTCTTCATTCCCCCAGGGATATGTCCGTCTGTTGTCGGGATCCGTGAAACCGCAAAGCCCCGCCTCATCCCCATAATAGATGGCGGGAGCTCCCGGCCATGTCATCTGCATCACCACGGCTTCCCTCATAACCGCCCTGCTGACATTTTCCTCTGCCGCCAGGGGCCCCAGCGTGTTGGTACGTCCCACTTTCTTGTTTGTTCTCGTGAGGAAGCGCGAATGGTCGTGGTTGGAAAGCTGATTCATGGCAATCTGCAGGGAGGGAGTGGTAAAGTTCGCCATATGGTGGTTCATGGCTCCCATAAAGCTCTCCGCATTTCCATACATATCGATCCGGTAGTCATCACTGTGCTTCTGCATTCCGGTCAGAAACCACGTCACGGGCTCCATAAAGGCGTCATAGTTCATCACGGTATCCCACTCTCTGCCGTTCAGCCACTCTCTGGGACTTCCGTAGTGCTCTGCGATTACGACGGCATCAGGATTCGCCTCCCTGACCGCCTTGCGGAACATCTGCCAGAAATAGTGGTTGAACTGCGGCGTATGGCCCAGATCAGCCGCGACATCAAGCCGCCATCCGTCCGCATTATAGGGCGGGGATACCCATTTGGCCGCAATACGCAGCACATAATCAAACAAATCCTTGGATCTCTCATAATTAAGCTTGGGCAGCGTGTCATGTCCCCACCACCCGTCGTAGTTACTATTGTACGGCCAGGCATTTTCATTATAAAACTGGAAATAATTCCGATACGGGCTTCCGGCATCAACATAAGCCCCTTTTTCATAACCCTGTACGTCCTCGTAAATTCTCTCCTTGTCCATCCATTTGTTGAAGGAGCCGCAATGATTAAACACACCGTCCAGTATCACCCGGATTCCCCTGCGGTGCGCCTCCTCCACGACCCTGGCAAAAAGCGCATTGCTTGCCTCCAGGTTCTCCCTGTCCGTCACCCGGTTAATATACCTGGTTGCAAACCGGTTCTCTCTCTGGCCGTCGGGAAGCAGCTCTCCCTCGTCCTTTATGATCCTTCCGAAATGAGGATCAATATAATCATAATCCTGTATGTCGTATTTGTGATTTGAAGGGGAGACGAAAAGCGGATTAAAATAAATTACATCAATTCCCAGCTCCTGCAGATAATCCATCTTATCTATGACACCCTGCAGGTCTCCGCCGTAAAACTCACGAACCCCCATAGCCGCGGGATATTTTTTCCAGTCCTCCACCCGCACCGTCTTGTCTCCGATATACTCATATTCGTTTGTCAGCACGTCGTTCGCGGGATCCCCATTGCAGAACCGGTCCACATAGATCTGGTACATCACTGCGCCCTTCGCCCATTCGGGTGTCTTAAATCCCGGAATAATACGGAAGTGATACAGAGGGTGGCTCTCCTTAACGGGTCCCCGTGTGTCGTACACACAGGATATTTTTCCCACCTCTACTTCAAAATAATAAGAAAACTCTTCGTTTTCCAGTTCCACTTCGCAGGAAAAGTAATCGAAATACTCATCGCCGCTTTCCTTCATCATAAGATTTCTGCTGTCCTTAGTTACCAGAAATACCCTGTCGATATTATTTGCCGCTGTACGGAATCTTATGGTCGCCGGGGAATAGGAACCTGGCTCAGCTGGATTCAGAAAATTTTCCGTAGTATCGCTGAACAGCGCCTTTCTGTTAAGGACAGGCCTCATCTCCGTAATGTACTGTCTGTCATACTCGGCCTTCATCAATCGTTCAATATCCAAAAACATATGGCTTACTCCATTCCAAAATTTGCGAATATGATATTATTTTATACTATTTCATGTGTGCGAGTCAACTGCCTCTCTCCTCTTATCTTTCAGTATACCCATTCCTGCGGAAAGTAAAAAGAACAGTACAAGTACTGTTCTTTTTAGAGAAGGTATTTCTTTCTTATGGGGTATAGCAAAAACTATATAATGTATTGGGGGGGGGGTTACAAATAGTATAATACCATAGGTTCCCTTCTGCGTAAATACTTACATTTCACAAACTTCACAAATCAGGTTCCTCATTTTTGTGCATTTTCACCAATTATCTGTCTGTGAACAGGTCCTCGAACTCGGCCCTTCCTATCTTTTCCTTAGCAAGCAGCAGCTCCGCACACCCATGAAGCACATCCATGTGCTCCAGAATCACATCCTTCGCCTTCTTGTAGCAGTCGTCTATGATCTGCTTTACTTCCGCATCAATCTGCCCTGCCACCAGCTCACTGTGACTTTTCGCATGAGCCAGATCCCTTCCGATAAACACCTCATCATCATCGCTTCCGTAATTGATCACACCGATGTTCTCAGACATTCCGTACCTTGTCACCATATCCCTGGCCGCATTTGTGGCCTTCTTGATATCGCTGGAGGCCCCGGTTGTGATATCGTCAAAGATAATCTCCTCCGCAATGCGTCCGCCCAGGGAAACCATAATGTCCTGCAGCATTTTCCCTTTGGTGATAAACATCTCGTCTCTCTCCGGAAGAGGCATGGTATAGCCTGCGGCTCCAAGTCCCGTGGGGATGATGGAGACTGTATACACCGGTCCCACATCCGGAAGCACATGGAACAAAATAGCATGACCGGCTTCGTGGTAGGCCGTGATTTTCTTTTCCTTGTCCGTGATAATGCGGCTCTTCTTCTCAGCACCGATTCCCACCTTGATGAACGCCCTGCGGATATCCTCCTGCTTCACAAAGCTCCGGTTATCCTTGGCCGCGATAATTGATGCCTCATTCAGGAGATTTTCCAGATCCGCACCGGTAAAGCCCGCGGTTGTCTGGGCGATCTGCCGAAGATCCACATCCTCCGCAAAGGGCTTGTTTCTTGCGTGAACCCTGAGAATGTCCTCTCTTCCGCCCACATCGGGCCGATTCACGCTGATCTTTCTGTCAAAGCGCCCGGGACGCATGATAGCCGGATCCAGAATATCAACCCGGTTCGTTGCCGCAAGCACGATAATCCCCTCGTTTACACCAAAACCGTCCATCTCAACAAGCAGCTGGTTCAGCGTCTGCTCCCTCTCGTCGTGACCGCCGCCCATACCGGTTCCTCTGCGTCTTGCCACCGCGTCAATCTCGTCTATAAAAACAATGCAGGGAGCGTGCTTTTTGGCCTCCTCGAACAGATCCCTGACCCTGGAAGCGCCCACGCCCACGAACATCTCCACAAAATCAGAACCGGAAATGCTGAAAAACGGAACGCCGGCTTCCCCGGCTATGGCCTTTGCCAGAAGCGTCTTACCGGTACCCGGCGCGCCTTCCAGCAGAACACCCTTGGGGATCCTTGCCCCCACTCTGGTAAACTTGGCAGGCTCCTTGAGGAACTCCACAATTTCCTCCAGCTCTTCCTTCTCCTCCTTGAGACCGGCCACATCCTTTAATGTGATCTTACCGTCCCCCACAGAGAGTCTGGCCCGGCTCTTTCCGAAGTTCATCATCTTATTGCTGCCGCCGGCGTTCTGGTTATTCATCATCACAAAGAAAAATACCATCACGATCACTGCAAGCAGAACCGGGAAAACGCTGGTAAGAAACCAGTTTTCCTCCTCCACCTTCTCCACCTGGGGATTCAGCCCGTAGGAGCTGACCAGTTCCTCAATTTCTCTTACGTCCGTCACATACAGAACTCTGTGCTGTCCGTCCGACAGCACGATCTGTGCCTCGCCCGTGGGCGTCTCCCTGTTAGGCCGTATGCTCACGGCGGCCACCTCGCCCGCCTCCAGGCTCGATACCAGCTCGCCCCTGGTATATTCACTTTGCCTTACGTTCAGCATACTGGTCCAGACCACCACAAGAAGCAGGCCCAGTATCAGAACAAAATACATGCTAAAACCGCGGTTTCTCATATTCAATTTCATTTACCTCATTCAAATTCTACAACGCCGATATAGGGAAGATTCCTGTATCTTTGTGCATAATCCAGGCCGTAGCCCACCACAAACTCATCCGGGATCTCAAAGCCCGTGTAATCCACATTGACCTTTACCACTCTTCTGTCCGGTTTGTCGAGAAGCGTGCAAAGGCGAAGGCTCTTTGGCCCTCTGTCCTTAAGCATCTCCAGAAGATAGCTCAGGGTTCTTCCCGAATCCACGATATCCTCCACCACGATCACATCCTTACCCATGACAGGCTCATCCAGATCCTTTACGATCTTCACCACGCCGCTTGACTTTGTCTCGCACCCGTAGCTGGACACTGACATGAAATCAATGGAAACCGGAACCGTAATTCTCTTGGCAAGCTCGCACATGAAAAAGCTGCCGCCCTTAAGCACGCACACCAGATGTACCTGCTTCCCCTCATAGTCCCTGCTGATCTGGTCTCCGATCGCCTGAATTCTGTCATCCACTTCCTTCTCTGTCAACAAAACCCTTACTTTCTCAGCCACCTTAATGACTCCTTTCTTCTTGAAGTAATTTGCCCTGCCGCCTTTTGCGGCATACATCTATGCATCTGTTTCTCTGATTTTTATCTGCAGAATATTTAAAGTGTCCTCCGACACCTTATAATATTCGCTGATTCTGTACCCGGGTATCCAGACTATGTGCGAGCCCTCCGCCAGAACATACAGAAGATCCCGCATATTTCTTGGAACCTTCTCGTTCACAAGGTAGTCCTGAAGCGATTTCCGGCCCATATTTCTGTTTACGGTCAGATAATCTCCCGGCCTTCTCGTCCGAAATACCATAGATTCTGTTATTTTATCATAATCAAACCATTTCGTATATGTTTTTTTAGGAATATTCAAAGATTTTTCACAGGGAAACACCCTGGTTTCCACTTGTCCAAGACCCGGAATCCCAAAAACACCCTCTCCGGTCACGGGATACTCTCCCGGTCCGGGAGCCCTCTGCCCCGTCTCCGCAGCCTCCTCTTTGCGGCGGATCTCGCAGGTATCGTAATTCTTATACACGATAAATCCATGAGGAAGGTGGAGCTGTCCGCTGCCGTTTGTCCCGAGCAGCTTCAGGATACCCTGGATATGTGCGGCTCCGATATCCTTGCGCCCCTCCCCCGCCTTTTCCAGACAGGAAAGCAGTATTCTCCCCTGAAGATAGGGATCCTCGCCAAGAAAGTCCGGTATGGAGATAACCGCACGTCTCCGCTCTCCCTCCTCAAATGCCGCACACCTGCCGCATGCCTCCTCAACGCGCCCTGCCACGAAGCCCTCCGCCGCCAGAAGGTCGTCCGCCGCCCGGTTCATATTGGCAACCGCTCCCTGACAGACCTGATTCCTGGCAAAAGGAAGTATGTGGTGTCGGATCCTGTTTCTGGTATAAAGATCCTGATCGTTGGTACAGTCCCTGCAGTAATCAATGTCCCGTTCCCCAAGCCATTTTTCAATTTCCTCTCGCTCCACACACAGAAGGGGCCGGATAATATTTCCGCTCACCGGACGGATCCCGCTCATTCCCGTAAGTCCCGTGCCCCGGAAAAGATGGAAAAGCATGGTCTCCGCCCGGTCATTGCCGTTGTGGGCCACCGCTATCCTGCCTCTTACTCCCGCGCCCTCTCTTTCCAGCGCTTCCCGCAGGGCCCGGTATCTGATTTCCCGCCCGGCCTCCTCCGAAGACATGCCGCAGGAAGCCGCATACCCCGGGACATCCGCCTCTGTCAGATAAAAGGGCAGTCCTTTATCCTCGCAGAGCCCTCTGACATAGTCCGCATCCCGTCCGGCCTCCTGCCGGATTCCGTGATTCACATGAACCACTGCCAGACGGAAGGGGATTATTTTCTGCAGATGAAGCATCACAAAAAGGAGGCAGACGGAATCTGCTCCCCCGGAAACTCCTGCGGCTATGGTATCACCCTCCTCGATCATACGATACTTTTTTACATATTCGAGTACTTTTGCTATCATACCTTTACTATAGTCCAAAAGCCCGGAAAAAGAAACCCTCAATCCTCCTCTTTTTTCCAGATTCCGATCACAAGCACAGTCATGTCGTCGCGAATATGTCCCCTGCACTGATGAATGCAGAAGTTCAGTATGGAGCCTGCGATCTCGCCGGGATTTTCCAGATTGCTGTCCCCGATCACCTCGGGAAGCATGTCCTCCCCGATCCCCTGGGAGAGTGCGTCCAGAATTCCGTCGGAAACCATGATAACGTAGTCCCCGTCCACGAGCGTTCTTCCCACAATCTCCATGTCCGGTTTCTGGAAAATCCCCATGGGAAGGTTGCCCGCAGAAATCCGGTCCACAAGATGCTGCCTTTTAATATAGGAGCTGGAGCTTCCCACCTTGACGAAGCGGCATTCTCCGCTGTACAGATCTATGCTGCAAAGATCCAGGGTAGACATGTTGGTGTTCTCTCCGCCGGAAACAAGAGAGCTGTTTATCATCTGCACCGCCGTCTCCGTCTGAAAGCCGGCCTCAAGAAATTTTTCCATCAGCTCCACCACCATGGTGCTGTCCGCACAGGCTTTATCACCGGAGCCCATGCCGTCCGAAAGAATCGCGGTCTGGTTTCCCGTACCCGTGGTAAAAAAGGCATAGTTATCACCGGATATCTTTTCCGTCTCCTTCACAGCCTTGGCCACTCCCGTAAGCACATGAAACTTCGCCTCCTCTATATAGTAAAAGGTTTTCCATTCATCTCCCACGAAAAAGGGATTATCTCCGGCGCTGATCAGCCTGATATTAAGGAGCACGGAGAGAAGATCTCCCACCTCGTCGGCGGAGAGTGTTGCTTTTTTCGTATTTTTCATGGAAATGGATATCTCCATCCGCCCAAGCTCGTTCTCAATCAGATACAGGTTTTTAATCTGAATGTCAACCTCCCTGAGGGCATGTGCGATCTGCCGGAAGCGTCTGACGCTCATGGGCTGGCAGCATCTTGCCTCACTGGCTACGCTTGTCATGATCTCCGCCATCTCCTGCAGATGCTCCGCCATCAGATTTTTATTTTCCGCAAGCTTCTGCTGCCATATATATTCATTCCTGTCCTCCTTCAGGATATCCTCCGCACCCGCCTCTTTCTTTGTTTCCCTGAAGGTATCGGCCAGATCCCTGATAGAATCGGCATAGGTTAAGAGCTTGCGCCTCCCGTATTCCGGCAGGATGCTCTCAAAGGAATCATTTCCGTCCGCAACATTTTTTTTCATATCCTACTCATTCCCTTCTCTCATTTCCCGCTCATCGCTTATCGGACATATTAGCAAAAAAGGCAGGCAGGATTTGTCGAAAACAGATTCCCAAAACCGTAATTTATCTGCAAAAAACTTCCTTTGCACCGGACACGA
>CAJUIO010000039.1 GCA_910586025.1 uncultured Lachnospiraceae bacterium
TCCATGGTCTTGTGCATACAGTCGTTGCACACGGAAATATTGTTGGGAAGCTTAAACATTTTTCCCGTTTTGCTCTCGGGACGTCTGCAGATAAAGCACACATCCTCGTACGCACTCTCCTTTTTTTCCGTATCCTCCTCTTTCCCGGATCTCTCATCCCCGGATTCTTCTTCCCGTTTCTCTGTCTCAGGGGATTCCTCCTCCTGTTCCCTGTCCTTCTCATCAAAATCTGACATATTTATACCCATGCCTTTCCCGCATGGGCCTTTCCCATATGGGAATAGGCCCAAATACGTAGATTGAAAATTTCATTTTCAATCTTTCTTCCTTCCTCAGGTCAATTTTTCTAAACATTCATGCGAAGCTTTCTTTATTATTATAAGGCAAAACGCATCTGCGCACAAGTTAACAATTTATAAACCAGAGCCGTTCTCAGAATGTCCGGGCTGCAGCGAAAAGACGCATAAAAGAATTGTGCAAACGCCAAGGCGTTTACACAATTCTTCTGACCGTCAATATCTCTTTATAGGTTGCCGTCGTGATCTTGATGCCGGTCCTCTGGGTGCTGGCATGCACGATCTGACCGTTTCCGATGTAGAGTCCCACATGTCCGGCATAGCACACGATATCTCCCGGCTGGGCCTCCGAATAGGAAACCCCGGTTCCCGCGCTTCTGCATCCGTAGGATGTTCTTGGCACCGTATAGCCAAAGTCCTTGTACACTCTCCACACGAAGCCGGAGCAGTCCGCTCCCTGAGTCAGGCTGGTTCCTCCCGGCACATAGGGATTGCCGATAAACTGGCAGGCATAATCTGCGATCTGCTGTCCCTTACTTCCGGATCCCGAATAGCTGGATGCCGATGCATAGTCACTCGAGCTGCCGGAAGAGCCGCCTGAGTCCTGAGAAGATGAGCTGCTTTGCGACGAGTTATCCTGGGAATTGGAATCCTCCTTCTGCTGTGCTTCCTCCGCCTGTCTTCTGAGAGCCTCCTCCTTTGCCTTTCTGGCTTCCTCCTCGGCCTTTTTCGCCGCCTCGATCTCGGATTCCTTTTTGGATGCCGCAGCCTCGAGCTGCCTTATGGCCTCTGTCTGCTTTTTGATATTAGCCTTGTAAACAGCCGCCTCCTGTCTGGCCTGTGCGATCTGCACCTCGTAATTGTCATAAAGCCTCTGCTTTTCCTGCAGCATAAGCTCCAGACTCGCCTTCTCCTCCTCAAGCTCATGCTGCTGTGCCTCCAGCTCAGCCCTCTCATCCTCAAGCTGTTCCTTTATGGCAAGCGTCTCCATCCTTGCCGTCTGATAAGCCTCCAGCATCTTCCTGTCATAGTCGTAGAGCTGTTTAATATACTCCGCCTTATTGATGGCCTCTCCAATGCTCTGGCTTTCCAGAAGGAGCTGCAGATAAGTGGCATCTCCCTTTTCATACATGAATTTGATCCGCAGCTTCATGGCCTCGTACTGTGCCTCTTCCGTGGCCTTTGCCTCCTCGTATTCGGAGGTGGTGATCTGAATCTGCTCTTCCTTTTCGTCAATCTCCTCCTCGATAATCTCCACGCTGGCAATCGTCTCCACCAGCGCCGCATCCATCTCCTCAATCTCACCGGCCACCTCGTCCGCATCGTTCTGGAGAGAGGAGATCTGTCCGGAAACACCGTCAAGTCTCTGCTGCTGCTCGTTCTGCTGCCTTTGGGCATCATCCTTCTGCCTCTCCAAATCCTGCTTTTCTCTTTCCAGGTCGGAAATGTTTGTGGCATTTACCGATGGTGCCGGAGTAAACAGCAAGGCAAAAGCCGCCGCATATGCAATTACCATGAATCGTACCCAAATTTTTCTCTTCATATGCCTTCCATCTCAGGACGGATTCCATCCTGCCTACTGTGTCTTCACCACCGCGCTCCCGGCCAAAAACCCGATCACCTTCTGGGTCATAAGATATTCCCTGAAAGCCTCGACATCAATGGCCTCCCTGTACTCCTCGGCCGACTCATAGCCGTAGCTTACCGCCTCCGCGGCAAGCTCCTCATCCAGTTCCCCGTCCGATACCTCAAGTTCCTTTTCCAGTGCGATCGCCTGCATCAGCAGATACCGTTTTGCCATAGTTTCAGACAGGGTTTGGAGGGTCTTTTCATAATCCTCTGCCTCCCCGCCGTACTCGGCCGCCACAAACTCTCCGATCTCCATGCCGTACATGTTGGCATAAGAGGTGATATTCGCAAGAAGGGTGGAACGCATCCTTTCCACCATGCCGGCCGGGGCATCCTTAACCTGCGAATTCTCCGCCGCCCGCTCCACCACAAGATTCATCTTATCGTTTTCAAAGCTGGTCTTCTGCTGTTCCATGAGAATATCATGTATGAATTCTCTGTAATCCTCCACGCTCTCACAGTCCTCTATCCCCAGCCCCGCAACATATTCGTCCGAAAGAACCGGAGTCTGAGGAACACTTATACTGTTCACCGTAACCGTGAACACTGCGGTTTTGCCTGCCAGATCCGGATTGGAGGAATATGGATCCGGGAAATGCGCTTCCACGTCCCTGGTCTCGCCGATCTCCATCCCGATACACCCGTCCTCAAAGCCCTCGATAAAGCTGCCTGAACCGATTTCAAGGTCTGCGCCCTGCGCCGCTCCTCTCTCAAAGGCCACGCCGTCAAGCTTTCCCTCGTAATCAATATTGACCACATCCCCCATTTCCACTGCCCGGTCCGTGACCAACGTATATACCGGATTATTGGCAAGCATAAACTGAATGTAGCTTTCCAGATATTCCTCCGTAACCTCGGGCTCCTCCAGGTCAATCTCAAGGCCCTCGAACTGTCCCAGGGTCACGTAGTCCTCAACCGCAATATCCTTAAGATAAACGGCCTCCTTGGCCTCTCCCGCCTCTTCTGATTCCTTTGTATTTCCACATGCGGCAAGCGTCAGAGCCGCCGCCGCAAGTATGCTTCCCAACAGCTTTCTTTTTACATCCATCTATACAGTCTCTCCTATCCTTTTGCAGTTGTCCCTTATTTTTATACCACAAATTCGGGCTGTATGAAAGACTTTCACAGAAATTTCTTGCCTATCTTCCGGAGAGATGATAGAATAAAAACCAGAAAACAGCTGTACTTAGGAGGTTTATCGTGAACACTTGGCAAATCGTACTATTAGTTATTCTTGTTATTTTGATTATTGCCGTCGTTGTATTGTATTTTCTTGGCAGAAAAGCGCAGAAAAAGCAGGCGCAGCAGCAACAGCAGATTGATGCCATGAAACAGACAGTGTCAATGCTTATCATTGACAAGAAGAGGATGAAAATAAAGGATTCCGGCCTTCCCCAGGTCGTCATCGCCCAGACGCCCAAACTTATGCGGGGTACCAAGCTTCCTATAGTAAAGGCAAAAATCGGCCCGCAGATCATGTCTCTTGTCAGCGATGAAAAGATCTTTGATTCCATCCCCCTGAAAAAGGAAGTAAAGGCCGTGGTAAGCGGTATCTATATCACCGACGTGAAGGGGATCCGCGGCAAGGTTCAGATAGAACCCAAAAAGAAAGGCTTCTTCAAGCGCACCCTCGAAAAGGCTCAGGAAAAGGCAGGCGCAAAGCCCCTCAAATAGCAGAATCCTCTTTGTATGGATTCTATTCATGAATAAGGATAAAAAAAGCTTCGGAAACCGCTTCCGAAGCTTTTTTATCCCTACGCTACAGTTCCAGCCCTCCCTCTCTGGGACGTATGCTCATCTCAATCCTGCAGTCCGCCATATGCTCATAATTTGCCTCCAGAGAATAGGCCACATTCACCTGGATCCTGTCGTCCTCCTCCCTGATCTGTACCTCGTCCGTGTCTATTCCGATCAGTATGTTTCCGAACGGGGTGGTATAGCTTGTCATATTTTTTCTGTTTTCCTCGAAAACCATATGTACATTGACCAGTCCCCTCTTTGTCACCTCCATCTGGGAGGCGCTGAATTTGATCACGTTTTTGGTGATATCCGTAAAGCCCTCCGTGGGCTCCTCGTACACGACATAGTGATGATTATTCCTTTTATAATATTCCGCCGGGGTGATTGTCTCAAGGGCCTGCGCCCCTTCCTCATCCATGGTGAACTGAAGCCCCTTCAAAGCAATCAATACTTCCTTTTCCATCTTGTAAATTCCGCACTCCTTTAGTATTCTTCTATATTTATTGTTTTGGCAGAGAGAATGCCGTATTTTATGATTGAATTGGCGAAACGCATAAACTTTTCAGAGGAATCACTGACAAAAAACTCATATTTATTATCGCCCAGCCTGGATTCCTCACACCGCAGAAGCGCCTTTTCTTCCAACAGCTCCAAAAGCTCCCTCGCCGTCTCGTAGGCCGGATTTACCAGAACCACTCCCTGTCCCATAATCCTTCCAAGCGTCTCCCGGATCAGCGGATAATGCGTACATCCGAGCACCAGCGTGTCAATATTCTCCCCGATCAGCTCCGACAGATATCTCTTGGCAATTTCATCCGTTACCGGGTCCTGCCAAAGCCCCTCCTCCACCAGAGGGACAAACAAAGGACACGCCTTCCCTGTGATATCCGCCCCGGGCTCCATTTCCTTTATGTACTGGGAGTAAATACCGCTCCTCACAGTGCCCTCTGTGCCGATCACGCCGATCCGCCCGTTTCTAGTGGCTGAAAGCGCCGCCTTTACCCCGGGCTTCACCACCCCGATCATGGGCAGATCCACCTCCTTCTCAATTTCATCCAGCGCATAGGCGCTTGCCGTATTGCAGGCCGCCACGATCGCCTTGACCTTTCTGGTCTGCAGAAAACGCACAATCTGCCTGGAATATCTGGTGATCGTCTCTTTTGATTTACTTCCGTACGGTACTCTTGCCGTGTCTCCGAAGTATACAATTCTCTCGTTGGGAATCTGATGCATGATCTCCTTCACCACAGTCAGCCCGCCCACTCCCGAATCAAACACTCCGATCGGCGCATTTTGGTCTGTCATTTCCTGAATCCTTTTTCTTTTTCCTCATATAAATATTCGATTATCCTGCTTTTTATACAAATCCTTCCGCTGCTTCCCGCGAAGGCTTCCGTGAAATCCTCCAGGGAGATTCCGTCATCCGGGGCCTCCTGCTCCTGACAGGTCTCCCATGTCAGACACAGCTCCGGGTATACAAATCCCCACCACCCCAGGGTTCCTATCAGAATAACGGCGCTCTCAAATACTCTTCTCATAAAATCTCTTCCTTTTCCTTTTATGAAAAAAGTATTGCCACGGCTCTCCTTATCTATACAGTCCCATCTATGGCAGCACTTTATTCTACCTCACTTCCCTGACCTTATCAAGACGTATATGACGGATAATGGATTCCTCCTGATTGTCAATATGAACCCTCGCCGCTCTTGAGGCTCTCTCCCTGTCCCTGCTGACGATGCTCTCGTAGATTTCCCTGTGTTCCGCAACCAGCTTTTCATGCTGGCTCTCATCCTTAATATACACAAAACGGTATCGGTACATCTGCTCGGAAAGGTTGTTCACCAGCTGCTGCAGTCTCTGATTTCCCGTGGCCCTTACAATAATGTCATGCAGCGCAACATCCGCCTTTGCGATCACAGAAGCATTAATGCTTCTATCATTTATGCTTCTGGCATTCGCACTTGCGTCGTCCGCACCCCCGGCATTTCCGGTACCCGCCGTCACACTCTCAAACTCATCGCAGGCCTCCTTCAGCTGTGCAAGCTCCTCACCGGTAATTCTCTCACAGGCAAGCTCCACGCTGAGAACATCCAGCGCCCTTCTCACCTCCAGCACGTCCCGCAGGCTCTTTTCCGTAATCTGAGCCACCTCCGCACCCCGCCTTGGAATCATGGTCACAAGCCCTTCCAGCTCCAGCTTCCGGATCGCCTCCCGGATGGGAGTCCGGCTCACCCCAAGCCTGTCAGCCAGATGAACCTCCATAAGCCGTTCCCCCGGCTTTAGCTGCCCTGTAAGAATCGCCTTACGCAGAGTATTGAACACCACGTCCCGCAAGGGCAGAAATTCGTTCATATCCACCTGAAATTGACCTTCCATCCAACGCCTCCTTTATACGAATTCCGTCACAAAAATCTCCTTTGCCATACCCGATTTCTCCACGGCAGGGCGTGATGCTTCCGCCGCCTCCCGCGTCTTATAGACTCCAAATACCGTAGGCCCGCTTCCGCTCATGAGTGCGTTCAGGGCCCCCCCTCTTCTCATAATATCCTTGAGTGTCTGAATCACCGGATATTCCCTTACCGTAACCGTTTCCAGTACATTCTCCATTCTGCTTACAATCCCCTCAAGGCTCCCTCTCTCAAGCGCCTGCACCATCCCGTCAATATCCGGATGGCTCTGCAGTCTGTCCGCATGGAGATTTTCATACACAAATTTCGTGGAAACGCCGATATCCGGCTTCGCGATCAGAAGATATGCCGCCGGAGGAGAAGGAAGTGCCGTCAGGATCTCCCCGATCCCCTCTGAGAGGGCGGTTCCTCCCTGAATGCAGTAGGGTACATCCGCACCGATCCCGACTCCCAGGTCTTTCATCTCCTGCAGGCTCATGGAAAGTCCGAACAGCTCGTTCATTCCATGAAAAACAGCCGCCGCATCCGTGCTTCCTCCCGCCATTCCCGCCGCAATGGGAATCCTCTTTTCCAGGGTGATTTCCACCCCGTCCCTGAGCCCGTGCGTGCGGGTCAAAAGCTCCGCCGCCCTGTATACCAGATTTTCCTTTCCGCAGGGAAGCTCCTTCTTATCGAGAAAAAGAGTGACAGCCCCATCCTGCCGCCCGCTCTTGCGGAAGGTCAGGATATCGCAGATCCCCACTGTCTGCATTATCATCTTCACCTCATGATAACCGTCGGGTCGCCTTCTTATGACATCAAGCCCCAGATTTATCTTTGCATACGCTTTCCGTGTGATTTGATCCATCACGCATCAGATCCTTTCTGTATACATAATACATAAATTGTATTTATTTTAATACACGGACGGTTTTGCTGTCAATCACCAAATCTTCGGCCAAAACCCTAATTTTTCCGGGAAATCGTCCGATAAAAACTATAGCACTAAATATATTCTAAACCAAGGAGGGTGAATTATGAGTGTAAACGGAATTACTGGTGCAAATGATGTGTACGGTACTTACAGCTCAGCTTCCCAGACAAGAAATGCCGCAGCAAAGGCGGAGAATACCGGTGAAGCGAAAGCCACTGAATCTGCCGGTGTCGTATACGAGCCTTCTAACAACAAGACTGCTTCCACCAAGAGCTACAAGCCAAATATGAACGTGGTTGCACAGATGAAGGCGGATGCCGAGGCAAGGACCGCGCAGCTTCAGAGCCTGGTTCAGAAGATGCTTACCAAGCAGGGTGAGACCTACAATACCGCAAACGGTATCTGGGGCCTGCTGGCACAGGGTAAGGTGAAGGCGGATCCCGCTACCATCGCACAGGCCAAGGCAGACATTGCAGAAGACGGCTACTGGGGCGTTAAGCAGACCTCTCAGCGTATTTTGGATTTTGCCACCGCTCTGACAGGCGGCGATCCTTCCAAAATCGAGAAGATGCGCTCCGCTTTCCAGAAGGGCTACGACAAGGCACAGAAGACCTGGGGAGGACAGCTTCCTGCCATTTCTCAGCAGACCTATGATGCGGTTTTGTCCGGCTTTGACAAGATGGCACAGGAGGCCGGAATTCAGTCCTGACACAACAGACATCAGTAAAACAAAAGGCACCGCTTTGCGGTGCCTTTTCCTTGCAGTCCTACAGATTCCTCATGATCAGTATCCGGTCTCCTGTCTTTACCTCGTCGCTGGCCAGCTCGTTGGTCTGCCTGATAGCCGAAATCGGTACATAGTATCTCTTTCCGATATCCCACAGGCTCTCTCCCTCCCTCACCACGTAAATCGCGATTCCGGGAAGGGAATCAATCTTTTCGCTGTCAAGCTCGCAGGTGGTAATCTGCTCCACGATCTTTTCCTTCCACTGTCTGTAAATATTGGTGTGGAAAAACAGAACGCATTTCACATCAATCTCGTCCGTGTCAATGATGGACACCGTGATCTGCTCCAGATCCGTCTGCAGAGGGTAAACGCAGTCTCTCCCGACTCCTTCCGCATCCAGCACGTACTGGAAGGGAAGCTCCTCCTTGATCATTCCGAACCATTTTTCCTCTTTACTGCTCTCATAGAGAACCTGCACCGACACGGTTCCGGAGATTTCAATTCCGGTTTCCCCGAGGGAAACGTCAGTGGTCTGAAGCTTTCCGCAGGTGTGGAGGACCTTGCCGATCTGCTCGCCCTCCGCCGCCTTGAAGTGCCCCGAAAGCTTCATCTTGCCGTTGCTTCTTCCCAGATAGCTGCGGAAAAGCGCTTCTTTTTCCTGAACGTTGGTCTCCTGCACCACGCCGTATACATCCGAGAGAATATCAATGTTCTCCTCCTCATAGGCGCAGATATCCAGATTCAGACACAGCTCAAAGGTTATGACTCTCTCTTCCCCGTCAAAGTCGGGCCTCACTGTCACTTCCCTTGCCTCCGCCTGGTAGCGGATTTCCGGAATCATGCCCTCCCTTGCGCCGTCGCAGGCAAGGCTTCCCGCAAAGGGAAGCACCGTCTCATAGTGACAGATCTCTTCCTCCTCGCCCTCTCCCAGATACAGGAAAAAGGCTCTTATCTCTCCCTGGACTGAAATCTTGTCGTCCAGCACCTTGAATTCGACCTCCGAGGGTTCTACCTCCCACCAGATCATGGAGAAAATATTGGGAAAGCTTCCCGGAATTTCCACTTCCTCTTTCATCCGGAAAATATCCTTTTTCTTCATGACCATGGAGGCAATGTTCAGAGACTTTTTTCGGAATTCCACAGGCTCCTGCCCGGAAATATCCACGGCGGTCTCCTCATCGCAGATCTCCTCGCAGACCGCCTTCAGCAGGAGCACCGACTGAATGCTGAATTTTCTGGAATTGATCAGTCCCGTACTCAGATCCTCGATCTCCCAGCTCACGGAAACATTGTCTCCGCTCCTTATTCCCTCCATATAAATCTGTTCCTCGAAGGGAATCTCGCCCTCCATTGCTGCCGCCTTTGCCTTGGGACCTTCCGCCAGATAGAGAATACCGGCCTTAAGGATGCCCTTTACGCCCACATGGTCATCCGTCACCCTCACTTCCTCTATGACCACATTTCCTCTATCCATAATGAGCTTTAACGCGTCCGGCCTGGAATCGGAAATATTGATATCATCCTCCAGCGTTATCTGGATGGATGCCTTGCATTTCAGGCAGTCCATATGTATATTCCGCTTTATGAGTTCCACAAAAAAACCTCCCTGCGTGTACTTGTTTTAATATATGACGCAGAAAGCTTTTTTATGCCCACGTAAAATCTGTGCGCCCTACTCTCTGACGGCTCCCACAAGCTCTCCGATATCCTGGATTCCGTACTGCTTCATGTAGCTTTCGATCCCCTCTGCAACCTCCACGGTGGCATAAGGATTCACAAAGTTCATGGCTCCCACCGCAACCGCGGACGCTCCCGCCAGAATAAATTCCAGCGCATCCTCGGCGGTCGCGATTCCTCCCATTCCAATCACGGGTATTCCCACCGCTTCGGAAGCCTGATAGACCATTCGTACCGCCACCGGCTTGATCGCCGGACCCGACAGCCCCCCTGTCCTGTTAGCCAGGGCAAAGCGCCTTCTGTGGATATCAATCTTCATTCCGGTAATGGTATTGATCAAAGATATGGCATCCGCTCCTCCCGCCTCAGCCGCCCTTGCCATCTCCGCAATATCCGTCACATTGGGACTCAGCTTCATGATAATGGGCTGCTTTGCCTTTTTCTTAATCCGGGAGGTTATATCAAAAAGACACTGTGCGTTTTGTCCAAAGGCAATGGCCCCCTCCTTCACGTTAGGGCAGGAGACATTGATTTCCAGCAGATCCGCAGGGCTGCCGGCAAGCTTTTCCGTCACCTCCAGGTAATCCTCCACTGACTTTCCGCACACGTTCACTATGATCCTGGTATCAAACTGTGAGAGAAAGGGAAGGTCTCTCTCCAGAAAAACGTCGATTCCGGGATTCTGGAGTCCGATGGCATTGAGCATTCCTCCGTAGGTCTCCGCAATCCTCGGGGTGGGATTTCCCGGCCAGGGCACGTTGGCAACTCCTTTGGTCACCACTGCCCCCAGCCTGTTCAGATCCACAAACTCCCCATATTCCATTCCCGAGCCAAAGGTTCCCGAGGCCGTCATGACAGGATTTTTGAGCTCCACTCCCGCAATCCTTACTTTTGTATTCATACTGGTTTTCCTTTCTACAGATCTACGTCCGCCGCATCAAACACCGGACCGTCCGTACAGATTCTGGCATTTTTTACATGGGAATGAGAGTCTGTCTTATGGGTCCTGCACACACATCCGAGACATGCCCCCACGCCGCAGGCCATTCTCTCCTCCAGGGAGATATAGGCCCGTATCCCCTTCGTTTCACTGCAGCCCTTTACCGCCCGCAGCATGGGCATGGGACCGCAGGCCATGAGAAGATCGGCCCGCAGGGCTTTTTCCTCCATTACCGTAAGAACATTGCCCTTCACCCCCGCGCTTCCGTCCTCAGTGGCAATGTAAACCTGGGCATATTTTTCCAGATCCTCCTTCAAAAAGAGCTGATCATCCCGGTATCCCGCAATCACGGTGACAGCGCAGCCCTGCTCCCGCAGCTCCTTTGCAAGCAGAACCAGGGGCGGAATGCCGATACCGCCTCCGAGCAATATAACGCTTTTTCCGGCAGCCTCAGCAGTGGGAAAGCCGTTTCCCAGAATCCCCAGAATCTTTACCTCGTCCCCTTCCCTGTAAGCGGAAAATTCCTCCGTCCCCTTTCCCGCGATCCTGAAGACGATCCGGAGCTGCCCCCTTTCCCTGTCAGCCCCGCAGATGCTGATGGGCCTTGGGAGAAGAGTACTTTTATCCGCGGGATAGATGCCGATAAACTGCCCTGCGCGGGCACATCCGGCAAGGTCGGTCTCAAGCCGCATATCGTAGATTCCCGGTGCGATCTCCCGGTTGGCTGCCACCCTTGCCGTCGTTTTTTTCTTTTGGTCCTTCATGATTTTGTCCCTTTCTTCTGATAGACAATTCTGCCTCCGCACATCGTGTAATAAACCGCTCCCGACATGGTCTGACCCGTAAAGGGAGAATTGGAGGATTTTGACGCATAATTTCCCGCCACCCAGGTCTCCTTCGGATGAAAAATCACAAGATCAGCGTCCTCTCCCGGCCCGATCCTCCCGCCCCGGAGCCCGTATAGATCCGCGGGGGTGGTGCTCATTCTCTGGAAAAGCTGCGGAAGCGTGAGATGTCCCGGCTTGATCAGCTCCCGGATTCCCAAAGAAAGCGCCGTCTCAAGCCCGATGATTCCGCTGGGCGCACTGGTAATATCCCTCTCCTTCTCCTCCCGGCTATGGGGGGCGTGATCCGTGGCAATCAGGTCAATGGTGCCGTCGGAAAGCCCCCGGATCAGGGCAAGCCTGTCCTCCTCCTCTCTAAGAGGCGGGTTCATCTTTGCCATGGTTCCCTTTTCGATCACAGCCTTCTGCGTCAGGGTGAAGTGATGGGGCGTCACCTCCGCATGCACCCTTGCGCCTCTCCTTTTCGCCCTGCGGATCAGCTCCACCGCTTCCCGGGTGCTGACATGCTGAATCACTATTTCCGCTCCGGTTTCAAGAGCCAGAGCAAGATCACGCTCCACCAGATCAATCTCCGCCTCTCTGGGTGATCCCCCGATTCCGTAAAAAGCGGAAGCTTCTCCCTCATTGATTCCGTTATTTGTGATGCGCGCCGGATTTTCCTCATGAAAGCTGATGGGCCTGTCCAGCTTCGCCGCCCGCAGCATGGCCTCTCTTACCAGCTCCTCCTTAAGCAGGGGGATTCCGTCGTCCGTAAAGCCCGCAGCCCCGCAGCTGCAGAGCCGTTCCATATCCACGAGCTCCTCCCCCCTCATTCCCCTGGTCACATTAGCGCAGCTGGCAATACGGATTCCTGTCTGCCTTCCCTTTTCCAGCACATAGGAAAGGGTCTGCGGATTATCCACGGGCGGCTTTGTGTTTGCCATCAGGACAATCCCTGTGTAGCCGCCCTTTTTTGCGGCATCCGCCCCGGAGATAATATCCTCCTTGTAAGTAAAGCCGGGATCCCGGAAATGCACATGGGTATCCACTAGTCCCGGGGCTATCAGCATCCCTTCCGCTTCCAGGATCTGAACATTCTCCGGAATCCTGAAATCCCCGGCCATTTTCTCTTTCTTTGTAAAGAGCTCTGTAATTTTTTCTCCCTCTATCAGCAGATCCCCCTCATAGATCCCGTTTTCCACAGGATCAATAATGATGCCTCCGCGAATATAGATTCTTTCTTCTCCCAGCATCTTCTCCTCCTTCCGAGGCTGTTTTATCGTTTCCGTTATTATACTAGACTTCTGTCCGTCCGCACAAGTTTTTTTAATCGAACACTACTGGCTTCTCCACCATTTCCGTCTTTACCACCACGTAGGGGTAAGAGGGGCTCTGCTTCTTCCCGTCGTTTTCTCCCGGCTTTGGCCCGAGCAGCGTGGTATCGAAATATACCGCGTTCTCCGTCTCGTAAAGCGCATTCACCGCAATGCTGTAGCCTCCCGTCTCCTGTTCCCCGTAGCCCATGCAAATATAGAGAAATCCCCCGTCCTGATAAGTCATCTTAAAGCCCTGTGTCTTTTTCTCCTCAACCACGGAAAAAAGCTCCTCCGGTATGTTCTCCTGCACAGCCACGGTAAATTCAAGATCCTTTATCTTCGCCATGGGATCCTTCTTTTCCCCGCATCCTGTCAGAATCCCCATACACAGCAGCAGGACCGCCGCAAGTGTCGCATATTTTTTCACTCTCATGCTCCATGCATTTTCTTTTTACTAATCTATGAAAATACCCTCCAATTCATACCAGAAAAGGGCCCATAGAGGCATGTGCTGCCTTTATGGGTCCTTTATATGCGTTGCCCTTTACTGTGCGTTAGCGGCCGCTCCGAGCGTTACCGACACGGTCTTTGCCTGGAAGCCAGTGGGACTGCCCTGCATAATGGTCAGCTCCACAGTACTACCCACTGAATAATAGCTGAGCTCCTCCTTCAGATCATCCATGGATTTCACTTCCTCCCCGTTAAGCGCCGTGATAATGTCGCCTCTCACAAGTCCTGCCTCGGCCGCACCGGTTCCTTCCGATACAGAGGAAATATAAACTCCCTTGGGCATTCCATAGAGCTGTGAATATTCGGCAACCACGTCGATTCCCGTGATTCCAAGAAAGCCTCTGTCAGCCTCCTCTACCCTGAGTCTGGTCTCCCTGGTCATCAGCTTCTCGATAATAGGCTGAGCGTCCGAGATCGGAATGGCATAGCCCATGCCCTCCACCGCCGAGCCGCCGATCTTGTTGGAGTTAATTCCGATCACTTCCCCTCTGCTGTTTAAGAGGGCTCCGCCGGAATTGCCCGGGTTGATTGCGGCATCAGTCTGAATAAAGGTATTGACCTCCGTATCATCCATCACCCCTGTCTGGGATGAGGTACTGCTCACCGCTATAGGTCTGTTCAAGGCACTCACCACTCCCGTGGTCACGGACTGCCCGTAGCCGAGAGCATTTCCGATTGCGATCACCGGTTCTCCCACGGTGAGCTGCGTGGAATCCCCCATCTTTGCCACGGCGATGGCATTCATGGTAGAGCTGTCAATATCCGTGAGCTGTACGGCGATCACGGCAAGATCCTTGTCGGAATCAGATCCCTTCATCTGTGCCTGCACCTGGCTTCCGTCCGCAAACTGAACGGAAAGCTCCTCCGCAGCCTCCACCACATGGTAATTCGTCACCAGCAGAAGCTCCGTGTCGTTCTTCCCCACAATGATTCCGGAGCCCGTGCTGGTTCCCTCGCTGCTGAAATCCCGTCCCCAGAAGGATGTGGTCTCGATATATTTGTTATTGACAGACACCACGGAGGGCATCACTGCCTTCACCACCTCTGTCACATCCGTCACCGTGGTCTGCACCAGATTGCTTCCGCTCCACTCCGATGCGGAAACGATTTCGTCTCCCAGCGGCTTTTCTTCCTCCTTCGCCTCGTCCGCCTGCGCCTTCGAAGCGTCGTCCCCGTCTTCCATTCCCTTCTGCAGAGTGCTTTTCACCAGACCGGACGCAGTCGTCACCGCCTCAAAGCCAAGCCCTGCAAAGATTCCAAACAGCAGCCCGCAGCAGATTCCAAGCGCAATCTTTTTCCCCGCTCCCGAATGCGGTTTCTTCGGCTTTCGCATCTCCGGCTGCTCGTAATGATACGTGTTTGCGGAACTGTTTTCCGCATTGCTGCTATTATTCGTGATATAATTGTTCGGATATTCATTTTCGTACATGGCAAATACCTCTTTCCCTTTCCGGATATCGGATCTTAGATCCTCTCCCTGTTTTTCCTGTTCCTTTAAGATGCTTTCAGTATATCCGGCAATTGTGTTCATTTTGTGATAAAATTTTGACAAATTTGTTTTTTCTGAGAATTTTTTAATTAATTTTCCGCAGCAGTCCGGAGCCCTAAAGCCATTCTCTGCCGCAAGCCGCCAAACCTAACTCCAATATCCCCTGTTCATACTGCAGAGTCTGACCACTCCGTCAGGAAGCCTCTGATACCTCTTCCCCAGGAAAAATCCGATATATTTGCACCCGCTGTGCCAAACGAGCTTTACAATGAGCCAGGGCTTCCCCTTCTTTAACAGATATCCGCAGGTGGACTTCACAAGGCGCAGCCCCTCCTTCTTTGTCCTGGTCCCCTCAAAAACCCCGGGATACTGGCTGTGAGACACTCCCAGATCAAAATTCCTTCTAAGCTGCATCAGAGAGCTGTAATTATGAGAGTGGATCACTCTGGCATCCGCCGCATAGGCGATCCTCCCACCCGCATCAATCAGGCCTCTCGCATAGATCATGTCCTCATTAAAAATAGTGTGCTCCACGAATCCCCCCAGGGAATCATAAACCGCCCTGTTATAGGCCGCACAGACATTGGATGCAAAGAAAGTCTTGATTCCCATAACGGCCAGATCCTCTTTGGACTTAATAAGGGAAGTGTCCGGATAGTTAAAGCTTCTGGTAAAGCTCTCGATCAGACCGCAGCCGCCGTCGGGAAGCTGTCTCGCATAGCTCATGGCCGCTTTTCCCTCCCAGAGGGGAGCGAGCAGATTTTCCAGCATATGCTCGTCGGCGGGAACGGCATCGTCGGTCATCATCACAAAATACTCGCTGTGAGAGTCAAGCACCGCCTGTCTTCTCGTGTTGCCGTGATCAAATTCTCTTCGGGAAATATGCTTTACCGACACATTACCGTAACGATGCCGGAAATCAGTGCCGGAGATAAAGGCATCGAAATAGCTCCGCTCCGTATTAACCAGAAAAATCCTCTCGGCCCGCACCGTCTGTCTTTGCAGCATGTCAAGGAGCCGGAGGAGCTTCCCGTCAGGCTTATAGACAGGGATTATGATATCTATACTTTTCACCGAATCTCTCCTTTACCTCAAGAAAAAGGACCAGCTTTCACAATTCTGGTCCTTCTTACTCCTGTCTTCCTCTGCTTATTTATTAATATATTTACCGGTATCAGCCTCCACCTTGGCGCTGTACTCCTTCACAGCCTCGGAAGGGGTATAGGCCTCGTCCTCAAACAGGAACTTGTGCAGCCAGATAACGTTCTGCTCCAGAGACACGGGTACGACACAGCTTCCCTTCGAACCGATGGTTCCGGTCGCCCGCATGCTCTCCTCCGGAAAGCCTCCCTGATCCGTGATCTGGTAACGGCTCACCTCGCCAAGCATCTCGATAATCTCCATCAGATCCAGAGAAGTATAGACCTCCCCGAACACATCATTGGCGATCTGATTCAAAGTACTCGGAGATGCCGACTTCACCTTGTCCATGATGGCAAGGATCACCTCTCTCTGTCTCTCGGCCCTCTTGAAGTCATCTCCCGCCGTATATCGGATACGGCAGTAAGCGGTGGCCTGCAGTCCGTCGAGAAGCTGATAGCCCGTGGATGTCACCGGCGTATAGCTGTCCCTCTTCAAATCCTGCGCCATGCAGATCTGGTAATTGTTCAGATGGCTGATCTCCGAGGAATCCACGTCGATCATGACGCCTCCGAGAGCGTCGATCGTATCGCTCAGCCCCGAAAAACCGACTGTGATGAAATCCGTGATATTCATATCCAGATTCATATTCAGCATATTGATAGCCTGCTCGGGACCTCCCTTGGCATAGGCCGCATTACATTTATTATAAGAATCATTACTGAGGTTCAGGTAGGTGTCACGATAGACGGAAACCAGCTTGCACTCCCCGGTATCCTGATTGATGGATGCAATCATGATGGAGTCGCTTCGGGTATTCTTGGTCAGGGCTCCCGTGGTGGAATCCACACCGAACAGAGCAATGTTCCGATAGCCCCTCATGGTGGTTTCTTCCTTTACCTTCACCTCTTCATTGATCACGATATCCTCTTTCGGAATCTCGACTTTACCGGTCTTCTCCACTTTGAGAACGCCGTAAAGAACCACTCCCATCAGAAGCAGGACAAAAATCTCCACAATAAAAAGAACGATTCTGAACCGTTTCTTTTTGGAATCATTCTTGGCGGCCATTTTCTTTTTGGTCGCCGCCTTCTTTGATCTTATCTCGTCCTCGCGCGCTCTGCTTTTTTTATGTGTCGGTTTCTTAGATTGTGCTGCCATACTGTAATATCTCCCTTAACTAAACGATTTGACATAACAGGTTTCATCAAGTGTACTCTGACAAATCCCTATTTTCGCATAAAAGAACCGATAAGGCAAGCCTTATATCGTTATTTAAGTTATTATTAAGATTTGTAAATTTGCGTTTAATATGCATTCTTATTAATAAAACCTTTAAAAAACGTGAGAAACATAATTTTAAAATCAAACGAAAGCGACCAGTTCTCAATATAAAAAATGTCGTACTCGATTCGCTTCCGTATGGAGGTGTCCCCCCTGTAACCGTTGATCTGCGCCCATCCGGTGAGTCCCGGGCGCACCTGGTGCTTGATCATGTAGCGGGGAATTTCCTCTTTGAATTTTTCCACAAACTGGGGCCGCTCCGGCCTAGGCCCCACGAGGCTCATCTCCCCCATTAGAATGTTGAAAAGCTGGGGCAGCTCGTCCAGGCTGGTGCGCCGCAGGAATCTCCCCACTTTCGTCACTCTGGGGTCGTCCTTTACCGTCCATCCCTTCTGCTCGGCGGTCGGCTTTTGCATCTCCATGGTTCTGAATTTGTACATCTTAAAATTCCGGTTGTGGAGTCCCACTCTCTCCTGCTTGAAAATGACCGGGCCCTTGCTGGTAAGCTTCACCGCCACGGCCGCTGCCAGCATGACCGGAGAGGAGACCAGAATTCCCAGGAAGGAGCCTGCGATATCCACGGTTCTTTTTATCACCCAGTTCAGAGTGTTGGTGAGAGCCACATAGCGGATGTTGATCACGGGCAGCCCCATCAGGTCCTCCGTGTAAGGGTGGCTCGGCACCAGTGAATTGTAATCCGGGATAAATTTCGTGTGAACCCCGGATTTTTCACACAGGTCCACGATATATTCCAGATGATCGTAATCCTTCAGCGCCAGCGTGATGGCGATCTCGTCCAGCTTGTTTTCCGGAAGAATGTAGTGGATATTCTCGATTCTTCCCACCACCTTGACCCCCTTGTAAATAGTGCCGCTGGGAATCCTGTCGTCCAGAATGCCCCGGATCACATAGCCCCACTGGGGGTTGGCGTTGATTCTGGTAATGTACTCCTCCGCCGCCCTGGAATAGCCGATGAGAAGAATGTATTTGAGATTGTAGCCCTTTTTCCGGAAGAACTGCAGAATATTCCTTATGGTGGACCGGCACAGGGTCGTGAGCACGATGTTTATCACGTAAAAGATAAACATCATGACACGGGAAAAGTGAGGCTGATTGATCAGATACAGCACCACCATAAAGAGAGTAAGCCCTATGGTATTGGACTTTATGATCCCGGCGATCTCATACTTGCGCCTGGTAGCTCTTTTTGGCGCATACATGTTGAAGAAATAATACAAAAAGACATATCCCGGCACAAGGAAATAAAGAGCGCTGAAATACACGTCCATGGACAGCGCCCCGGCACCGGGTTCCGTATTCGCAAACGGGGTTGCAAATTTTATATACCATGCAAGCAGATAAGAGACTGCCACTACAACAGCGTCCACCAGCAAGTGCAGTCTGTTAAAAACCTTCTGATTGTCCTTAATCATAATAATTACCTTCTTGCAATTATTTTACAATAATCTTCCAAAATAAACAAGCCCTACAAAAACTGCCGGAAAATCCCCGCCCACAGCTCCCACTGAATCCACAGATAGTTCGGAAGCCTTTTCCACCTGAATCTCACCTTCCTCTTCCTGCCCTCCCCGGATAAGGCAAGCCGGATTCCGCGCAAAAGCCCTTTGAGATAGACTTTTCCCAATCCTTTCCCCACAAAAAAAAGAAATTTCAGGAAAAACCCGGCAAGGAGAAAGGGAAGGTTGATCAGAAGCTGTGCAAAAGGCATATTTTTGTACACAAGGTAGACACTGTTCCGGGAGGAGAGCTCCACCTTGAACCGGTTGTGCCTGCTGCCGCTTGTCGCGCTTCCCGCATGATACACCAACGCCTTTGACGCAAGCAGATTCCGGAAGCCGTGAATATTCGCCCGGTAGCCCGCGTCCACATCCTCGAGATAGGCAAAATGCGCCTCGTCAAACAGCCCTATTTCCAAAAGGTATTCCCTGCGGTACAGCGCAGCGCCGGCGCAGGCGGAAAAGATCCGCTCGTCCCTCTGATATTTTGAGGCGGGCTCATCCCGCCCTCTTGCAAAGGCCCAGCCAAGGGCACAGTAAAAATCGCCCGCATCATCTATTTTCTCCGGAAATTTCATATTTATCATTTTTGCACCGGCGCAAAAAAGCTTCGGAGAGGCTTCCAGCGCTTTTTCCAGCTCCTCCACACAGCTTTTTTCCACCGTCGTGTCATTATTCAGCAAAAATACAAATTCCGTATCCGCCTTCCGGATTCCCACATTAACCGCGTGGCAAAAGCCCGTGTTTTCCCCTAATTCAATCAGGCGCACGGCAGGAAACCTCTCGCGGATCAGCCCGCAGCTTCCATCCGCAGAACCGTTATCCACCACGATGACCTCCGGGATTGCGCTTCCCTCCAAAAGGCTTGCGAGACAGTTTTCCATGTATTCTATTCCGTTGTAATTGGGAATAACTACCGTTGTCCGGTCAGTCCTCCTGTCCTGGATACTCTTTTCCACCCCGGCTCCTTCCGCTCACTAAATTTTTTCTGTCAGGGACGGATCCCATACAATCCGCATCCCCAGCTCCCTCGCTCTCTCGCACAGCCGGCGGCTTATCCCCACATAGTCCGCATCCTTCTTCAGACCGTCACGCCAGTTGAAGCGTCCGTTTCCCGGATTTTTGAGATAGGGAAGCCCCGTCATCTCCTCCAGAATCTTCTCCGCCTCTTTGGATGCCACCATACAGCGCACATCAATCATCTCCGCCTCCTGCTGCAGACAGGCCCGGTGCATGTAGCCGCTGTATTCCCTGTGCAGGCCAAGATAGAGCGCCTCCCCCTGCGACGTGTAGATTCCCCCCGCGATTCTGTTTTTTCTGTCAAGGAGTCTCCCTCCCACGAGAACCACGTCCGTCCTGTTCTGTAAAAGCCCCGGCTGGTAATCCACCCGGTAAAAGCCAAGATGCCTCATATGGGAAACCCTTCCCTTCCACTGTCTTGAGCGAAGGAAATCCTCCACCGCGCGCTTTCCCGCATCATAGGCATACGCTTTGCTCTGGGGATTCTCCGCCGTGGAGGCCTCATGGCAGCGCCAGTGATAGAGCACCTTCTTTACATGAGCCACAGGAAGCTTCTCCGCCCTCTTTGGACGCTTTTCCCTTCCCAGAAGCCGGCCCACGCATCTTAGCACCAGATCAAAATCCTGGGCTCCGTCGCATACGCCCCGCAGCTGCAGCTCCTGCATCAGCTGGCGCTTCATCACCAGAAAATGACAGATATAATTGTTGGACAAAAGCAGATCCAGATTGAAGTCCGGCTTCCGGTTCACCTCAAAGAAGGCCGTCCCGTCGCCGCTGCATTTGTCCTCGTCGGAATACAGGAGCTTGAGCTCGCCGTCCGCCCTCCACTCCTGCTCAATCCGGCTTGCCATCTCAAAGAGAGCGTCCGGCGTGAGGATATCGTCATGGTCAAGGAGCGCCGCATAGTCTCCCGTGGCATACATGAGCGCCTGATTGGTGTTCCCGGAAATGCCGCAGTTGCTCTTAAGCCTCCGGTAGAGAATCCTCTTATCCTCGTAGGTTCTAATGATCTCCTCCACCCGGCCGCTGCTGCTGGCATCCGCCAGAATCAGCTCAAAGTTCCCGTAGGTCTGAGAAAGGACGGATTCCACCATGGCCCTTAAATAAGTCTCCTCCGTCTCATAGAGAGGCACCAGAATGCTGAACCTGCAGGTAAATTCCTTTCCCAGCTCCCTCTGCCTTGACAGCTCTTCCCCGGGCGGCTCCTCATAGACATAATACTCCCTGTGTTCCGCATCCATCCTCTCCCTGGCCGCATAGTAAGCCTGTCTGATCCCGTTCCTCCTAAGATATCTCACCGTCTTTTTGAAATTACTCCACCTGAATATCCTGCCCATCCAACACCTCTGCCCTATTGAATCTCAGCCTCTTTCTCCATAAGTCAGCACCCCCGCAGCAAGCATGCCCGCCCGGCTTGTTGCCCGCAGGAATGACAACAGACAGTACACATTCCAACACTGTACTGTCTGTATAATCGTTTATACTTTCTAAGCATTCATGCGCCGCTTTGCAGCGTCCGTGCCATATTTCCGCATTTTAGAGATATGCCTTAAGAGCTTCTGTGAGCTTCTCCACTCTCTTCTCCGCATCCTCAAGACTGTCTCCCTTGACTCCCATATAGAACTTGATCTTGGGCTCGGTTCCGGAGGGCCTTGCACAGCACCAGGAATCGTTGGAAAGATCGAAGTAAAGCACGTTGGACTTGGGAAGCCCGGTGCTCTTCTCCTCACCGGTTTCCAGATTCACCGCCACATCCCTGTCATAATCCCGCAGTTCCTTAACCGTCAGATCGCCGAAGCTCTTGGGCGGATTGCTGCGGAGCCTGTTCATCATCTCCGTGATCTGAGCCGCACCGTCGATTCCCTTTAAGGTGATCGCATACTGCGTCTCCTTGTAATATCCATACTTTTCATAGAGATTCAGCATCTGATCCCACACGGTGATGCCGTTCTTCTTACACCATGCCGCCATCTCGCACAGACACATCACGGCCACCACCGCGTCCTTGTCTCTTGCATGCGTTCCGGCAAGACATCCGTAGCTCTCCTCAAGTCCGAACACATAATTGTTGGAGCCGGTCTGCTCAAAAAGCTTGATCTGCTCGCCGATAAACTTGAATCCCGTGAGCACCTCGATAAACTTCACATTGTAATCCCTTGCGATAGCGCCCGCCATGTTGGTGGTCACGATCGTGGTCACGAGAGCCGGGTTCTCGGGCATCCTGCCCGTGCTTGTTCTCTCTCTGAGAATATATTCCGCAATCAGCATTCCTGACATATTTCCCGTGAAGGGGATATACTCGCCGCTCTTGGTATCCAGCGCATAGATTCCCAGACGGTCCGCATCCGGATCCGTGGCAAGAACGATGTCCGCATTCTTCTCCTTTGCCAGTCTGAGAGCCAGGGTGAAAGCCTTAGGATCCTCGGGATTGGGGTAATCCAGCGTGGTAAAGTCGGGATCCGGCATTTCCTGCTCGGGAACCACATATACATTCTTAAAGCCGAGCTCGGAAAGGATCCGGCGCACCGGCACGTTTCCCGTTCCGTTGAAGGGAGAGTAAACGATCTTGATATCGTCCGCAACCTCTTTGATAATCTCGGGATGAATGATCTGCTTTTTCAGCTCCGCCATATAGGCATCGTCTATTTCCTTTCCGATCACCTGATAGAGACCTGCCGCAATGGCATCCTCCCTGCTCATGGTCTTCACCTCGTGATAATCGGTCACATTCTTAACCTCTTCTATAATCTCCCTGTCCTTGGGAGCCGTCACCTGGGCACCGTCCTCCCAGTATGCCTTATATCCGTTATACTCCGGAGGATTGTGGCTCGCCGTGATCACGATTCCGGAAATGCATTTCAGAGTGCGAAGGGCAAAGGAGAGCTCCGGGGTAGGCCTGAGGGAATCAAAGACATAAGCCTTGATGCCGTTAGCCGCAAGACACAGAGCCGCCTCATCCGCAAACTCCGGGGATTTCCTTCTGGAATCGTAAGCGATGGCAACTCCCTTGTCCTTACCGCCCTGCTTGATAATATAATTGGCAAGCCCCTGGGTCGCCTTCCTTACCGTATAGGTATTCATCCGGTTGGTTCCCGCTCCGATCACGCCGCGCAGTCCCCCGGTGCCAAATTCCAGCTCCTTGTAAAAACGGTCTTCTATTTCCTTCTCGTCCCCTGCAATACCACGAAGCTCTTCCTTGGTGGCCTGGTCAAAATAGTCGTCATTCAACCAGAAATCATACTGCTGTGTGTAGCTCATACCTGATCCTCCTGCTATTTTTGTTTTCCTTTTTGCCATGCCCGCTCAAACCCCCATAAGAATCCGCAGGAAGCATGGCCCGCTGTTTTCAGTATACCATAATCTGCCTATATTTTCAAAGCAAAGTCACTTCGATCCAGGGAAAAGTTTGGATTGTAGTACGGATCGCCCTTTTCCAGGATTTCCTTCCATTTTTCCCGGAATCTCTCCGACTCCGAATTGTACCGGGCCGCCTTTTCCCCCTGATCGTCCAGGCCCCTGGATATGGATTCAAAATGATACAGCTCCGCAAAGGGCGTGAACACGTTGAGAAGCCCCATCTGTCTGAGCTTCAGGCAGAAATCCACGTCATTTAAGGAAATGGCAAAGCCGGTATCCAGTCCTCCCGCCTCCTCAAACAGCTTCTTTTTCACCAGAAGACAGGCTCCTGTCACCGCGGACACGTTCTGGGCATAGCACAGCCGTCCCATATAGCCCAGATTCTCCCTGTGCTGTCCGTAGTGGCTGTGCCCCGCCGTCCTGTGGGCCCCAAGGCCGAGAACCACTCCCGCATGCTGAATCGTCTTATTCTCATAATAGAGCTTGGCCCCCACCGCACCCACATCCTCCCTCTGGGCATACATGAGAAGCTCCTCCATCCAGTTCACCGTAATCACCTGCGTATCGTTATTCAGGAGCAGAATATAGTCTCCCCTGGCATTTTCCACACCGAAATTATTGACCGCCGAATAGTTAAAGCTTCCGCCGCAGTCAAAGGAGACCACCCTGATATTTTCACGCTCCTTCAAAGACTCGTAATATTCAAAAATCTCCGGCTCCCCGCTTCCGTTTTCCACCACGACAATCTCATAGTTTTCGTAGGTGGACTTCTCCATAATGGAAGTGATACACCGCTCCAGATCCTTCCTGTGGTCCTTGTTTGCGATCACAACGGAGATCATAGGATCCCCCGCAATCGGATACCGGATCTTGAAGATCGTCTCAAAGGCCCTGGTGGAGGTAATCTGAAAATGCGTAAAGCCGTGGCGCTTCAGATGATCCGCCACAGCTCCCCTGGCCGCCTCCACCACATAGGGCTTTGCCTCCACGCCCGAGGCCACGCTCCCCTCATGAGATCGCCAGTAATACAGGAGCCTTGGCACATGCACCACCTTCTTCGCCCGGTCCGTGAGCCGCAGAATCATGTCGTGATCCTGACTGCCGTCAAACCTGGAACGGAACAGCTCGGTGCCGTCCAAAAGCTCCCTGGCAAAAACACTGAAATGGCAGATATAATTGTTGGCTCTCAGGTTGTCCACCGCATAGTCCGGCTTGAAATGCATGGTCAGCATATGGTTGATATCCCCGCTCCTAAAGGTGGTCTCATCGCAGTAGACATAATCCGCACCCTGCTCGTTGATCACCCTGACATACTCATACAGGGCGCTGGGGTGAAGAATGTCGTCATGGTCAAACAGACCGATATATTCTCCCCCGGCCATCTTCAGGCACTCGTTGGTGTTGCCCGCAATGCCCGCATTTTTGGCAAGCTTCCGGTAGACGATCCTGCGCCTGTCATCCTCCGACACATATTTCCGGCAGATTTCTCCCACATATCCATGCGCCTCATCGGAGCCGTCCGCAAGACACAGCTCCCAGTTTTCATAGGTCTGGGCCAGGACGGAATCCAGCATCTCGCGAAGGAAGCTCTCCGGCGTATTAAAAAGGGGAACCAGGATGCTGATCTTCACCATTCTCTCAAATACGGCTTCCCGCTCCGTGCGTGCCCGTTCCTCATCGGGAAAGCTCAACGTTCCGTAGCGCTTCATGGCCTCCCGCTCTATTTTCTTGTATTTCAGCTTGGCCGCCACTCCCCGCAGATTTCCGCAGTTTTTAAGGCGGGTTTTCTGCCGCAGGACAAAATGCATGCACCTGCGCAAGGGTGCGCTCGCCTTCCACAGAGGATTATTTTTAATCCGGTTCAGCCGGAAGGCCAGCTCCTCGTTTTTCGCCTCCAGCACTGCCACCCTCTCCGCAAGATCCGCCGTCTTTATATGTTCTTTTTCATAAGCCGCCTTATAATCTTCCATACTGCCTCTCCTCAAAAAATTTCTTCCGTCTGTCTGATCCTCTCTCCCGCTTCCAGCACCCAGCTGCTAAAGCCGATGAGCTTTTGTCTGGAGCACCTCTCCCGCACCAGCATACCGAAGCGGTAGCGGCCCTTTGGCACATCCGAAAGCCTGACCTTGGCCGCAAATCCGGTAAGCTGCACATTAACCTGATCTTTGAGATTATCGCAGATATCCTGCCGGTACTGGTCCTCCACGGGAATTTCAATGATTCTGCCGTTATCCTTCTCCTTCAGGATCAGGGTCCGCTTATAGCACGCATTGTCCGCCCCGATCACAAAGGAATAGCCCTGAAAATAATACCCCTGGTCCGAAGGGTCCGCCTCCCCGCCTCCCCTTTCGGCCTCCACCCCGTATTTCCATTTATAGATATCCATGGCGCACTCCATCCCAAGCACCACGCAGGCATCCTCCCTGACTCCCCCGGGCAGGCCCTCCCGCTCCTTAGCCAAAGCCCAGGGCATGTCGAGCCGCACCTGATACCGGAAGGCCGGGGAGTATTCCGCTTCCAGCATGTCCGTGGTGAGATATTTGTGGTAAAAGGGGTCTCTTCCGTACAGCTCCTGATGTCTCTCGTACAGAACATCCTTTTCCCGCAGCAGACGCAGCTGCTTTTCCTCCGACTCCCCGTCCTTTCCCCTGCTCAGGGATTCGTGGTGGTACAAAACCACGTCGTTCCGTTCTATATTATAATAGCCGTTCTCATAAATGGTGTAGCAAAGATCCACGTCGTTGAAGGCTACCGCAAGTCCCTCAAAAAATCCTCCGGCCTCCTCAAACACCTTTTTCCTCATCATGAGACATGCGCCTGTCGCCCCGATCATATTGTGCACGCCCCGGTTTCTCCCGTAATAGTGTTCCTCATCGTCTGAGAGGAACTGCAGCTTATGGGCCGGTCCCACCCGCAGGTTCGTGATCCCCGCATGCTGAATCGTCGCAGAGTCCGGATAAAGAAGCTTTGCCCCCACGGCACCGGCACGGGGAAGAACGGCCTTGAGCACAAGCCGGATCAGCCAGTCCGATTGTATGATCTCCATATCGTCATTCAGAAAAAGCAAAAGCTCACCCGAAGCCTCGCCCGCCCCGATGTTGCACATATGGGAAAAATTAAACTCCATGGGCTCATAATGATAGCGGATTCCCCTGAAATCTTCCCGGAGCTCCTTTACCTCCCGGTTCCTGGCCTCAATCTCCCGCTCTGTCATTTCCCGGTTTTCGCCGCGGCTTCCGTTGTCAACGATAATGATTTCAAAGGAAGGTCCCTCCCCGGTCCTGTCAAAGAGTGTACGCAGGCAGTGGAACAGCACCTTGGGATTATCCTTGGAGGGAATGACAACGCTGACAAGCGGGCCGCCTCCCTCCCGGTTTCCCAAATCGCCCTCCTCCGGGCTTTCTTCAAAGAGGCAATAGGATCCGGCGGTCTCATAGCCCTCTCTCCTTCCGTGAAAGAGAATTTCCGGTATATGGAGAACGGGCTCCTCCTCCCCGGGCGTTCTCTTCCGAAAGCCTCCGCCGTCCCTGATCAGGTAAAAGCACAGCTCGTAGATCGATGATATATCCCCACCCTTCCCGGCAAGCAGCTCCAGCAAAGGCTTTGCTCTGACTGCCACAAGGCTTCCAAAATAGAAACAGGAGAGAAAGGTGTCCGGAGACCAGTCCGGCTTAAACCACGGCCTCTCTCTCCGGAATTCCTGTCCTTTCTCCCCCGTCCTCACATCCTCGTCTCCATACGCCAGAATTACCCGCTCCCGGAGAAACTCCTGATACAGAAGCGGAAAGCAGAGCCTGGAGGGTTCTCCCTGGGCGCAGAGAAACACAACCACGTCCACGTCCGTCATTTCATGAAAGCTCCCGGCAAATCTCTGCCACTCACACTCTCCGAAATCACCGCATTGCAGCACAAGAAAACCCATCCTTCCCTTTCGACCGTTTTCGTCCCATACCACGAATTTTCGACAGTCCCGGCTTTCGGATGAATCAAATCCTGCATTATGGTTTAATTTTCCTTCATCGGAATATTTTTCCGATTCATTTGTCAGACATTTTGCCGTCTCTTCCAGTATTTTACATCTGACCGCAATTTTTTCTTCCTGTTTCTCTATCCATTCCTCATAGGACAGTTTTTTTTCGGATATCGTTTTTTCGTAATTCCTGTGCTGTCTGTCTGTGAGAAATTTTCTGATTTTCCGTTTCAAAAAAGCCATAGCCTCAAGCCCTCATGCTCTGTCTGTCAAAAAAGATGTCTGGCGCTTCGTTCCATGTCCTGTGCGATCTCCTGCGAGAGAGGTGAAATATTCATCCTTACAGACAAAATGTTTTCCGCCTGTCTGGGCAGTGCGGATACCTTCACCGTAAAATTGGGATCGGATGTAGCGAATACATAGGTCTCTCCCGTGAGAGCCTTACCGTTTGACACAATATGCTTTTTGGAGAGGGGAACCGGGACCTGGTTTAGCAGAATCTCACAAATCTTCACCACACAGCACCTGTCCGCCGGATCAATCCGCAGCGCATTCACATTTCCGTCAAAGGGAATTTCCGCCTCCACACTGTCCGGCCCCACATAGACATCCGGAATATAGTAGGAATCCTCCTCGCAAAAACCCCTGCCTGTGTCAAAATAAACCTGGATCCTCTTATCCAGTATTTCCTGAAGATGCCTTTCCATCAGATCACCCGGATTCACGCAGTAGGTGCCGATAGCTGCCCGGATCTCTCCCATGGACATTCTCTTTCCCGTCACCTTTTTCTGGAATTTCAACTCTCTTCGCCTGAATTCCTCGGCTTCCTTCTGCGTGATCCCCAGCTTTCCAAGAATCAGGTCAAGGTCAAGCTTATTTCTCTTCTCCTCCTCCAGCACATAACAGTATATGGCCCGGAACGCGATCTCCCTGGCGGAAATACGCTTTTTCATGGTCCACTCATAGTCGATCACGGTCCACCTGTCCTGATCCACCAGAATATTGGCAAAAATCAGATCATAATCCGTTATTCCGCTCTCCTCATTGTAGGAAATCAGGGAATAGTATTTGTCAAACAGGCGGTAAAATTCCTCCAAATCCCCTTTTTCGAGACAATCGTCCAAAAGCTCCTCCAGGGTAGTCCCCTTTTCATAGGGAAACTGCGCACATTTTCCCTCCTGCACAAGACTGCAGGGATTGATCAGGAGTCCGCTTCCCTCATAGCGCTTCTTTAAAAGCCGGTATGCGATCTCGATTCTCCTGATGTGATCCGACGCCTGCTCCGTCATGGGAAGCTTGCGGACCACCCTGCCGGATGAATCCTCCGCAATCTCCGTTCGGATGGCGAAGTCCTCTCTTCTGTCATTGGAATACTTCACATAGGAGATCTCGGGTTCCTTTCCTATAACCACCATGTAGGAATTGGAAAATCCGGGAAACAGTCCGTCCTTTATCACGCTGTCAAACACATATTTTTCATTGAAAAGCACCATCCGGTCCCGGTCAAAATTCCGGATGTTATCCGTAAGCTCCCCGATTCCCGGAAGCCTTCTGTCCGAATAGATCACCGTTGGGAATTTGTAGTCCGGATACGGATAATAAAAGGAGTAATCCTTTACCCCGCAGGCCTTAAGGATCCTTTCGAGTCCCGCCCTGGTAAAGGTCCTGGCGCTCCCGCCCTCCGGATAGCCCTCAAGTCCGGAAAAATAAGTTCCCAGGTGATCCTCCTTACACCCGGCAAAATATTTGAGTCCGAATTTGTTCTCGATTGCGATCACAAGGCGGCCGTCCTCCTTCACATGCCTCAGCATGATCTCAAGGAAATCCTCATAGGGGGTTTTTGAATGAATATAAGACTGACCGTATTCAAACGCTCCTATGAGACATACATAGTCAAAATCCTTCGGAAGCTCCGGCTCAATATCCGCAAAATTGCCCACATGTATGGTGATATTGTCACAATCCTGGTTTCTGTAGGCATTGATATGGCTTCTCTTGGCCGACAGATCCACACATACCACCTCCCCGGCCTTTTCGGAGAGCCTTTCCGTGATGACACCGCAGCCGGAACCAACCTCTAATACCTTTGAATTTTTGTCTATGGGAAGCCAGTCCACGATATTGGCCCGAAGCGGAGACAGATGATACAGAATAGGCCAGCTGCCTTTTTCCTCGATAATCATGGGATACTCTATGCGGGCCGCATTTTTCACTATGTCAAGGAGCTCATCCTCAATGGCCCCGTCACTGTACAGATCCTTTCCCGGGTAATGACTGTAATCAAGCCTCACCTTCCCGATCTGTGCAGGAAGCCTGTTGATGAGATCCTCCTCCTTAAGGTGGATCGGCTTTCTGGGTATTCCTTCTTCTATCATTGCTGTTCACTCTCCATGTTTTCCGTATTTTTGTATTGTGGCCGAAACCTGGCTGTTCATATCGTAATACCCCACGGTATCCTTATCCGAGATCACCGTCATATTCAGCACGTCATACAGCCTGTGGTATACCGTGAATTCCTCCTTCTCAAAGCCGGTGACCCCCAGAGAAAGGAGATATTCCCCGCCCTGAAGATCAACCACCTGGGTGAAGGTGACATCCGCCGTGCTTCCTTCCTCCACCGACTCCAGAAAGGCCTTCTCCACCATGGTATTGGTTCCTGTGATCTCCACGCCCTTTATGTTCTTGATGGTAAAAGCGAAAATAGGTGCCTCGATATCCCTGAAAAATCGCACCTTCATATGAACGGTGCATTTCTTCCCCTTGAGAACCGCTCCGGTACCTCTTCCCGCATCATCCGTGATCCCGTATTCCTCAATTACCGCCGCTCTTGTCCCATACTCGAGAAGCTCCGGGTTCACCGCATTTGCGCCGGCATTCCCCTGCTCCATACGCCCGCCTTCGGATGTGGTTTTTCCCTTGATCCGGGAGGCCGCCGCCGTCCGGATGTCCTCGTCATGAAGAAGTCCTTCCTCCTCCGGGCTCCCTGTGGGATACTGTCCGACCAGCACCTGCTTATAAGCGTCTATCATCTCCTTGGGATTTCCCACCCCCAGCTTTACCCCCTGGTCAAGAAGCATGACCCTGTCGCAGTATTTGCTGATACTGCTCAGGTCGTGGCTCACAAACACGATGGTCTTCCCCATCTGCTTGAACTCCTCGAACTTATGATAGCATTTTGCCTGAAAGAACACGTCGCCCACAGACAACGCCTCGTCCACAATCAGGATCTCCGGCTCAATATTGATGGCAACCGCAAAAGCCAGCCGTACAAACATACCGCTGGAATAAGTCTTTACCGGCTGATAGACATA
>CAJUIO010000040.1:0-1994 GCA_910586025.1 uncultured Lachnospiraceae bacterium
ATTTCTCTTTCTGATATATTATTTTTTTAATTGTACTACTGGATACTCCAAACTTCACGGCCAGTTCTTCTACAGATTTACCATTATGGAATAACTCTTTGATTTGATAATTTCTTTCCAAATAGAACTTTTTTGATCCGCTGACCGCACCCCGTTCCTGTTTTGAATTAGACCTGGGAATGTACAAAAGCTCTCCCTCGATATAGCACTGAACTTCCTGCAATAATTCGGGAGGTAAAATCTCTGCTGCGTTCTTATATTTCATGTATCCCACTCCTTATTTATTCTATGATAAACAAGTGCAGAAACAGCAGATTATATAGCTTTAACAGCCCAAACAGAATTCTATATAACCGCTATTCTGCCTGGGCACCATCATCTGGTCTGCGGGTAAATTCATCTAAAATCATATATGTCACCTCTTTCTCTGCAATCATCTGTTATAAAATAATTTACACTATATACTATATACCATACGGCCCCGATACGCCAGTGGAATAAATAGGTATAGCCGTTCTTAATCTGGCAGTCCTCTGAATTTTGGAGTATCATTAGAATCGGCGGTTGAAATGGGGGATACTATGCCTTAACAAATGGCATTTCCCGCCGGATTTGCGAAAGGAGGCACCGGAATTGAAACGGGAGAATGAAAAATACGGGATAAAGCGGGTGTTATCGAACAGCCTGTTCCTATTGAGACATATCGGAAAGGTTTCCCCGTGGCGGATCCCGTCCATTATGATCGATGCCATGGCGGACTGGTCGAAGGGGCTGATCTTCCGGGTGGTCGTGGTGGGATATGTGCTCAACCAGATCCAGTCCGCCGCATCCCTTCAAACGATTTTTTCCGTTGTGGGGCTCTTGGCGCTCCTTTCTTTTGCGTGCCATCTGGTGAACATTCTTTTGAAGAACTGTTTTTTTCCGAGATCCGATCTGAAGATTCAGTCTCACTTCATGAAGCTGGCCTTCGGCAAGGCCCGGGAGGTGGATCTGGAATGTTATGAGAATACGGAATATTTTGAGAAGCATATCAGGGCCCTGAACGCACTGAAAAGCCGTCCGAGAATGGTTCTTGATTCTGTAGAGATGCTTTTCGGGGCGCTCTTTGGCTTTCTGGCGCTGTCCGGACTGGCCCTTTCCCTGGACGGGTTTATGATTCTTTTTATCGGGCTCCAGATCATAGCCAACTTTGTGTTTGCCCGGAAGGAAAATTACGAACGGCGCATCTATGAAGTGGAACTGGCCGAAGCGAACCGCCAGGCCGATTACATACGGCGGGTGCATTACATGCCCGAGTACGCCAAGGAGCTGAGGACAACCCATATCAGCGACGTGCTCTTTGGGCGTTTTACTGCGGCGACACAGAACGGAATCAGGGTCATCAGCGAGCACGGATTCAGGTGCGCAGTCTATCGGCTGTTTGTGGATGCGGTTTGTACGAGGATGGGCTATTATCTGGTGATCCTGTTTGCGGCTTACCGCATTTTGGTGCTTAAGAATATGATGATCGGCGACGGCCTTATGGTGGCAATGGCGATGTTCAGCGTGACCGAGGCGCTGCTGGATCAGGAGAACAGCTTTTTTCAGCTGCATGAGCACGCCATGTACATTGGCGATCTCAGGGATTTTCTGGACTATGAACCCAAAATACAGGAGGACGACACGGGGGCTGTCCCTGCGATGCCGGTGGAGGAGCTCCGGGTACAGAACCTGTCGTTTTCCTATTTCGGTTCTGACCGGAAGGTGATCGACGATATCAGTTTTACCATCAAGGGCGGTCAGACGGCTGCAATCGTCGGGCATAACGGGGCCGGGAAGAGCACGCTGGTGAAGCTCCTTATGCGCCTGTACGAGCCGACTTCCGGTAAAATTTATCTGAATGACAGAAAGATCGATGCCTATCGGCTGAGCGCTTACCGGGACTGTTTTTCCACGGTATTTCAGGATTTTAAGGTGTTTTCCCTTACGGTGGGGGAGAATATTCTGATGCGGCG
>CAJUIO010000040.1:2094-29760 GCA_910586025.1 uncultured Lachnospiraceae bacterium
TTCAGGATTTTAAGGTGTTTTCCCTTACGGTGGGGGAGAATATTCTGATGCGGCGCACGGATGAGAAAGATGCGGCTCTGCTTACAGAATCCCTGTGTGAGAGTGGTATGGCGGATAGCGTTTCAAAGTTTCCCCATGGCACTGATACCATGATGACACGGGAATTTGACGACGAGGGTGTTTCCCTCTCCGGAGGGCAGGCGCAGAAAATTGCCTTATCCAGGCTGTATGCGAAGAACGCCCCCATTGCGATCCTGGATGAACCCTCCAGCGCTTTAGACCCAATCGCCGAATATGAACTGTTTGAGAATATGAAGCGCATCTGTGAGGGGCGGACCGTGATTTTCATCTCGCACCGGCTCTCCAGTGCGATTTCGGCGGATGTCATTTTCATGATGGAGCACGGGAGGATTATTGAGCGGGGCAATCATGAAAGCCTGATGCGGCAGAACGGAAAATACGCAGAAATGTTCAGAAAGCAGGCGGAAAAATATGAGTAAGGAAAAGATTGCACTTTCCACGGGGATAAAAAACACGGCGTATCTGCTCCACTATGTGCGCCGTCATGTGCCGGCTTTGTTTTACACGAATCTTGTGACCGGTATTTTATGGGGATACCTGAATGTGGCATCCTCCGTGCTGGTGATTAAAGTCGTATTTAACATGATCGGGGAAGGACGGCCTTTTGCAGATGTCTGTAAATTCCTCCTGATGATGAGCATGATTTTACTGCCGGCCCTTGGGATTATTTATTTTTGTGATAAAAGGCTGTGGCCCGCCCTGAAATTAAAACTGGGAAAAGCGCTTCATGGCGAGCTGTTTTTGAAGGCGCAGAAGGTGGACCTTCGCTGTTATGACGACACCGGGTTTTATACAAGTTTCATCTGGACTGTCCGGGAAGCGGAAGACCATGTCTACAGGGCCGTTACCAATATGGGGAGAGTGCTGCTTCATGTTCTGGCCTGCCTGGGCGTTATCGCAATCATGGTGGAGATTGATCCCGTCATTCTGGTGATTGCCGCAGCCTCCATGGTTCTCACGTTTCTGTTTCGGATGCTGAAAACCAGGATTGAGTTCCTCCGGGAACAGCGCCTGATGCCCCTGGTCAAAAAACACGAATATATCAGCCGGGTCTTTTATATGCCGGACTATGCGAAGGAGCTGAGGCTGAGCGGGATTGACCGGCTGCTCACGGAGGAATTTGACGATTGCGTGTCAAAAATGGACACTGTATACAGAAGCCTGCAGTTTCGGCTGACCGTATTGGAGATCGGTGCGCAGATCTGTAATGTCTTTTTGACGAATGTGTCCCTGATTTTTGTCCTGGTATACAAGATCCTCATTGTAAAGTCCGTTTCGATTGGCGACCTGTCCGTATCCATTGCGGCAGTCGGGAAACTGAATTCCATGTACGGCGGCCTGCTGGAGGCTCTTTCGCAGTTTGTACAAAGCGGAATGTTTGCCGAAAAACTGCGTGCGTTCCTGGCTGTGGAGCAGACGATCACCTCTCCGGAAAATGCGGCCCCATTACCGGCGCTATCCGGCGACATTGAATTTCGTGATGTCTCTTTTCGGTATGATGGCGGCCCCTGGGTGCTGCGTCATGTCAACATGAAAATCAGGGCACAGACCAAGGCGGCCATTGTGGGGTACAACGGCGCAGGAAAATCCACCCTGGTAAAACTCCTAATGCGTTTATATGATCCCATCGAGGGCGAAATCCTGCTTGACGGAAGAAACATTAAGGACTATGATGTGGAGGAATACCGCCATTCCTTTGGCACCCTGTTTCAGGATTTTCAGATCTATGCCGCCACTCTGGGAGAAAACGTAAAAATGGGTTTTGCTGACAACAGGGAGGAAGAGGTAATAAAGGGTGCGCTTAAAAAAGCGGGAGCCCCGGATAATCTGGGCGATATTTCCGTCCCGCTGCTTCGGGAATACGATAATAACGGACGGCTGGTATCCGGCGGGGAAGCCCAGAAGATTGCCATAGCCAGGGCTTTCTTGAAAGATCCCCACACCTATATTCTGGATGAGCCGTCCAGTGCGCTGGATCCCATTTCGGAATACAATCTCAACCAGACGCTGTTTGAGCTGTCAAAGGACAAAACGGTTATTTTTATCTCCCACCGTCTGACCACAACCCGTATGGCGGAGCAAATCTATATGATGGAACAGGGCAGAGTAATTGAAAAGGGAAATCATGAGGAATTGCTGGCCGAGGGCGGCAGGTATGCGGAAATGTTTAAAAAGCAGGCGGAAAAGTATCAGGAAACGCATTCTTTTGTGTCATAGAAGAAAACTCGAGGAAAGAAAGAGAAGGATACGATAAAATGATTATATTTGCCTACCGGCTGGCCTGGGATACGGGTTTTGCCCCGTGTCTGGATCATAACATTTTTACCCTTGCCTGTTGTAAGGGAGGGCAGATCGGAAAGGGGAAAAACATATTTACGGGTCTCAGATATCAGATAGGGCAATATATTTCAAAAAGCTTTACATATTTCGGGACAAATGCGCCAGTGATTTCCGGGGAAATGATTAATATGCTGCCAAAAAACAGAGAATGTAAAAGATATGCAGGTTCAAGTCCTGAGGGGATGAAAATACATGAGTACGCAATGCGGACAATCGGTTCATTTGGCGGAGTCGCAGGCATTCCCCATGATCGTCTTTATGATTAAGAATATGGCGGAGGGCTGTGGAAACATGTATGTGGGGAAATAAAATGAAGATCATATTATCCAGAAAAGGATTTGACACGACAAGCGGGGGATGTCCCAGCCCGATTCTGCCTGACGGAACCTTATTGACCATGCCGATACCGGATAATGAGGCGCTAAAATATAGCGATCTGCAGTATAATGGCTGTACATATGACAGAATTCTGTCGAGCCTGAAACCGGGAAGGGTCTATGATGGATGCCATCTTGACCCGGATATTCGTGAAGGTGTCCGGGTCAAAGTTGTGAACAACTGGGTTCCTGCGTTCGGGCAGACCGGAAGCGCCTTGGGGATTCTGCGCAATGCCGGTGTGACAGTGGGGGACCTGTTTCTATTTTTTGGAATTTTCCGGCAGACGGAATATGATCCGGATGGAAATTTGAGATTTGTGAAAAAGAAAAAGCCGATTCAAATTGTCCATAGCTATCTGCAGGTGGGCGAAATACTCGATACTCCCTCCAAAATCGAGAGGTGCAGCTGGCATCCCCATGCGTCTGTAAAAGGGTATCATCCGGAACGCAACGTGGTATATCTGCCATGTCAGAGATTAAGCATCCATCCGGCTGTATCCGGATGCGGGGTTCTGTCTTACAGGGAGGACAGAGTTTTAACCATGGAAGACAGAAGCGCTGCAAACTGGAAGGAACATAGTTTTCTTATGCCGGATCATATTATCGGCAACCGGAAAAACAGCGCTAAAAACGGCGGCATATACTATCAGGGCCAGTGGCAGGAACTGGTTTTAAAGCCGAGCGAAAGCGCTGAACAATGGGCGAAAAAAATAATCTGTGAATAGGGGGATGGAACAAAATTCAGTGAGATAAAGTGCCCGCCGCAGATTATTCGATGGTCACCCGGTTCATATAGAGGTTCATCGCCTCCACGTCGCCAAGCAGCAGCGCACGGATGAAATCGCTGTAATCCGTCCCCACACTGCCGAACCATCTCCGGATCATGCTGCGGAACATGGCCTTCACTTCAAAGTTGGTCAGTTCCAGCTCGTACTCTTCTTTCCATTCGCCAAAGTCCGAGGCATAGGCCTGATAGCTTTTTACCTTCAGATACCCGCTGGCAAGCAGAAGGCTCCAGATCGTTTTCTCATCCTCGTCCAGCATACTTTACACGATCTGCTCGTCAATTTCCGCACGGCTGCTTTCGCCTGACAGCAGACGCTCAAAGGTCTCCTTGACCTGGCGGCTCCCCTGACGGATCAGCTTACCAACAAGGCTGTTGGAGCTGGTGCTGGCCCAATAGGTTCCCGTCCAGAAGAAAGCGATACCGGTCATAGAGCTGCCGGATGATGCCACAGATCTTTTCCGGGTCTGGGGATAGGAGGGTTCCTTCACGACCGCAAAGCTGATAAAAAGAACCGGATAAGTCCCCTGTTGCTGTCTGTACTTTTCCGTATTCCAGACGGAAAGCCCCTCGAACAGATCTCCTCTTTCCGAATGGAAATCAATCAGGGATATGAAATCACGGTGAAGGCTATGTCAGATGGCCGATCAGTCCAAGGATCAGGAGATGGCCCGGATAAAACACATAGAAAAACCATTTGGAAAATTCTCTGCCATGGGCAGCTCTTTTTCCGTTATAAAGAAAGAGTATGACAGCTCCGGAGACCGGGAGTGCGGCACCGGAGAAAAGGCTGTGGATTACGGCCTGCGATAGGGGATAAACAGGGGCGTAGGTAAATACCAGCATGAAAACCACAAACAGAATAAAGGCGGCTGTGTATGCCGCCAGCAGTTTTTTCCTGGAATCCCGGCAGATGGAAAACAGAATCGTGTAGACTGCTGCCAACAGCGGCCAGTCGCATAAAATTGTCATAAGCACGAGCAGAAAATTCACAAGGATCCGAAGAGGCCTGTTTTGGATATTTTCCCTGACAAACAGAATCAGAAAGCAGATTAGCAGTGTAAAGAGCATATTGAAGCTTCCGCCATCCGGAAAGGCATAGCGGAATGGAATCTGTGAGATCACCGCAAACAGGAAAAGCCGCAGTGCATACTTCTTTTTGGAACGTGTATACGCATATCCCTCCACCAGAAAGTAACACATGGTAATTCCGGTAAAATATCCGATATCCTCCAGAAATTCCCGAAGCATCGTCCCAGGTGTTAGCAGAATCAGTGCGGTGTGATTCAGAAGCATGGTAAACATGGCAATATATTTGATGAAATCTCTGCTTAGAATCTGAAAACTTTGGTTCCTGGGGGTTAATTGCCCTGTATTCATTTTCCGTTCTCCTCCATTGCCGTTGAGCTGCGGCCTCTCCTTACAGTATAGCGCGGGGGCATGAAAAAAGCTATTGCTTTTAACGGATCCTCTTTACTCGTCCGAGAATAGAGAGCATCAGCAGCAGGACAATTGGGAAAACAAGACCAACGCTCATGCCAATACGAATATTATCTCCCGCATACTGGGTAATGCGGCCAACAATACCCGGTCCGATGCTGCCGCCTAAATCTCCTGCCATAGCCAGCAGGGCAAACATGGCGGTTCCTCCCGAGGGGAATCTCTCGGATGAAATACTGATTGTCCCGGGCCACATAATTCCGACCGAGAAACCACACGCAATACAGCCGATAAGTCCGATGAATGGATTTGAAGACAGGGAGGCCAGAAGGTAACACACCACGCATAGGATTCCGGAGCCTGTCATAAATTTCATCAGATCCATTTTGCCGCCATATTTTCCGAAAATCACACGGCTGATTCCCATCGTGACAGCAAACATACAGGGACCTGCCAAATCTCCCAGGGCTTTCGACAATCCCAGTGCCGCCTCCGCATAAGCCGATGCCCATTGCGCCATGGCAAGCTCGGATGCCCCGGAGCAGATCATCAGGCAGACGGCCAGCCAGAAAAGGGGTTTGCGGAATAACTCTCTGATTCCCATTCCTCCCCCGTCCTCCACTAAATGCTTGATGGGGCATGTCGCAAAATTATAGATGTTGACTGTTGGGATAAGCGCCCATAACACGGCCAGCCATTTCCAGCTGTCCATTCCGAATATCAGGAAAAAGAAGGTTGAAATCAATATTGTTCCCACTGCGCCCCAACAATAAAAGGAATGGAGCAGGCTCATGGTCGCTTCCTTGTTCTCAAAGGGACACGCCTCCACAATCGGGCTGCCGAGAACTTCAATTAATCCGCTTCCTATTGCATACAGGATTACGCCGCAAATAATTCCCATAAACGGATTCGGCAGAATGTCCGGGAGAAAGGCCAGTCCGACCAGTCCGGCTGCGGCACACACCTCAGAGGCCACAATGCATATGCGGTAGCCAATCCTGTCCACGAACTTGGCACAAAATAAATCAACCAAAAGCTGTGTAAAGAAAAAGCACGTAGATATCAGAGCGATATTTCCCAGTGAGATATCATAATCATAATGAAATTTTAAAAACAGCAGCGGCGCAAAATTAGCCGCAATCGCCTGTGTGATAAATCCCAGGTAACAGGCAGCTTTCGTTTTTCGATAGTCAGGCATCATGCCTTCGGCTTCCTTGATTTCCATGTTCCGTCACCTCATATTGTTTTCCTTGGATTATATAACATGAAAATTCGGGTTTCATTGATTTATATCCCATATTTATTGTATAATATCGTAATAACTGCCTGAGGGGATGCTTTGATTATGAATTTTAACACGTCCTATAACAAGATTATTACAGATGACAATCTGATGGAAACCATTCAGCACGGAGGCAGCAGCTTTCCGTTTCAGTTTTATTATGACAATTTGGCCCTGTTTGATTTTAACTGTATCGAGTGGCACTGGCATACGGAATTGGAGTTTGTGTATATTGAATCGGGAACCGTGACCTTCTGGATTGGAGAAAAACAGTTTACCCTGACGGAAGGAAACGGCGTATTCATTAACTCCAAAATCCTGCATCGCTTCCATTCCCCCGAAGAGGCCGTTATTCCCAATTTTGTATGTATGCCTTCCTTTATTGCCGCACAGGATACTTTCATTTATGATAAATATGTCCTGCCTGTCATAGCTTCCTCATTGACTTTTCAGGTTTTTGGCACAGACAGTCCCTGGCAGGCGAGGGCCCTGTCAATTATAAAGCGGATTATAGCGGTTCAGGACAGAGTTTCATCCTGCGAGCTTGCAACAGCCGCTCTCATGCAGGGGCTTTGGCTGGAGATCTATGAAAATGCGGATATTGGATACAGGAAGGAGCACATAAGCGATTCTGCCTCTTCTCAGGCAAGGTTACAGTTAATGATGCAGTACATTCATCAGAATTATCCGCATGATATTTCCCTGGAAGACATTGCTCATCATGCAAAAATCAGCAAGAGCACCGTATTAAACCTTTTCCGCCAATATCTGCATGTTACGCCAATAACTTATCTCATAAACTATCGTTTAAACGAGGCTGCGCTGCTGCTTTCAAAAACGGAGAAAAAAATCATCACGATTTCCCGGGAGACGGGATTTAATAATGTAGACTATTTTTGCAGATTATTTAAGAAGCACTATCACTTCACTCCGACGGAATACCGCAAAAAGAAGGCTTCGGTGCTTTCCGGAGAAGATTTGTGAGCATTACGGATTCCGGCCCCGCCGGTAATCAGCACGTTTACCGCATCAATGACTGGTATCTTCAAATTCGATTTTATCCATTACGTTGAGTATTTCAAGGATTTCATTTATATTTATGTCTGGTGGATCAGGAATCAATCCTGATTTTAGAATGATCCATTCAAACTATTGATATTTTATATGCTCCTACCATAGACCAATTCCCGCCCTGTAAATATTCATCCGTGACTTTGAACAGTTCCCGGACATCGTGAACAATTTCTTTTGTATTCTCTATATATCTCAAATGGACCGTCACCAAAATCCATAAGGTGTCCAAGGCGTGTGGTTACATCCATTTTCTGGCCAATTTTCAATAACCATTTGCTGCAGTTATCGCCGCATGTTGACGCATTGAAAACAGTTTCCTGTTCATTGAATGCACTCCGGGCTTAATACCTCTGATTTGTCTATGTCTTTTAAAATTTCCTTCGCCAATGGCGGTATTTAACATCTTTTTTCCGCCTTTTTTGAGTGTTTGGCGCCTTAACTTGCTCAATAAGGAAATGGCAATTGTATTTAGTGGTTAAAAAAGACTAAAAAAGAATAAATAATTACTTTACATAATGGATAAAAAGAAGTAATATTAAATTAAAATATATAAAAAGAAAAGCTAAAATTAATCAAACTAAAGGAGGTGTAATGAAAAATGATGACGAAAGAGATAAGGGAGCATCTGACCTGCGGTATCATCCCCTTCTGGAAAGCCCTTCGGGACGACGAGCACGGAGGCTACTACGGATGGGTGGGCTGCGACCGGTCGGTGGACAAAAGGGCGGTGAAGGGCTGCATTTTAAACAGCCGCATTCTCTGGTTTTTCTCGAACGCCTATACACTCCTTAAGGATGAAAGCCTTCTTCGGGAGGCGGGACATGGCTATGCTTTTTTGAGGGAGCGCTGCATTGACAAAGAAAACGGCGGCGTGTTCTGGTCGCTCCGGTATGACGGGGAGCCGGAGGATACGACGAAGCATACCTACAACCAGGCCTTTGCCATCTACGCTCTTTCTTCCTATTACGAAGCGTCCGGGGACGGGGAGGCTTTGGAGCTGGCAAAGGGTCTGTTTCATCTGATTGAGGAGAAATGTACGGACGAGATGGGCTACAGAGAAGCCTTTGACAGGGAATTCGGGGAGGTGGAGAATGACAAGCTCTCGGAAAACGGCGTGATTGCGGCAAAGACCATGAACACTCTGCTTCACGTGTTCGAGGCCTATACGGAGCTCTACCGCATCTGCGGTATGCCGGAGGCGGGAGAGCGTCTGAAACGGATTCTGGATATTTTTGCGGATAAGGTGTACAATCCCGCCCGCCACAGACAGGAGGTGTTTTTTGACGAGAACATGAACTCCATTCTGGATCTGCATTCCTATGGGCATGATATCGAGACGGCCTGGCTAATTGACAGGGGCGCGGAGGTGCTGGGAGATGAGGCGTATGCAAAAAAGATGGCGCCAATCACCAGAGATCTTACGGCGCAGATCTACAAAACGGCCTTTGACGGCAGATCCCTCGCCAACGAATGCGAGAGGGGCGTGGTAAACACACACCGGATCTGGTGGGTGCAGGCGGAGGCTGTTGTGGGTTTCCTGAACGGGTATGAGAAAAATCCGGATAAGCCCGAATATCTGGAAGCGGCAAAGGCGGAATGGGAGTTTATCAAAGCATATCTGATTGACAAAAGAGAAGGCTCGGAGTGGTTCTGGGAGGTGGACGAAAACGGCAAGCCCTTCGAGGGAAGACCCATCGTGGAACCCTGGAAATGCCCTTACCACAATGGAAGGATGTGCTTTGAGGTGATAAAAAGAGCGGGAGTGCAGAAGGAGGTAAAAAATGCTTCACAAAAGGTATGAGGAAGAGCTGAAAAAGCAGGAAACCCTGCTGTGCAGAAAGAATGAGGCGGATCCGGATTTTTACAATGGGGTGTACGACCGGTACAGATATCCGGTGCTCACCAGAGAGCATATCCCCCTGACCTGGCAGTATGACCTGAATCCGCAGACAAATCCTTACTTTATGAAGAGGCTTGGAATCAATGCGGTGATGAATTCGGGAGCAATTTATCTGAATGGGAAATATTATCTGGTGGCCAGAATCGAGGGGGACGATCGGAAATCCTTCTTTGGCGTGGCGGAAAGTGACAACGGAGTGGACGGCTTTCGTTTCTGGGACTATCCCATCTTGCTTCCGGACACCTGCCCGGAGGAGACGAATGTTTACGATATGCGGCTGACAAAGCATGAGGACGGTTACATTTACGGCGTGTTCTGTTCCGAGAGCAAGGATACCACGACAAGCGACCTGTCTGCAGCCGTGGCGGCCGCCGGTATTGTAAGGACAAAGGATCTGAAGGAATGGGAGAGGCTTGCGAACCTTGTGACGCTCCGTTCTCCCCAGCAGAGAAATGTTGTGCTCCATCCGGAGTTCGTGGACGGGAAGTATGCTTTTTACACAAGACCCATGGACGATTTTATCGACACCGGTTCGGGCGGCGGTATCGGTTTTGGCCTGTGCGAGGACATTACCCATGCGGTGATCGATGAGGAGAAAATGACCAGCCTTCGCAAATACCATACCATCACGGAGGCGAAAAACGGAGCGGGAGCCGTTCCCATCCGGACACAGCGGGGCTGGATCCACATTGCCCACGGGGTGAGGAACACGGCGGCAGGACTCCGCTACGTGATCTATGCCTTTGCCACGGATCTGAAGGATCCCTCCCGGGTGAACGCAGAACCTTCCGGACTTCTGATCAGGCCAAGGCAGCAGGAACGGGTTGGCGATGTATCCAACGTGGTGTTTACCAACGGTGCCATTGTGAACGAAAAGGGCGAGGTCTATATCTATTATGCTTCCTGTGATACCAGGATGCATGTGGCCGTGACCACGGTGGATAAGCTTATGGATTATGTGTTTAACACGCCTTCCGATCCTTTAAGGAGCGTGGAGTGCGTGGCTCAGAGATGTGAGCTCATCCGGAGAAATCTGGAATTTCTGGAAGGGCAGAGGTAGGAACTGGAAATCATTTTGTCCGTGCGGTTCGTTTCTGTCCCTTGCGGCCACAGCTTGGTATGGTTTTGGCGTGTAAGGGATCGAAACGAAACCGTACAGATGAAAACAATTGAAACAGCGCCGTATGGCGCAGAAAAGAGGAAATGATGAGCGAAATTAAAATGATTGCACCCGCAGTAAAGAACGTACCCTGGCAGGAGAGGCCGCAGTCCCTTACGGGGGCTCCGATCTGGAGATATACGGAAAATCCCATTATCGGGAGGAATCCGGTGGAGGGCGTTGCGAGAATTTTTAACAGTGCGGTGATGCCCTATGAGGATGCGTTTATCGGCGTGTTCCGAGGGGAGCAGACCAACGGAATCCCCTATATTTATATGGGCAGGAGCAGGGATGCCATCCACTGGGAATTTGACAAGGAAAAGATCCCCTTTGTGAACGAGGCGGGCGAGCCCTTCATGCCGGTGTATGCCTATGATCCCAGGCTGGTGAAAGTGGAGGATACCTACTATATTATCTGGTGCCAGGATTTCTACGGCGCATCCATCGGAATGGCTAAGACCACGGACTTCAAGACCTTTACCAGGCTTGAGAATCCCTTTATCCCTTTTAACCGCAATGCCGTGCTTTTTCCGAGGAAAATTAACGGCAATTACGTGCTGCTCAGCCGGCCCTCGGACAGCGGTCATACGCCCTTCGGAGATATTTTCCTGAGCGAGAGCCCGGATCTTGTTTATTGGGGAAAGCACAGACATGTGATGGGAAAAGGGAAGGAATGGTGGGAGTCCGTCAAGATCGGCGGCGGAGCGGCTCCCATTGAGACCAGTGAGGGATGGCTCCTGTTTTATCATGGTGTGAGCGGGACCTGCAACGGCTTTGTATATTCCATCGGGGGAGCGATCCTGGATCTCGAGAATCCTTCTATTGTGAAATACAGATGTGAGAATTTCCTTCTGACACCCGAGGAATGGTATGAGGAGAGGGGATTTGTTCCCAACGTGTGCTTCCCCTGCGCAACCATACACGATCCGGAGAGCGGAAGGATCGCCATCTACTACGGATGTGCGGACAGCTATGTGGGACTTGCGTTCACGCAGTTTGAGGATATTGTGGCTTATATCAAGGAGCATAGCGCGGTGACACGGGAGGATACGGAGATCGGAATTCGCTAATCGACATTTGCATCAGAAATCCGGCGGTTTCTTCTTTTGGAAGAATCTGCCGGATTTTGGTCTGTGTCATTTGTAACGGTTTTCATCCCGGTTTTATGGCACAGAAATTTTCTTTCGGTCATTCAGTCTCGGGAGTTTTTTGATTTTATCTGCATAAAGTTATCCATAATCGGGACGAAAAACAGACATTTTTCCCCGATAGCGACATTCCGCACCTTTCGTATTTGGACAATCACCACTAATATTTTCCGATTATTCCATTACATTTTGGCAATTGCTTACGGGTTTTGACTTTCAGTATTATTTATTTTTGTTTAATCAGAGTTTGACTTTTGTTTAATCAGATAATATAATAACCTTTAACAAATATTTATGCCTAACAGCCTAAATATAAAAAAGACCACACTTTAAAATTCAGGAAGGAGCTGACGAGCAATGAAAAAGATTTTGGCATTGACATTGATAGGAACAATGTTATTTTCTATGCCTGTTATGGCAAAGGATTATGAACCGCCTAAGGCAGTTTATCTGGAGGACTCCTCTAATGTTGGAGATCCAAGTATAACCGTAGCAGCGATCGAAGAAGACAAGCTGGTGGCAGAGTATATGAACAATGCCGTGACAGGCACATGGTTACTGGAGGATGCCATTACGATTGGGCAGGGTGGCGACGTTATTGTTGACGGCCAAATGACGAATCTTACTTTCTCAGTTTTGAAAGCGGGAGCTGATCATTCAGGCGCTGCACAGAAGTTTGCAAATACAATGGGCGGTAAAGTGCTGAATGTTGTTACCGTAAAGGGACCTGCTACTCTCAAGTACAGTGTTGCAAACGTAAATTTCTACACACCTGGCATTGTTTCCGGTCAGAATATTAAAGTTTATACATATTCTAACGGCTCTTGGGTAGAAAACACTGTTACCGAAGTGAGAGAAGACCATGTCGTAGTGGATATGACAGCGAACGGAGTTCTTGCGTTTATCGAAGTGGCATAATAAATAAAAATTTAATGGATTTTGTAAAGTGTGGTGATATGCGTACTGCTTTATATAGCAGTACGCATTTTTTTTCCGAGGCCGGCTAATAAGTCAATCGAAAATTTTGGCAAAAAAATGCATATTACAACGATATCAGGAGGAAATAGAGGATTTCAATATGTCAACTATGGTTGACGCAATAGTACATGCATATTTGTGCGGCGATGAGGAAATGCAGATTCCAACATTAACTCGGACAGTGGCGGAAATCGACAATGTGGGAAGCCCTGTTCCGGACTGATCTTTAAAATATGTCTGCCCGGGAAGGATGCCTGTTTTATAAAATACCACTGATTCGCCGGCTCAAAAGAACTGACATGTTTCACTGGATTTTACAGGAAGGAATGGCTATAATAGGGAAAGAGAACCGAAAGGAGATTCAATATGAAATCAATATTATTTTTGGAGCCGGTATTTAAGCAGATGATCTGGGGAGGGCGGCAGCTTGCAGATCAATTCGGATATGAGATTCCCGGGGACAGAACCGGGGAGTGCTGGGCGGTCAGCGCTCATCCAAACGGAGACTGTGTGGTGAGAGAAGGCGCTTATCAGGGGAAAACGCTCTCACAGCTGTGGCGGGAGGAGCCGGGACTGTTCGGAAACAGTGATCTGGACCGTTTTCCTCTCCTCGTAAAGATTATTGACGCAAAGGATGACCTGAGCATCCAGGTGCATCCGGATGATGCTTATGCCGGGGAGAATGAAAACGGCTCTCTGGGAAAGACGGAATGCTGGTATATCCTGGACTGTCCGGAGAAAGCGTCGCTTGTGGTGGGACACAATGCAGGTTCCAGGCAGGAGTTGCAGGAAATGATTGAGCAGGAAAGATGGGGAGAGCTGATCCGGGAAATCCCTGTGAAAAAGGGTGATTTCATACAGATCAATCCCGGCACGGTACACGCCATAAAGGGCGGTCTGATGATTCTGGAGACCCAGCAGAACAGCGATATTACCTACCGGGTTTATGATTATGGAAGGCTCACGGACGGAAAGCCCCGCCAGCTCCATGTAAAGCAGAGCATTGACGTGATCACGGTTCCGGCACCCTCTGCCGCAGACAGTGTGAAGTCGGCCCTGGCGCTTCCGGAAAATACCATGAATGAGCTGATCTCCTGCGACTATTATACCGTGTGGAAGCTGGATGTGGCGGGAGTTATGTCCTTTGAGCAGACGCATCCCTTCCTGATCATGAGCGTAATTGAAGGAGAGGGAAGCGTGGACGGCCGCAGAATTTGTAAGGGAGATCACTTTATCCTGCCCCAGGGCTATGGAACCGCGGAACTGCGGGGCGAGATGACGCTGATCGCATCTTCGGTGAGATAGAGCATATGAAACGAAAAAAACAGGGAGAAGGGGTATGGGGGTTTATTTAAATCCGAAGAATTCCGGCTTTAAACGGGCAATTGCTTCAGAAATTTATGTGGATAAGACGGGACTGATTGAATACACGAATAAGGTACTGGGAACGGAACAGGGTTATCTGTGTGTCAGTCGGCCAAGGCGATTTGGAAAATCTATGGCGGCCAATATGCTCTGTGCATATTACAGTTGTGGATGCGACTCGGAAAGCCTGTTTGCAGGACTGAAAGCGGAAAAGCTCTTATCATTCAGAAGCCATTTAAATAAACATAATGTAATTTTTCTTAATATGCAGGATTTCCTGAGTCAGTCACATGATGTTGCCAAGATGCTGGATCAAATCGAAAAATCGGTGGTGCAGGAACTAAAAAGAACGTATACGCAGGTACAGTGGCAGGAGAGTGAGCGGCTTGAGGGTATCCTTAACCAGATCTATTCTGATCTGGATGAACAGTTTATCTTTATTATCGATGAGTGGGACTGTATCTTTCGTGAATTGAAGGATAATGAAGAGGGGCAGAAAAAATATCTGGACTATTTAAGGAATTTGCTGAAAGACAAGGCGTATGTGGATTTGGTTTATATGACGGGGATACTGCCAATAAAGAAGTATGGTTCCCATTCAGCGCTCAATATGTTTACGGAATTCTCAATGACCCAGCCACTCTTTATGGCTGAGTATGTCGGGTTTACAGAGACAGAGGTAAAAGAATTGTGCGACAGATATCAGATGGACTTTGCGGAGATTCAAAGATGGTATGATGGATATTCCTTTGAAGAAGGACATATTTATAGCCCCAGATCCGTAGTTACGGCTATGCTGACGAGGAAATTCAGTAATTTCTGGTCCCAGACAGAAACATATGAAGCACTCAGGATATATATTGAGATGAATTTTGATGGCTTAAAGGATGCAATTATGAAGATGCTTTCGGGAGAGAGATGCAGGATTAATATTGCAACCTTCAAAAACGATATGACAACCTTTAGGTCAAAAGATGATGTGTTTACTCTGCTGGTACATTTAGGATATTTGGGATATGATGAGAAAGAGCGACAGGTGTTTATACCAAATTACGAGGTTTCTGAGGAATTCATTAATGCGCTTCAGGGTGAGGACTGGAAGCGGTTGTAAGAGCGGTGGAAAAATCAAAGCAGTTGATGGACGAATGGAAAGCTTCTGTTAGTTGGCATAAATTATGATAAGAAAATGAAAAAGCATGACTGTATAATTGAAGAGTTCCGGCTTTAATGAGATTTTATTATGTAGAAAGGACATACCATGATTAATCAACAATACAAAAAAATGCTGGAAGGGAAATCCGTGATCCGTGAATTGTCGGAGTTTGCCGCGGCAAGGGGAGGGGAGATCGGATACGAGAATGTGTTTGACTACAGTCTGGGAAACCCTTCCGTTCCGGTGCCGGAGCGCTTTGCCGAGGTTATGAGAGGTCTTCTGGGCAGCAGAAGCTCCATGGAGCTTCACGGCTACAGCCCAAGCCTTGGAATTGCTTCCGTGAAAGAAAGGATTGCGGCTTCCCTGAATGAGAGATTCGGAATGAATTATACCGCAAATCATATTTTTCCCACGTCGGGAGCCGCAGGGGCGCTGGCTCATGCCATCCGCTGTGTGAGTGCGCCGGGGGACGAGATCCTGACCTTTGCCCCCTATTTTCCGGAGTACGGCCCTTATGTGAATATGACCGGAGCCGTCTTGAGGGCAGTGCCTGCGGACACGGAGAGCTTTCAGATTAACTTTGATAGGCTTGAGGAGATGCTGAGCGGACGGACGGCGGCGGTTCTTCTCAATACGCCCAACAATCCTTCCGGAGCCGTGTACAGCGCACAGACGCTGACAAGGCTTGGGGAGCTCCTTCGTAAGAAACAGGAGCAGTACGGGCATGATATTTTTATTCTGTCAGACGAGCCTTACAGGGAAATCGTGTTCGAGAATGTGGAAGCGCCCTATGTCTCAAAATTTTATGACAACACACTCTCCTGCTATTCCTATTCCAAATCTCTGTCTTTGCCGGGGGAGAGGATCGGCTATGTGGCCGTTAATCCCGGGTGTACGGATGCCGAGCTGATCAGCGCCATGTGCGGACAGATTTCCAGAGGAATCGGCCACAACTGTCCTGCCTCCATCATCCAGCTTGCGGTATCGCAGGTGCTTGACATCACATCGGATATGAGCGCTTACGAGACGAACAGGAATCTTCTGTATGGGGAGCTGACGGAGCTTGGATTTTCCTGCGTAAAGCCCGGCGGAACCTTCTATATTTTTCCAAAGGCGTTGGAAGAGGATGCGGTCGCTTTCTGTAAAAAGGCGCTTAAGTACGATCTTGTCCTGGTTCCCTCGGACACCTTCGGACTGCCGGGATATTTCCGGATGGCCTATTGCATTGACACGGAAAAGGTGGAGCGCTCGCTTTCGGCGCTGCGCAGATTTGTGAAGGAGGAATACTGATGTATCAGGCAGGACTTGTGCTTGAGGGCGGGGGAATGAAAGGGGTTTATACGGCGGGCGTCCTGGATTTTTTTCTGGATAAGGGAATCGAATTTTCTTCCTGCTACGGCGTGTCTGCGGGGGCCTGCGCTCTGTGCAGCTTTCTGTCAAAGCAGCGGGGGCGGGCTTACCATGTGAACGTGGATTATCTGGACGACCGGAATTACTGCAGTCTTTACAGCCTCCTGAAAACAGGAGATCTTTTCGGGGAGGAAATGTGCTATCACAGAATTCCCGACGAGCTTTACCCTTATGACTACGAGGCTTTTAATCAGTATCAGGGAACCTTTTACAGTGTGGTCACCAACATAGAAACAGGGCGTGCCGAATATATTCCTATTAAAGATGTGGAAAAGGAAATTGATGCGATCCGGGCATCGGCATCCCTTCCCCTGGTGTCGAGGAATGTGAGCTTTCGGGGGAAGCTGTATCTGGACGGCGGGATTTCGGATGCGATTCCGCTAAGGCGATCCATGAAGGATGGAAATGCAAGGAACGTGGTGGTGATGACCAAGGAAGCGGGATATCGGAGAGAGGCTGCCGCAGCTCCGGTCATGGCCCTGCTGCGGATGCGTTACCGGAAGTATCCCAGGGTTTACGAGAGGATGGGAAGCAGACATAAGGTTTATAATAAAACACTGGATCTGATAGCGGATGAGGTGAAAAAGGGCACGGTCTTCCTGATACAGCCCAAGAAAAAGAGCCTGGTCGGACGGATTGAGAAGGACAGGGAAAAGCTCAGGGCTCTCTATGAGGAGGGGTATGAACAGGCCTCGGAATGCTATGAGGATTTGATGCGGTTTTTGAAGAACAGTGACACGAGAAAGGAGCAAAGCGGAAAATGACAGAGTTTTTGAAAGCGGTTTTGTTTGGAATTGTGGAGGGCATCACGGAATGGCTGCCCATCAGCAGTACCGGGCACATGATACTTCTGAATGAGTTTGTGACGCTTGAGGTGTCCCCGGAATTCTGGGAGATGTTTCTGGTGGTGATCCAGCTGGGAGCGATCCTGGCGGTGGTGCTTTTGTTCTGGAAGCAGATATGGCCCTTTGGGAGGAGTGCGCACCCGGTGGGAAAGACGGGCTTTCTTTCCTGGTGCAAGAGGGATATCTGGGTTATGTGGTTTAAGATCGTCGCAGCCTGCATTCCGGCGGCCGTGGTTGGACTTTTGTTTGATGAATTTTTTGAGAGCCTGTTTTACAATCCGGTGTGCGTGGCCGTTGCGCTGATCGTGTTCGGCGTTGGCTTTATCTGGATTGAGAACCGGAACAAAAATATGAGGGTGAAGGTAAGGACTCTGAATGACATCACATACCGGACAGCTTTTATTATAGGTATGTTTCAGCTGATTGCGGCCATTTTTCCCGGGACCTCCCGGTCAGGTGCCACCATACTCGGGGCGCTGCTGATCGGTGTGTCAAGGACGGTTGCGGCGGAGTTCACCTTTTTCCTGGCAATCCCGGTGATGCTGGGAGCCAGTCTGCTTAAGGTGGTAAAATTCGGATTTTCCTTTACGGGCGATGAGATGATGATCCTGGTGACAGGGATGGTCACGGCCTTTTTGGTGTCGGTCGCAGTGATCCGGTTCCTCATGGGCTATATCAAAAAGCATGATTTCAAGGTATTTGGCTGGTATCGGATTGTGCTCGGACTTGTGGTGCTTGCGTATTTCATGGTTCTCGGTTAGCGGCAGTCATGTCATACTGTTTATGCCCAATTATGAGAAATAAAGAGTCAGAAATCGACTTGTTTTCAAACGGGGACTTCCTTTATAATTATGATTAAGCAATCATTTAAGGTCAGGAGGTACAGCTATGAAAACAGCGGTGATGACAGATATCAAAAAGGTAAGGATTGAGGAGCGGGAAAAGCCGGTTCCGAAGGAAGGAGAGGTTCTCGTAAAGGTGGAGTACGTGGGAATCTGCGGCTCGGATCTTCACTACTATGAATCGGGAAGGATCGGAAACTTTATTGTGGAGCCTCCCTTTGTGCTGGGCCATGAGGCGGGCGGAACCGTGGTTGAGGTGGGAAGCGGCGTGACTCATCTGAAGGCGGGGGACAGAGTGGCTCTTGAGCCCGGAAAGACCTGCGGGCATTGCGAGCACTGCAAGGCCGGAAAATATAATCTCTGTGAGGATGTGATTTTCTTTGCCACGCCTCCCGTTGACGGCGTTTTCCAGGAGTATGTGGCCCACGAGGCAGGGCTTTGCTTTAAACTGCCGGATAATGTGAGCACTCTGGAGGGAGCCCTGGTGGAGCCCCTTTCCGTCGGTCTCCATGCGGCTATGCAGGGAGGAGCCCATATCGGACAGACGGCGGTGGTTACCGGTGCGGGATGCATCGGACTTGTAAGCCTGCTTGCCTTAAAGGCCATGGGAGTGTCAAGGGTGATCGTGGTGGATGTGATCGAAAAGAGGCTGCAAAAGGCAAAGGAGCTTGGCGCGGACTACGTGATCAATGGAAAAGAGCAGGATACGGTTGCGGAGATTAAGCGCCTTACAGAAGGGAAAGGCTGCGATCTCTCCATCGAGACGGCAGGAACCCAGATCACGGCTTCCCAGCTGATTCAGGCTTCCAAAAAGGGAGCGACGATTGTGTTCGTGGGCTACAGCGCTTCGGGAGAGATGACGCTTCCTATCGGCATGGCCCTTGACAAGGAGCTGACCTTTAAGACCGTGTTCCGCTATCGAAATATTTATCCCATGGCAATCGAGGCCATTGCGGCGGGAAAGATCAGGATCAAGGATATCGTGACGGATTATTTCGAGCTGGATGATATTCAGCATGCGATGGATGCCTGCGTGGAGAACAAGGCGGAGATTGTAAAAGGAGTCATCCGGATTTAGAGCTTTCTGTCTGTGGCTTTTTTTCTGTTTCCAGCCGCGGCCGTGGAGCGGGAAAATGGATATTTCCGGCATAATATTGGCATAATTATTACTTTTGCATATTATAACTACATAAAAAGTTGACAACCAAAGGAATATGGAGTATATTATTTCGCAGGAAATCCGATTTTCGTGACAGTTGTTTGCGGAGGACGGGGGTTTCTGGGGAGAAAGATTCGTAACGTTCAATTTTCGTATGGGAAAGTTGTTTCTCTGGGAGATAATGTATCCCGATGTGAAAGGAGTCATTAATTATGGCAGAGAGAAAGACGGCGGCTAAGACTGCTGCAAAGGCGCAGGCGGCTAAGGAAGAAGTAAAAGCGACAGAAGTTAAGGCAGAAGAAATAAAGACCTCGGAAGTAAAGGCTGAGACAAAGACAGAAGAGAAGAAGGCGGCACCCAGAAGGACTGCTGCAAAAAAGGCGGCTGGCAAAACCACGGCTAAGACCGCAGTGAAGAAGGAAACCGCCAAGGCAGCGGCCAAGACGGCTGCTGACGCAGAGAAGAAGGCAACAGTCAGAAAGGCGGCATCACCCAAGAAGGAAACCGTAAAGGAAGCGGTGCATTTTGAGTTCAGCGGAAGATCCTATACGGCAGACGACTTGCTTAAGAGCTGCAGGGACGTATGGAAATATGACCTGAACGGCAAGGAAGAGGATATTAAGTCCATAGAGCTGTATGTGAAGCCGGAGGAGAACACTACATACTATGTGATCAACGGCGATGTCACGGGAAGCTTCTCTATTTAAGCGAAAGTAAAGGACAAAAGAAATGAAAACAGGCTGTGTGTCAGACAGAGCCTGTTTTTTCTTTGCCCGATTCTTTGAGCGAAGACTTTTAGAATTTTTTAATAATTATTTTTATTTATATGTGTTGACAATAAATAGGGTAAGTGATATTTTATGTTAAGAAGATATTAGCACTCTATTCAAATGAGTGCTAACAATTCGAAAGCCAGTATTAAATAATGAAGGATGGTGGAGATGCAGTTAGACGAAAGAAAAATCAAAATAATGCAGGCCATTATCCGTAATTATCTTGAGACGGGTGAGCCGGTGGGAAGCCGTACCATTTCCAAATACACGGATCTGAATCTGAGCTCTGCCACGATCCGTAATGAGATGGCTGACCTGGAGGAGATGGGATATATCCTGCAGCCCCATACATCAGCGGGGAGAATTCCTTCCGACAAGGGATACCGTCTGTATGTGGATACCATGATGGAGGAGAAGGACAGGGAGCTGGAAGAGCTCAAGGAGATGATACTTGAGAAGGAAGACAAGATGGATAATCTCCTGAAGCAGGTGGCGAAGCTCCTGGCAGTCAATACCAACTATGCGTCCATGATTTCCGCACCTACGGTGCATGGGAACAAGCTGAAGTTCATACAGCTTTCCAAGGTGGATGTCAATCAGCTTCTGGCTGTTATTGTGATGGAGGGTAATGTGATTAAGAACAATATCCTCAGTGTGGCACAGGAGCTCAGTGACGAGATTATCCTGAAGCTGAATATTATGTTGAACACCTATCTGAACGGTCTGGCCCTGGAAGAGATTAATCTGGCGCTGATCACATCCTTAAAGCAGCAGGCGGGAATACACAGCGGAATCATCGGAGACGTGATTGACGCTATTGCCGAGGGGATCAAGGCGGAGGAGGATCTTGAGATTTATACCAGCGGCGCAAACAATATTTTCAAGTATCCGGAGCTGGCCGACCAGCGAAGAGCCAGCGAGATTATCAATACCTTTGAGGAAAAGCAGATGCTCACGGAGCTGGTGCAGGAAACGCTCTCGGACGAAGCGAACACGGGCATTCAGGTATATATCGGAAATGAGACGCCGATTCAGGCAATGAAGGACTGCAGCGTGGTGACGGCCACCTACGAGCTGGGAGAGGGAATGCGGGGGACAATCGGTATTATCGGGCCTAAGCGTATGGATTACGACAAGGTAATCGGCACTCTCAAAAGGATAACGCATCAGCTGGATGATTTGTATAAGAATAAGAAATAGATTCCGCAGGAAGGATGGAGGCATATGGAAGAGGAAAGAATTGATTTACAGGAAAATATATCAGAGGAAAGCGGTGACACGCAGGAGGAGCTGACCGGTGAGGAGACCCAGGTTCAGGCTGCGGATGCGGCAGATGGGTGCGGCGCGGAAGGTTCGGAAGCGGAGGACGGCTGTGAGGATGTGCCTGCGGAAGAGGGCGATTCGAAGGAGGAGGCTCCCTCTGAAAAAGAGGAGAAGCAGGATAAGAAGCTTTTTAAGAAGAAGGCCAAGACAGATAAGAAGCAGGAGGCTCTCAAGGAGAAGATCGACGAGCTGGAGGATAAGGTGAAGCGCCAGATGGCGGAGTTCGACAATTTCCGCAAGCGCACCGAGAAAGAAAAATCAGCCATGTTCGAGACCGGTGCGAAGAGCGTAATCGAGAAGATTCTTCCGGTGGTGGACAATTTTGAGAGAGGCCTTGCGGCAATTCCGGAGCAGGAAAAGGGTTCGGCCTTTGCTGAGGGAATGGAGATGATTTACAAGCAGCTTCTCACGGAGCTTGAGAAGATGGAGGTGAAGCCCATTCCGGCGGTAGGAGAGGAATTCAATCCGGAGTTCCACAATGCGGTAATGCAGGTGGAGAGCGAGGAGTTTGAATCCGGAGTGATAGCCCAGGAGCTTTTGAAGGGCTACACATACAGGGACAGCGTGGTAAGGCACAGCATGGTTGCAGTGGTAAGCTAACAATTAACCTTTTCAGTATAAAAATATGATTCAGGAGGAGACAATCATGAGTAAAATAATTGGTATCGACTTAGGTACGACAAACAGCTGCGTGGCGGTTATGGAAGGCGGTAAGCCCACCGTTATTGCCAATGCGGAAGGAGCCAGAACAACTCCCTCTGTGGTTGCGTTTACCAAGACCGGAGAGAGACTGATCGGCGAGCCTGCAAAGCGTCAGGCAGTGACAAATGCGGAGAAGACCATCGCATCCATCAAGAGAGACATGGGTACGGACAGGGGCCGCAACATTGACGGAAAGAAATATTCCCCTCAGCAGATTTCGGCTATGATTCTTCAGAAGCTGAAAGCGGATGCCGAGAGCTATCTGGGAGAAAAGGTGACGGAGGCTGTTATCACGGTTCCCGCTTACTTCAACGACGCACAGCGTCAGGCAACCAAGGATGCGGGCAAGATCGCGGGCCTTGATGTGAAGCGTATTATCAACGAGCCTACGGCTGCGGCTCTCGCTTACGGACTTGACAATGAAAAAGAGCAGAAGATCATGGTATATGACCTTGGCGGCGGTACTTTTGACGTTTCCATCATTGAGATCGGGGACGGTGTCATTGAGGTTCTCGCAACCAACGGAGATACCCGCCTTGGCGGAGATGATTTTGATAACAAGCTGACACAGTGGATGATTGATGAATTCAAGAGGGCGGAAGGCGTGGATCTGTCCGCTGACAAGATGGCTCTTCAGAGACTTAAGGAAGCGGCTGAGAAGGCAAAGAAGGAGCTTTCTTCCGCAACGACCACAAACATCAACCTTCCCTTCATCACGGCTACGGCAGAGGGTCCCAAGCATTTTGACATGAATCTGACCAGGGCTAAATTTGATGAGCTGACTCATGATCTGGTAGAGAAGACGGCGATTCCGGTTCAGAACGCTATGAAGGATGCGGGCCTTACCAATTCCGATATCGGACAGGTGCTTCTGGTGGGCGGTTCCACGCGTATTCCCGCCGTGCAGGATAAGGTAAGACAGCTTACCGGAAAGGAACCCAGCAAGAGCCTGAATCCGGATGAGTGCGTGGCTCTGGGAGCCTCCATTCAGGGCGGCAAGCTGGCAGGCGATGCCGGTGCGGGAGAAATCCTTCTTCTGGACGTAACACCCCTTTCTCTCTCAATCGAAACCATGGGAGGCATTGCGACCAGGCTGATCGAGAGAAATACGACGATTCCTACCAAGAAGAGCCAGATTTTCTCTACCGCAGCAGACAATCAGACGGCTGTTGATATCAATGTGGTACAGGGTGAGAGACAGTTCGCAAGAGACAACAAGTCCTTAGGACAGTTCAGGCTGGACGGAATCCCTCCGGCAATGCGCGGAGTGCCCCAGATCGAGGTTACCTTTGATATTGACGCGAACGGTATCGTGAACGTGTCCGCAAAGGATCTGGGAACAGGAAAGGAACAGCATATTACCATTACCGCAGGCTCCAATATGTCTGATGATGAAATCGACAGGGCGGTTAAGGAAGCGGCAGAGTTTGAGGCACAGGACAAGAAGAGGAAGGAAGCGATTGATGTCAGAAATGATGCGGATTCCTTCATATTCCAGACAGAGAAGGCTCTGAACGAGGTCGGAGACAAGATCGACGCTTCCGCAAAATCAGCCGTTGAGGAAGATATGTCCGCCGTAAAGGCCATTCTGGAGAGAACCAAGGATCAGGAAATGTCAGACAGTGACATTGACGAGCTGAAAGCGGCTAAGGAAAAGCTCACGAACAGTGCGCAGGCGATCTTTACCAAGATGTATGAGAACATGCAGCAGGCACAGGGCGGAGCCGGCCCGGACATGAGCGGAGCAGGTCCTGACATGGGCGCAGGAGCAGGCCCTGCGGATGATGTGGTTGACGGAGACTACAGAGAAGTATAAAATAGAACAGGTATGAAAGCTTATCCAAGGTGGCGGAAATGCTGCCTTGGATAACATATTGTGAGTCCGGGAGGAATCAGTATGGCAGAACAGAAACGTGATTATTATGAAGTCCTTGGGATAGACAAAAATGCGGATGATGCGGCGATTAAAAAAGCGTACAGAGTGCTGGCCAAAAAGTACCATCCGGATATGAATCCGGGGGATGCCGAGGCTGAGAAGAAATTCAAGGAAGCATCCGAAGCATACGCTATCTTGAGCGACCCTGAAAAGAGGAGACAGTATGACCAGTTCGGGCATGCTGCCTTTGAAGGGGGAGCCGGCGGCGGATTTGGCGGATTTGATTTTAGCGGTGCGGACTTCAGTGATATTTTTGGCGATATTTTCGGTGATTTCTTCGGAGGCGGAAGAAGGGGCAGAAGCAGCAACGGACCTATGAAGGGGGCGAATATACGTACCAGTGTGCGTATTACCTTTGAGGAGGCCGTCTTTGGCGTTGACAAGGAGATTGAGCTTACCCTTAAGGATGAGTGCAAGACCTGCCATGGGTCGGGGGCAAAGCCGGGAACCAGTCCGGAGACCTGCTCCAAGTGCGGGGGTAAGGGACAGGTGGTATTTACGCAGCAGTCCTTCTTCGGGACCGTCCGCAATGTGCAGACCTGCCCGGAGTGTAACGGGACAGGAAAGGTCATCAAGGAAAAATGTGTTGACTGTCATGGTTCCGGATACATTGCAAGCAGGAAGAAGATTCAGGTGTCCATTCCCGCCGGAATCGACAATGGACAGAGTGTGCGTATCAGGGATAAGGGCGAACCCGGTTCAAACGGAGGCCCCAGGGGCGATCTCCTGGTTGAAGTGATTGTGGGGCGGCATCCTATTTTCCAGAGACAGGATTACAATATTTTCTCCACAGTGCCGATTTCCTTTGCGGTAGCTGCGCTTGGAGGAGACGTGGTGGTAGATACCGTGGACGGCAAGGTGATTTACGAGGTAAAGGCCGGAACGCAGACGGACACCAAGGTAAGGCTTAAGGGAAAAGGTGTTCCTTCGCTCAGAAACAGGGATGTGCGCGGGGATCACTATGTGACTCTGGTGGTACAGACACCCGAAAAACTGTCCCACGAGGCGAAAGAGCTGCTTCGTCAGTTTGATGCCGCTGCGGGCGACAGTCTGAATGCGGCCAAGGGCGCACAGCCGGAGAAGTCTGGTGAGACAAAGGAAAAAAAGAAAAAGGGCAGAGGCGGACTGTTTGGAAAATAACCGTAAAAAGGCGTATGGGTTCAAATGAAACCGGTACGCCTTTTTCATGAGAATTCAGAAAAATAGTGATATATTCTCTCCTGTCTGAATAAACTGTCAGGAGAGGGTGCGTTTTTCAGGAATTCCGGCCGCAGGCCTCCTGGAGCAGACGCACAATAGAAGGCCTTAAGCTGGAATTGAGACTCTCGGCAACCGGCAGAAGCTCTGCAATTTTTTCCTCCTGTCCCTGCTCCCTGTACAGAGAAACCAGGAGCTTATAGCTTGAACTGACATCCGTATGCGTGGAGACGGCAAATTCAAGAATCTGACAAGCCTCCCTGTGATATCCTCTTTCGTAAAGAACGGATGCGAAGTCTTGCAGAGTTCTTGCCAGCGTAGTATACTTTTGATCATAGAGAGTAAGCAGGTTAATATTGGGTGCCCCGTAGCGCAGCTTCAGATCGGTGTTGCTGATACCGGTAAGATTTACGATGGGACCGCTCTCTGACAGTCCGTGAAGCGTCTTGTGGATTTCATGGATTTGGGGGTCGTCCGCAAGAAGGTCCATGGGGAAACTGTCAAAGGGAATCCGGATATAGTCAAGGTCATCCAGGGATTTGCGCCGTGTGCTGTTTGCCGCCGCCTCCCTTTCCCAGAAGGATTGCGAGGCCTGTTCCTGAGCCTTGCGGCTCTTGCGGATTTCGTAGGCAAGCCAGATGCAGAATACGATAAAACTTGCAAAAAACGGGTATTTCATATATAATATCCTTTCATAGATAATAAAAAAGTATAAAAATTGAGGCGGTGTATATGTTTAATTTTAACAGCAATAAAAATAAAAGAATCATTTCTTCTGTCATCGTTCTTTTTCTGATTCTTGCTATGATAATTCCAACTTTAGCATATTTTTTATAATATGGCAATCGGCAATAGTTGAAGGGAATGGAAGTGGGTTTATGAGAAAGTCAGTAAAAGGGATTATAGGTTTTCTTGCGGTATTGTTTGTGGTTTTATGTTCTGATCTCAGTGTGCGGGCTGCCGGTGATACGAGGATACTGTCCGGGATTTATATTGAGGATATGTCTCTTGAGGGAAAGACAGAAGCGGAAGCGGAAGCCATGGTGGAGAGCTATGTGAAGTCACTTCTTGGGAAAAACATCACTTTAAAGACGGTCAACGGAAATGAAGTGACGATCACTCCTGCCGATATCGGTTTTTCCTGGACTAATCCGGAGATTATAGGGGAAGCGGCCGGGATCGGAAAGAGCGGCAACATTGTTCAGCGCTATAAGGCGGAAAAGGATCTGCAGTTCGAAAATAAAAAGTTCGAGCTGGAATTTGATGTGGATCGGGAGCTGGTGCGCCATGTGATTGCGGACCAGTGTTCCGTATATAATGTAAAGGCTGAAAATGCCACCCTCACAAGAGAGGGAGAAAGCTTTGTGATTCATCCGGGCCAGGTTGGCTATAAGGTGGAGGAAGAGGAGTCCCTTACTCTGATCTGTGATTTCCTTACCGGAAGCTGGGATGGACAGGATACCTCTTTGGAGCTGGCAGTGGCGGAGGATCAGCCGTTAGGGACACAGGAGGAGCTTTCCCGGGTCAAGGATGTGCTGGGAACCTTTTCCACAAGCTTCAGCTCGTCCGGCTTTGCGAGAAGCACTAATGTGAGAAACGGCTGTGAGCTGATTAACGGGACGACGCTTTATCCCGGCGAAGAGTTTTCTACTTATGAAATGGTTGCTCCCTTTTCCCAGGATAACGGATATTATATGGCGGCTTCCTATCTGAACGGACAGGTAGTGGACAGTCTCGGCGGCGGTATCTGCCAGGTATCCACGACTCTCTATAATGCCGTGCTCCTGTCGGAGCTTGAGGTCACGGAGCGTCACAATCATTCCATGATAGTTACCTATGTGGATCCTTCGGCGGATGCGGCTATCTCGGAGTCTGCGGGGAAGGATTTCCGCTTTGTGAATAACACGGATGCGCCTGTTTATATAGAAGGCTACACTACGGAGGACAAGAGGATCGGCTTCACTATTTACGGATGTGAGAGCAGGGACAGCTCCCACAAGGTAGTATATGAGAGCGAAGTGATCAGCAAGACTTATCCGGATACGGAGGTCATATATGTAAGTGAGTCGTCTCCCATAGGACAGGTGTCGGTGCAGTCCGCCCACATCGGATACAAGGCGAATCTCTGGAAGGTGGTATATGAAAATGAACGGGAGGTAAGCCGTGAGATGATCAATTCCAGCGTCTACAGGATGACTCCCAGATCAGCCACGGTAGGCGTGGCCACCGCTGACCCGAATGCATACAATGAGATCATGGCGGCGATTGCCACCAATAATATTGACCATGTGAGAAATGTAGCGGCGGCTCTGGCAGCGGCGGCGGCTCCACCGGTAGATCCGGCGGTAGATCCGGCGGTAGATCCGGCGGCCGTACCTGCCCCGGGAACTCCTGCGGC
>CAJUIO010000041.1 GCA_910586025.1 uncultured Lachnospiraceae bacterium
TGTCTGTCTGTCTGTCTGTCACGAGTGTGCTTCCCGTTTCAGCAAATGTCAAGAGTAAATCCCGATAATATTCATATTGTTTTTGACGCACTTCAATTTCTGCTGGCAGACCGATATTGAGGTCTGTGCAGATGGCTTCAAAATTATCAAGGACATTCACTATACGTTCCTGCACATTCATATCTGGAACTGGCATATACATTTTTGCTAATGAGGATAATGCAATTGTCTTTTGTGCTGCTCCTTTAGCCAATTTATCTGCTTGGATTTTGAAATCTGTGCTTTGCATCGCATGAAACAAATACTTGGATTTCACAATGGCATTATTCGGACGCAATATAGCTATATGTCGTTGAAATACAAATTTTTTATCATTCTCAATACATACCGGTATTCCATAAGAACCAACCACTGTATATAAAATATCTCCTTTACGTGGTCTACGTTTTTCCGCTAAAGAATTATAATATGATTCAGGAACATACATAGTATTTTCAAAATCAATATCATGATATTCTGTAACGTTAGAAATCGTTATAAATGGAATTCCATCATCTGATTTTGGTGGCGGCATATGGTCTCCATCAGCAATCGATTCACACAATTCGGATAATCGATAGATTGGTGCCTTATTACCAAAGTTCAACATTTTATCTCTATAAAAACTATACTGCTTCTTCCGAGCTGTAAGCTCGGCTGTAAGCTCGGCTGTAAGCTCGGCTGTAAGTAACGTGAAAGAGTCCAACACGCGGACTATTTCACGTTGTACCTCCAGAGGAGGTACGGCGATCTTCAATGCTTTAAAATCTCCTCCCGTTAATTTCGGAATATTCCCATGAATCAATGAGGTTACATCTATTGTCTGAATGTAATGATATAAATAACGCAACATTACGCCATCTTTTTCTTCAATAATATGCGCATGATTGTTTACCCAGATTTTCCCCTCAGCCCATGTTACAACTGGTGTCCCGGATTTTGTAATTACACTTCCGTCCTCGCCTACCAAAACAAATGTTCCATCAAAAATATAATCTGATACATAATCCTGAACTCCATTAGCTCCATAATATGGATATTTACCTGCCTCACGAGACGCTTTTGTTACAGGTTTTCGCTTTTTATCAAGCAAATTGCAACAGTCTTCAAGACAACGTATTTCCACACCATCTGGGCAAAGTTCGGCTATCAATGTTTCTAATTTGCTCATGCTTTAGTCTCCTTGCTCAAAACGGCTTGTAATCTCTTTGAAAGCTTTTGCTTCAAATCATCATCATTTTCATAAAGCACAATATTGTCGCCACTTACATCAAAATGAACTCTTTCATTATCAAAAAAATCTCGCTTACAAGTAAGAATCAACTTAATCGGATGGTTGCAAAGCTGTAATCCTCTGGCTATTCCTGCTTCATAATAAACGCCACCACGATTACCAGTCAAATCAGCGATTAAAGCGATAGAATCCGTTATTTCTGCAGTAATCTCTCCGATAATAGATCCATTGAATTGTTTCTCATCAATTCTCATGGCCGAGTAATTCAAGGACTGTATAACAGGCTTATATACCTGTTCGTATGTAGAAGCAGTTTCCGTAGAAAACATCATTGCAACAAATATTTGATTTCTTTTCGTTATCAATGGAATGGAAACTTTATCATATTTCTTTTTGTACAGTTGCCGTAATAATGCCACTAAATTTTCACAGCGCCGAAAAGAATCCCCCTGCTTTTTTATTCCATCAATAAGCACCCATGCTTCTTCGTTATTTTCATTTATTTCCTCTAAAAATGCCTCGACCTCATAAACCCATTCACTGATATTAGGCTGTTTGGGATTTTCAATCAAATTTTTTAACGTTTCTTTTTCATTCATAATTACACCTCAATCTCCTCAATAATTTTATCAATCTCATCCCGAAGCATCTGCTCATGCGCCACGATTGCCTTTATTTCCGCATTCAGCTTCACAATATCAATTTTCTCTCTGGTATCCTCCGCCTCAACGTATGTGGACACAGATAAATTATAATCATTGCCTGACATTTCATCATAACTTGCCAGATGTGCAAAATACTCTACTTCTTCACGCTTTGCAAACACATCTACAATATGTTCTATATTCTCAGGTGTCAGTTTATTATTGTTCGTAACCTTAATACACTCCTTTGTTGCATCTATGAACAATGTCTTGTTATCCGTCTTATTTTTCTTCATTACCATGATACAAGTAGCAATAGAAGTTCCGAAGAACAGATTGCTCGGCAACTGAATCACACAGTCCACATAGTTGTTATCGATCAGATATTTTCGGATTTTCTGTTCTGCACCGCCGCGATACATAATCCCCGGAAAACATACGATGGCAGCAGTTCCGTTAGACGCAAGCCATGAAAGACTGTGCATGATAAATGCCATATCCGCTTTACTCTTTGGTGCCAGAACTCCGGCAGGAGCAAAACGGGGATCATTAATCAGCAACGGATTCTCATCTCCTGCCCACTTGATAGAATAGGGCGGATTTGAAACAATCAGTTCAAATGGCTCGTCATCCCAATGCTGCGGACTGATAAGCGTATCCTCACAGGCAATATTGAATTTATCGAATCCCACATCATGTAAAAACATATTGATTCGACACAGATTATAAGTTGTGATGTTAATTTCCTGCCCATAGAAACCGTTACGAATCGCATCCTTACCAAGAATTTTCTCAGCCTTCAAAAGCAAAGAACCGGAACCACAGGCCGGATCGTATACTTTATTAATCTCTGTTTTCCCCACAGTTCCAAGTCTTGTAAGTAATTCTGACACGTCTGCCGGAGTGAAAAATTCCCCACCGGATTTTCCGGCATTGGACGCATACATGGTCATAAGGTACTCATATGCATCGCCAAAAGCATCAATGGAATGGTCTTTCACATCTCCGAGGTTCATTTCACCCACGCCATTTAACAGTTTGACCAGTTTCTCATTACGCTTGGCAACCGTAGAACCCAATTTGTTGCTATTCACATCATAATCATCGAACAGTCCGGCAAAATCGCTCTCTGCATCACTGCCTTTCGCAGATTCTTCAATATGGCGGAACACTCGCTCCAACGTTTCATTTAAATTTTCGTCACTCGTAGCATTGGCACGAACATTGCAGAATAATTCGCTCGGCAAAATGAAAAAGCCTTTTTCCTCTACCAGTCCGTCACGAGCTTCTTCTGCATCCTCGTCCGGCATTTTTGCAAAGTCAAAATCAGAGTTTCCTGCCTCCGCTTCTCCACTGTTTATGTAATTACACAAATTTTCAGAAATATAACGATAGAACATCGTTCCAAGAACATAATTCTTAAAGTCCCATCCGTCAACTGCTCCCCTCAGTTCGTCTGCGATTGCCCAGATGGCACGGTGCAGTTCGTCACGCTCCTGTTCCTTTTTGGTATCAACCATTCTCTTTCCCTCCGTTATCCTCCGGTATAAATTCCAGAATATCGTCCACTCCACAATTCAGGACACGGCAGATGCTTTCCACGCTTTCAAGGGAAATATACCCGCCTCGTTTCAACCGTGTGATAATATTTGCGGAAAACCCCGCTTCCTGCTAAAGCTGTGAGTTCGTCATGTTTTTCTCTATCAATAAATGGAATAATATTTTATAGCTGACCGCCATGTCGCACCTCCATTTTTCTGCCAGAAAATATAAGAAAAGTATATAACGCAAAAGTGAATTTTTCAATTCAAGAATACGGTTTTGAAATACAATTTTTCTCTCAAATAAGCCGCTATTCGTAACAAAACGGCATTGCACTTCCAATCAGTTAAAGGGAATGCAATGCCGCTCTTTTTTCCAGTTTTGCGAAAACATATCCTTTCGCCAAAATGTATATCTTCTGTTTCCCACAGCATATCCCCCTGGGTAAATCAATTTCCTCATACCCATTCTGCAGAAACCATTCTTGCGCCAAATCGGCAGAACCCTTTGATTTATCGGGCTTTTCTCGTCAGCAGAGCGACTGTTTCAACATGAGTACCAAATTAGAACATATCCCCACAAAATTGCGGAAATATGGGCAATATTTATACAGTACTAATACTGCTCGTGCGTCCCTTTTCCCACAAAATCTCCTCCAATTTACACTTTCCACTGCAAAATCTTTTCTGTTAAAAAATATCAACTATATTTACTCAAATTCAATGTCCTCATTGACTTTTTTATTAATATCAACTCTTGTCTGAACATCAATTTTATTAACTAACCAACCATTCAGAGTACAATTCTTAATAAATTCATCTATTCTATTGACACCATTGATTTCTTTTAATGTAACTACAACGCCAAAGCGAATTCCCGTTCCATCTTTAGGGTCTAAGCGGTTATTTGTTTTTATCTCCATTCCCCAATTTTTATTATCATAAGATTTCTTCGGCATCATTTTGTTTTTTGGTCTTTCTGCAATATATTTTACATTATCCCATTTTCTAAATCTTTCTCTTGCTTCACCCTCCAAAAGAAAATATTTTTCATTATCTAACATTACATCCTGATTCTGTTTATCGCCCTTAATATCCTCTATCTTCCCTTTATTGTTGATTCTGCCGAAATGTAAATTAAGTTCTGTATTTGTATAATCAACCCCTTGCGTCCTATCACACATAGGGAAATAACACATCGTTGCCCTTGCAATATAAGGGTATTTGTCATCTTTAATTGGAACTGGAAAATAATAATTATATGTATTCCATTTTTCACTCACATCATATACCAGAAATTTAATTTCATCTTCTTTTGTATGAACAATATCATCTATTTTAATAGGTACTATACCATGTCCATATAAGGCAACCTCTTCTGGTGTCGGCTTTTCATTCCAGTCTCTTGCAGCATCAATAATCATCGCTTTTGCAACTTCTCTATTCAATCCTAAAATATTAATCAAGTAAGACAATTTTCGGGCAATCCAAGGAGCTGCAAATGAAGTACCAGCAACATTTGCTTCCCCTAATGGTTCACAAACCTTAATATATTTTTCTTCACTCCCACCATAATAACTAACATCTGGTTTTGCAAAAAAGGATAACGCCAATCCTCTTCTTGCATACTTAGTTGACAAACCATTCTGGGTTACTGCATTAACTACCATACTGTTTATTGAATCAGCAGGCGATCCTATTTTCTCAATATCAGCGCTAGGCTTATTCGTCCCTGCAACAACAAAAATAACATCATTTTCATATTGGATTTTATCTAATATAGCCGCCTCTGCAGAAATAAAATTGTCATTAACTTCTTGATTACTTCCGAGCGAAATATTCCAAACCTTTATATCTCTATTGTTTGCAATAATCTCTTTTATCTGTTTTGTAATAGTAAAAGAAGAAAATTTTGAACCTATTGCGACACCAAAATGGCGTACCCTAAATCTGCCACATCCGTCATCAAGCCAAGGATTTAATCTTGCACCATCTACAATAATAGAATCCACCGCTGTACCATGACGATAATCATCTGGATTTTTAGGAAGATTATCATCAACCATATCATGATACTCTACCCATTCGCCAAAATAGACACGTTTATCAAATAACGTATCAATTACTCCAACAGTTGGCTCAATAGTTGGAGAAGGCATATACAGAGTCCCTTGCTGATATTCCTGAATGAAGTCTTCTGGAGATAATTCTGATAAATCCTCTGTTGCCATAGAAACAAGATACGGTGCTTTCTCAAATAAAATCTGTAATTGGTTTTCATCTAAAAACACTGTCTGATTATCCAATATTCTACTTTTTAAAATGTCAATTCCAATATTTTTAAATAACGTTTTTGTATCTGTATGCGTATTATACAATGTAATGATACTTTGTTTTAATTGGCGTGTTGCCATTTCCACCTCAAAATCTTCAATATATGAAACATCTGCAACTACCTGTTTAAATGTAGATTTTGTTATTGAAAATCTAGAAAATGGTATTTTATCTATTTTTTTTCTATCATCAAAAGTAACTTTATCTATTCCATTTTGAAACTTTACCTTAATTATATCACTTGTTTTTAAAAGTAATTCTATACTTTCATCCAAATCTTCCATATCAAGAAAGTACGTAATAATATGTTTCGTTTTTTCTTTGTTAAATTTAGCGCCCACAATAGCATAATTAGAATCTTTTCCTTTAAACAATCCTGCAATTCGATTACTCTTTGCAACTATTTTATTATAATGAACACTAACCAATATCCCCTCAAAGGGTCTTTTTTCTTGTTTCCAAAATTCTTTAATTTGGCTTATTCTTTCTATCAATCTAAGTAACTGCTCTGCTGTTACTATTTTTTTGCTGTTCATGGATGCTCCGCCACCGCTACTAGTTTTTGAGGCTTGAACAAATCGCTTCCCCTTTAATTCCAGTACATTATTCATTAATTTCTTCCCCCTTGCTTAATTTTCTGGATACGGTACTTTTAGATTCTCCTTTGAGCTTTTCTATTTCTCTGACCGTAAATCCTTGTGCATGAAGTTGTTCTATTTCTGTTTCTTCTAAATTACCCATCAAATAATTATAAAGTCTTCTCAAATAATCATATTCTATATTTGCATCGCTGAATGCCAAAGAGGTTTTTATAATATTCTTCAATTCCCCTGGATAAGGCAAATCAGACGATACCCTCAATATTTTCTTAAACAATCTGGTATCTTTTGGAATGCCTTTAAAATTTTTAATAAAAGATACAAAATAATACTCTGCGACTTCCAATAAATCTTCTTTACTATATCTATTAAAATTAATCACTGCATCAAAACGTCTAATTAGAGCTTTGTCAAAATTGGAATACAAATTTGTTGTCGCAATAATTACTATTTCCTTGTTTAAATCAGTTAATCTATCAAGCTCTCTCAATATAGTCGAAGTAACCCGTCCCATTTCTCGCACATCATTCCTATTAACTCTATCCAAAGCAATCACATCTATTTCATCGAATAAAATAACAACTTTATTTGAATATGGAATCATATTTATCTCAGCAAAAACACTGGCAATATTTTTATTAGTTTGACCTAGTTTACTATCAATCAAATGCTCAAAATCAACACAATATAAGGTTCTGCCAAGCAGCCTTGCTATATGTTTCGCAGCTTCCGTTTTTCCACTACCTGGCAGTCCTTCAAGTAAAAACTTATTTATCCCAATATTATGATTAACTGCATTAATAATACCTTTTATATCATTAGATATTACTACCGGCAAATTCAATGGTTGCATTTCTCTAATATCTATCTGTTTTAAAAATTCACTTTCAAAATCCCTCGCCTGTGGAACATACAAGTTGGATTCTGCTATTAACCCCATTATATACTCAGCCAGCTGATAATCACCAATAGCATCAAAATATTTCGCTATGCTTACTGCCTCATTTCTAAATGCATTCTCATTTTTTTCAACATGATATTTTATCAAGTTTAATATATTTTGTTTTTTCACAAGAGCGCACCTCCAATTACCTTTTTTGTATTATATCACATATTGGGACAAAATGACACTAATTTGGGACAAAAAAAATAAATTCCATACGCCTAAACCAGAAAAGTCGCCTGCACAGCATCAGACGACTATATTATAGTCAACGACAAAAGTTTTTTCCTTTTGTCGTTGGCTGCGCCGATTTTTGCTGCGTGCAAACGCAGATTTACCTTGCAAAAATCGTGCGCATCCCCCGGAGGGGCTATAGTAAACGGCAATTATTTTTGTCGTTTACTATAGTTAAATTGTCTCAAAATGTCTCAAAGCATCCTTTATCGCTTCAACCTTCTCTGGTGTCGGATGCTTTCTCGGCTGTTTCAATTCCTCTACCGCATTAGGGGCATCATACATTGGCAAGCCTAAATCCCGCTTTATCTCTGCGATATATGCGGTATGTACTTTGAAGCCATATTTTGATTCTATGTACTCTTTAATCATTTTGTATGTAACCCGCTCTTTCGGCTTGTACGCTTCAGCTCTCTTAGCGATATTATCAAGCGGCACTTTGCCCTCACCCTCGCCAAACTCCACTTTTACGTTGATTACGCTGTCGGGCTTTTTGTGGGAAAGCATTACAACCGTCTCCACATGCACCGTCATCCCAAACAAATCCACCCCCCGCACTCTCTTCATCTCATAACCGCCCTCGCAGAGCACCTTTAAATCCCTTGCCAGAGTTGCGCTGTCGCAGCTTATGTATACGACTCTCTCCGGCCTCATTTTCAGTATGGTATCCAGGCAGGCCGCATCGCAGCCCTTCCGGGGAGGATCCACCACAATCACGTCCGCACGGATTCCCTCTCTCTCATACTTTTCCGGAAGCAGCTCCTCCGCCCTTCCCACAAAAAATTCGGCGTTGGCTATGCCGTTTTGGGAGGCGTTTTCCCTGGCATCCTCTATGGCCTTGGGGATGATCTCCACACCGTACACCTGCTTTGCCCTCTTTGCCAGAAACAGGGAAATTGTCCCGATTCCGCAGTAGAGATCCCATACCGTCTCTCTTCCCGTGAGTCCGGCATATTCCAGGGCAAGCGCATAGAGCCTTTCCATCTGAGCCGGATTCACCTGATAAAAGGAAAGGGGCGATATGGAAAAGCTGATCTCCTCACCGGTGGGCCTGAAGCCATGAAGGGAATCTCTCATGTGAACCGTGTCCGCAATCCTGTCCTTTCCCCAGATAGTGTGAACCTCGCTTCCCATGATCACGTTGGTATTTTCCGTATTGATACTCACGGATATGCCGGTCATTCCCGGAATCGCCCCAAGGCGCTCCGTCAGCCTCTCCTGAGCGGGCAGATACCGCTTGCACCCGTCAGGGCCTGTTTTCCCCGCTGCGTCCTGCCTGTCAGAGCCCTCGCCCCTCCAGTTGATCACCAGACACACCATGATCTGTCCGCTTCCAAATCCCTTGCGGATCAGCACATGGCGGATCAGGCCCGTTCCCGTGTTCTCATCATAAGCGGGTACACGCTCCCTCCTCATATAATCCAGAATGATCTCCAGAATATTCTTATATTCTTCAGGGCCAAGAAAGCATTCCGTATTGGCGATGATATCATGGGTCCTCCCCGCATAAAATCCGGCCACGGGATTGCCCTCCCGGTCTGTGCCTACAGGATACTGCGCCTTGTTCCTGTAACGCAAGGGAGCCTCCATCCCCACGATCGGCTCCATGATGCCGTCCACCGCCTCAGGGGCAAATCCTCCGATCCGGATCAGATTATTCCTGATCTTGGATTCCTTGAACCGAAGCTGAGCTTCGTAAGCCATGGCCTGGATCTGACAGCCGCCGCACTGCCTGTGAAAAGCGCAGACAGGCTGAACACGGCCGGGAGATGGCTCCAGCACCTTTTCCAGCCGCCCATAGGCATAATTCCTCTTCACCTTCGTGACCCGGATCTGCGCCCTGTCCCCGATCACCGTATCCTTAACAAAAAAGGGATAGCCGTTTATCTTCCCTATCCCTTCTCCGTCATGACTGATATCCTGTATCTCAATCGTTACTATGTCATTTTTTTTATAATCCATATTCTTTTCCATACGGTTCCGGCTACTCCATTCTGGTCACGATCAGGTTGGAATCAAACAGCCTGTTAAAGCCAAGCCATCCTGTCTCCGTGGTATTTTCCATGATTTCCGTGAGAGTCTGCAGCTTTGCATCCGTATTGTCCGCAAAATAAAGCGCCTGAGCCTCCATAATCGCAGGCTTTTTCGGTGCTCCGAACTCATATTCCCCGTGATGAGCCAGGATGCAGTGCTTCAGCTCATTGCCGAGCACCGTGGGAAACCCCGGAATGCTGCGTATCTTTTCTCCCACCATCTCGATGCCCATGACGATATGTCCCAGAAACTGTCCTTCGTCCGTGTAATCGTTTGCCGGAAAAGGAGAAATCTCCTTCACCTTACCCATGTCATGGCAGATAGCAGCCGTGATCAGCAGATCCCTCTTCAACAGCGGATAGGCACTGCAATAATAATCACATAGCCTGGTGACGCTCAGAGTATGCTGTAAAAGCCCCCCCACAAAGCCGTGATGAATCGTCTTTGCCGCCGAGGACCTCTTAAACGCCCGGATAAACCCTTCGTCCTTCACAAAGAGCTCGCACAGGAGCTGCTTTAAATACACATTTTCCACCTGATTCACGAATTTCATCAGCTCCCCGTACATCTCCTCAATGGGAAACTTACTGACCGGCAGATAATCCGCCGGATCATACTCGCCCTCCTGGCATCTCCGGATCCGCTTTACATTCACCTGCAGCGCACCCTGAAAGCTGGTGACATCCCCGTAAACCTCGATATAATCAAGGGAATTGAAGTCCGCAATTCCCGCATTATTGGGATCCCAGACCTTTGCGTCAATCGTTCCCGTCTTATCCTGCAAAATAACCGTCTCGTACGGCTTTCCGTTCTTCGTCACCGCCGATATCTTGTGCTTGCACAGATAAATATCAAATACCCTGTCTCCGTCACTGTAATCCTTTATAAATTTCATACCGCCACCATACTCCTTTTCAAATCTATTTCATGGAAAGAACTACATTCAGGTTCATTTCCGCATAGCCCTCCGGTCCCTGGCGCAAAAGTCCAATAGAAAGATTCTGCTCCGGTTCGCCCCCGACAATAGCGCCGATCAGCTCCTGATAGGTCACAATCTCATTCCCGTCCACGCTGATGATCACGTCACCGCTCTGTATACCGGCATCCATTGCCGGCGAATCCATGTCGATCTCCATAATATAGGCGCCAAGCGGAACTCCAAGCTCCTCATGTGCCTCCACTGTCACATCCGCTCCATACACACCCATATAGGGAATGCTCTCGTCATTTGACAGGCGCTGAATCACTCTCTTGAGCTCCGTAATTCCCACCGCCCCGATCAGGTTTTTCGTATCACTGCCGCTGTAGCTCATATCAATGATGCCTATCACCTGTCCCTTCAGGTCGGATAATACACCGGTTGCGCCGGTACTCCCGTAAATGTCCGTAGTCATCCATTTATACCGGGAATCCGGCAGATCAATCGCATTTCCCGAGGAAGTGATGAAACCATAACAGACAGAACCCGCCGCTCCCATGGGGTGTCCCAGTGCTATCACCGGCTGCCCGGAGAGATTGCTTATGGCAGAGGTTCCCAGCGTCACCGGCTTTGCCGTCTCTGCCGTGCTCATCTTTATATCCGTTTTCAGAACTGACAGAACCGCAAGACCTGTGTTTCCGTCCTTTTTCTTGACGGATGCCGCATATTCCATGCCGTCGGCAAAGGTGATGGTCACAGATTCCGCTCCCTTGATAGCGTTGACATTGGCCAGAACCAGAAGCTCCCTCCCGTTATCCGCAACGATCACGCCGGAGACCATGCCCCTGTTCTCGTAAGCATTGTCAAACCAGTCCACATCGGAAGTCACTCCCGCCACCGTTACCATGGACTTCTGCACCTCTCCCGCCACTTGCGCAAGAGCTCCGTAGAGCGACTCGTAATGATTGATCCCAAGCTTCATCTCCGCAAGGACCTGTGCGATCCTCTCCTCCACCTCCGCCGGATCCGGTTCCGGAGTGGGAACAGGCGTGGGCTCCGGGGTCGGCTCCGGAATCATCTGGGAATCGTCCGCTATCATATCCTCCGGCAGCTTTTCATTCTCCTCCGTCTCCTCCACGAAAACCACCGTGGATGGCTCCTCCTCCGGATACAGCCTGTTGCTGATCACCGGCTCAAGCAGCAAAAAGGTGAGACAGGCCACTGTGCCGAATATAACCGCCATGGCTGCCGTGATAATAGTGCGGCGAAGCAGCTTTTTCCTGTTCAGGGGCCGCTGCTTGATTGTCTCTTTCAGGAAATCCGTTTCCTGTTTGCGGTTGTCCTCCATATACAGCTCCTCAATCCTTCTTTAAACATCCATGTGCCGCTTCGCAGCGCTCCACCACAGATGAAAGTCATTCCATAAAGCAAAAATACGGACCTCCGAAAAAGTCCGTACACAACTGATGCCACGCTTCGCAGGCTATCCTTATGTTAAAATCGGCGCGACAGGATTTGAACCTGCGACCTCTGCGTCCCGAACGCAGCGCTCTACCAAGCTGAGCCACGCGCCGAAGTGCTACGACGTTATACATCATACAATTTTTGCGGCGAAATGTCAATGTCTGCACTGTAAAAATTTTATCTTGAGAACAATAAATACCCGACCGTGATCAAAAGTCCCCCGCAAAACAACAGCAGTCCAAAGGAAAGACTCCTCCTTATAATAATCGTATCCTCCGTGAGCTCCTCGTAGATCAGCGCATATTTGTGCTCATAGTCCACCTTTTTCTTGTGTTTCCTGAAAACAGTTGCGTTGGCGATACGCTCCAGCCCGTTTGCAAAGCACCCCAGCGCATGAGTGAGCATGGTTCCCTCCGTAAGCTCGTGAGGAAGCCTGCTGTCCCTGTACACCGTCTTTCGCAGAACCACCACGGCCGCATCCACAAGGCTGTCAAGCAGGCGGCAGGCCACTCCCAGCACAAAAGGGAGGAACCTCAGCAAAATCGGACGGTAAATCAGGTTTTCCAGATCCAGATAAGGATTCTGGCGATTCAGATATACCTCCCGTCCCTCTTCCCTTCGCATCATCCACCGCCGTACCACCACCGCATAAACCAGTGCGCCGATTCCCAAAGAAACCAGGCTGCCCCTGAGATTTTCCAGAGAAAAATATGCGGTCTCTCCTGCGTTTTGTACATGGAGAAAGCCCTGTCCCATATCCGCAAGGCCGTTCATGACCACACCGGGAAAAAATCCCATAACGGGAAGAAGCGTTCCGCAAAAAGCCAGCACACAGGCGCTGACCCGATTCATATACGTGCCCCTTCTGGAATCAAACTCCTCCTGCACCCCGGCATCCCCGTTCTTCTCCACAAACAGCGCCACATACAGCTTTGCCATATAGGCCACGGTCAGACCGCCGCTTATGAGAAAACACCACTCAATTCCTCTCACGGCCCCCGGACTGAACATGCCGCTGACAGTCCCCTCCTCCAGAAGCGCCGCATACTCCACAATACTCTCGTGAATCAGCGTCTTGCTCACATAACCGTTCCAAAGCGGGATGCCGCCGATTCCAAGCGCCCCCATGAGAAAAACGTAGTTGAGCAGAGGCTTGTTCCTGCCAAATCCCCGGATATCATTCAGATCCAGCCTGTGCACATTCATAAACACCACGCCGGCCGCCATAAAGAGTGCCAGCTTGATCAGCGAGTGATTGACCATATGAAGCAGCGCCCCTCTTGCGGCAAGAGAATTTTCCTCTCCCAGAAGCCCGGACATTCCCACACCGACCAGGATAAAGCCGATCTGGGATACGGAGGAGCAGGCAAGCGTCCGCTTCAGATCCACGGAAAACAGCGCAAGCACGGCCCCCAGAACCATGGTGCATACCCCGAGAATCAGAATCAGGCTTCCAAAAGCGGCGCTTCCCAGGAAAATGCCGCCGCCAAGAACCAGAATCCCGAACATTCCCGCCTTAGTCAGAATACCTGACAGCAATGCCGAGGCCGGAGCCGGAGCCACCGGATGCGCCTTGGGCAGCCAGATATGCATAGGAAAGGCACCTGCCTTCGCACCGAATCCAAAGAGCATGCAGATTCCCGCCGCCCAGAGCTTCCTTACGGCCCCCGGTACCGTGATATCCACATTCAGCTCCAGCTCATATGACTCCGAAAGCCCCACAAGCTCATCAAACATCAAGGTGCCCGCCACGTTGTCCAGAAGAAAAATACCCATCAGCATCACCAGACCGCCGATCACCGCCACCGCCAGATAAGTTCCCGCCGCCCGGAGCGATTCCTTCCTCTCATCATGGGCAACCCACACGTAAGAGGTGAAGGACATAATCTCAAAAAAGAGAAACGTGGTGAAAAAGTCCGCGGACAGAAATACCCCTATGGTTGCGCCAAGAGTCAGAAGAAGAAAGAAATAATACCGGTTTCTGTTTCTGTAACGGGCAAAATATTCCCCGGAAAAGAGAGTGGTCATCATCCACATAAAAGCCGCTATGGCAGAGTACAGCGCCCGAAAGCCATCCAGGGCAAAATGCAGGCCAAACCCGCACACCGCCGGCACAGTGAGCCCGAGCGCTTCCTCCGGATGACCCGCCCTGATACCCACCGCGAGGAATAAAAGCACTCCAAAGGTGATCACTGTCACAGCGTCCGCAAAGCAGTCCCGAAGATCCTTCCGGTATCTGCCGATCAGATAAGAGACCCCCGCAGCTGCCATTGGAAAAAATACGCTGAAAGCCAAAAGATAACTCATATTCATTCCCACACCTTTCCTAATAAATTCCGTTTGCAACCTTCTGGAAAAATTCCACAAAGGGCGATGAGTACAGGCCAAAGACCACAATAAAAGCGCTGAACACCACAAGAGGAACCACCATCTTCCAGCCCGGATCCCTTATCTCCGATACGGCCCTGTCATCAAAGTCCTTCCCCGGGAAAAAGGCCCGCACCACAATGGTCAGCATATAGACAGCTGTCAGCAGCGCCGAAATCAGGAGACAGACAATCCCTCCATAGGACAGAGGATTCCCGCTCTCCACAGCAGCCAAGGCCAGATTCCACTTACTCACAAAGCCCGCAAGCCCCGGAACTCCCATGAGAGCCAGGGCAGACAGGGTAAACACGCCGAAAACCCATGGCATTTTATAGCCAAGCCCGTTCAGCTCATGTACATAATGCCTGTCTGTCTGGTGCATGACAGCCCCCGCACAGAAAAAGGACGCGATCTTCATCACGGCATGGAAGACCATGTGGGTCAGAGCGCCCACCATACCGGCAGGCGACATCAGCGCCGCCCCGAACAGAATATAAGACAGATTGCTGATCGTAGAGTAGGCAAGCCTTCTCTTGAGATGGGTCTCCTTCACCGCACGGCTGCACCCGTAAACAATCGTGAACATGGTGATCGCCATGACCACGCTCTGAGCCCAGGTTCCCTCAAGAAAGTCCGTTCCAAAGCTGAAATATGTGAGCCTCAGGATCGCAAAGGCTCCGGATTTCACAACCGCCACCGCATGGAGCAGGGCCGTTACCGGGGTAGGAGCCACGCCGGCCTTGGGAAGCCAGGAGTTAAAGGGACAGATTGCCGCCTTCACGCCAAAGCCCAGAAACGCCATGACATAGACAAGAAGAAGCGTGTTGGTCCGCTCCCCGACCCGTTCCAGATCCAGCGCGCCGCCCAGAATAAAATCCGTGGTGCTTCCATAGATCGTCAGGAAAATCAGACTGATAAAGGCAAAGGCCGCACCGCCCAGGGAATAATACAGATACGTTCTGCTTGCCAGAATCGCCTCCCTCGAGAGCGTGTGCATCACGAGCGGCACCGTCACCAGGGTGAGCAGCTCATAGAAAAAATACATGGTAAGCATATTTCCCGCAAGGGCAATCCCCAGCGTCACCCCGTAGGTCATGGTATAAAAGGCAAAGAAGGACCTTTCCCTCTCCTCCCTGGTCATATATTCAAAGGCATATAAGGTGGCAAACGGCCAGAGCGCAGACACAAGCCCGGCAAATACCATGGTCATCCCATCCACCCGGAAGCTTATTGTCAGGTTTCCCGTAAATCTGGCGAGAGTAAAGGACTCCTCGGGAAATTCCAGAAGGATCCCCCAGACCAGAAGGGAATTGATCACCACCACAATCTCCAGAAAAATTTCCATGTGCCTTCTCTTCTTAAAAGGAAGTAAGGGAACCAGAATTCCCGAAATCACGGGAAGCAGAATAACCAGTAACATGATGCTCTCTTTCATTTCCCTCCTCCTCTCCTATAAAATATCTGCCGCAAGCCGGGCAATAAAATCCGTAAGCACATTGGGAAACAGCCCTGCCAGCACGGACAGCGCCGTAAGCAGCGCAATCGGCAGAGTCATCAGGACTCCGGGCTCCCTCTTTTTCAGACCTCCGTAGTCAAAATCCTCTCCCGGAAAAAAGCCGCTGATGGTTATGGGAAGCAGATATCCCGCCGTAAGCAGCGCACTTATAAGCAGCACCGCAGGCCCGATCCAGAAAAATCCCGGTATTCCGGAGGAAAGCGCGCCTGCCGCCAGGTACCACTTACTCACAAAGCCTCCCGTAGGCGGAATTCCCACAAGCCCCAGGGATGCGACAGTATAACACCACAGCAGAACCGGCATTTCCTTTCCGATTCCTCTAAGCTCGTCCGCTCTTGTTTTTCCCGTCTTATAAATAATGGCTCCCGCACACAGAAACAGCACGGCCTTCACAAGGCTGTGGCAGATCACGTGCAGCATCCCCCCGGTCAGGGCATCCGGATCCATCACCGCAAGCCCGAACAGAATATAGGAAATCTGACTCACTGTGGAATAGGCCAGACGCTTTTTCAAAACCGGCTCCCGATAGGCCAGGAGAGAACCCATAAAAACCGTAATGAGCGCAAGCGTCATCCATACGCTCTGCACCCAGGTTCCCTGCAGAAAGGAGGCTCCGAACAGATAATAAACCACCCTGATAATTCCCAGCACACCGGCCTTCACAATCACCGCCGAGAGAACGGCGGAGGCAGGTGCCGGAGCCGCCGGATGAGCTGCCGTCAGCCAGGCGTGCATGGGAAACATACCCGCCTTCACGGAAAATCCCATAATCATCACAAATGCCGCTCCCAGCAAAAGCGATGCATGTCCCGCCGCCAGCTCCGGATTCAGCACACTTCCCTCGCTGAAGGAAAGCGTGTTCGCATACCGGTTTATGAAGTAAAATCCAAACAGCACCATATAAGCACCGCACAGAGAATAAAACAGGTACTTAAGCCCCGCCATAACAGCCTCCTTAGAGCCTGTATGAAGCACCAGAGGCATGGAGGAAAGCGTGAGCAGCTCGAAGAACAGATAAAAGGTCACAAGATTCCCCGCAAAGCACAGCGCCATCAGAATTCCGAAAACGATCAGATAAAATCCGTAATACCTCTTTTCATGCTCCTCATGCTTCATATATTCAAACCCAAAGGATCCTGCGCACACAAAGACAATGATCCCCACGATCCCGAAAATCACTCCCACACCGTCTATTTTAAACAGCACGGGAAGCGTCCGGGTCAGATTAAATACCAGAAAAATCTCATCCCGCACAGTCAGCATTGCCGTAATCGCAAGAACCGTTGTGATCACAAGGGCCGCACCCACCGTGATCAGCAGGCTTTGTCTGTTTTTCATTTCTTTTCTGACAAGCAAAAAAATCCCTGACAGAATGGGAAACAAAATCGGTAATAGCACAAAATAACTCACCGTAAACCTCCTTTACGCAAACATGGAAAGCCCCTGTTCGATCAGATCCACAATCGGCTGTGAACTCACGCCCAGAAGAACATTCAGCAGGATAAAGCATACCAGTGTCACAGCGTAGGTCTTCATATTCTTAAAGGTAACACTCTCATATTCACTGCCCTCTTCGGGTGTGTAGATACGAATGACTGTTTTCATAAAGTATATTGCATTCAGAATCGTGCTGATTGCCAGCACGATAAGCGCCGGAAGCATCTTGACATGATTCTGCACCGCCGCCTGGGCAAACAGCAGCTTGCTGATAAAGCCGGAAAACATGGGAACGCCCACCATGGAAAGCGAGCCCACCGTAAATGCGACACCCGCCCACTTATTCCTGTAGGCCGCACCCGTCAGGTCGATAAAGTGCCTGCTTCCGCCCGAAACGTCCGTAAGTCCGATGGCTGCGATAAAAAGCAGGGATTTGGTCGCCGCATGAGAGAGAATATGAAACACGCTGGCCGTCATTCCCACTCCGGTCCCCATTCCGATCCCCATATAAATGTAGCCGATCTGGGCCACGGAGGAAAATGCGATCATCCTTCTGATATCATTTTCCTGAATAGCGTTGAGAGATCCGAAAATCATTCCCATCAGCCCGAAAACAAACAGCACGTCAATGATATGGCTGTTTCCGAAAACATTGTAGCCGATCACCCGGTAAATGATCTTTATCAGCAGAAATATATATCCCTTGGACACCAGGCTGGAAAGAATCGCCGCAGAGGAAACCGTGGAATAACCGTAGGCATCCGGCAGCCATGCGTGAAAGGGAAACAGGGCGCTCTTGATGGCAAGCCCCACACTCATCAGCGTGATGGTCACAAGGAGCGGAACCTCATATGTGCCGTCCTCAAGAATTCCCTGCACCGCCGCCTGAATATTGCTCATCAGCAGATGCCCCGTAAGATCATACAGCATGCAGATTCCCAAAAGAAGCAGGCCGGAGCCCAGAAGACTCATGATCATATACCGCACCGCCGCCTCGATGGTTCTTCCGTTCTGCCTTATCATAATCAGGCCGCAGGCCGCTATGGTGTTGATCTCCACAAACACATAGGCCGTAAACAGGTCGTTGGTATAGACCAGGGCCAGAAGGGAGCTGAGCAGCAGATTTACCAGAATATAGTACATATTGTGCTTGCTCTCCACCACCTCCTCCTGCAGCTTCTTGCGCCCTCCCAGCATGGAAAGAAGCATGATCACGCAGAAAAACAGGGCCGTTCCCGCCTCAAGAATACCCGCCCTTATCTCGTTTCCCCAGGGTGCGGGAAAATGTCCCATCATATAAACATAGCTTTCCCCCCTGACCACCAGATAGGAGAGAAGCACAAATGACAGCACCCCGATCAGCGAAATCATGAGCGTGTTCACCCACCTTGCCGCCCTTCGGGGAAGCACGGAGCAGACAGTGCCCGAAAACATTGACAGCATAATGGAAAAAAAGGGGAAATTCTGTATAAAATCCATTTACAGCCCCTCCTTCTTCAGTCTGGTGGATATCTCGTCAAGATCCAGCGTGTTATATCTCCGGTAAAGACGGATTGTCAGAGAGAGCATAAGAGCCGTCACCGACACCGACACCACAATACCAGTCAGTACCAGTCCGCTGGGAATCGGATTGATATAAGCCTCCACGTCCTGCACGCCGTTTACCACAATAGGGACAGTCCTCCCCTCTATGTAGCCCTTTTCCGCCAGGAACAGATATACCGCAGAATCCATTATATTTAAGCCTATGATCTTCTTGATCAGATTTTTCTGGAGAAGCAGATTCGTAAAGCCGATCACAAACAGCAGCATGGCCACCGCCTCTCCATAATTGATCAATAAATTACTTCCCATATTAAAAGTCTCCTTTGCGAAACATCACATAAAAGGTATACATGGTACAGGCCACCACCATACCGACACAGATGTTCAGGATCAGAATCAGTCCGCTGCTCAGAATATGGCCCGGGGTCCCCAGCGGAATATGGCTTTCCAGATGATTCGCCCCGGTAAAAAAGGAATAGCTCTTGGCGAGGCAATAGGTCGTCAGGGCCGAAAAGCTCACCCACTTATACACCTTCTCCGTAAAGAGCTTCTCCGTCTTCCGGAACCCGAAGGCATTCAGGTACAGAATCAGCCCCGCCCCGATGACGGCCCCTCCGGAAAAACCTCCGCCCGGAGACAGATGACCGTTGAGAACGATATAGATGCCAAACAGTATGATGACCGGGACCAGAATTCTTGCGCCGGCCTGCAGAATCGCATCATTCTTAGGTTCAAAAATGCGGTCGTTTTCCTGTTCCTCCTCTCCCTTGCTGTTCCTTTTCGCATGGAGCAGAATCAGGACCGTCACCGTGGCCACGAACAGCACATTGGACTCCCCAAAGGTGTCAAAGGCTCGATAATCCAGAATCATTCCCGTTACAATATTTACCGCGCCCGTCTCCTGAAGCCCCTTCTCAATATATCTGGCAGGAACCTCGTTATTTGCGGGCCGGTTGGCCGCACCCGTCTTGGGCAGGTAGGAAACCGTGTACAGAAGAAGCGATGCGAGCCCGATACAGAACACAACGGCGGACAGCTTATAGAGCTTGTAGAAAAAAATAATCTTTCTGTTGTGCTCCGTGTCGTAAATCCTGTCTCGAAGCATCTGATGATCATGGAGGTGGTCAAGCTGAACGGATTCCTCCTCCCGCCATTCCTCCTGAGGCTTCATCTCCACCCGGCCAAGATAAGGATCCTTACTTCCGGAAAGCCACCGGAAAAACCGGAAGGCCAAAGTCCTTTCGTATTCCTCCCTGGATCTTCTCCTACTCATGCTCCTTCGCCTCCTCTTCCTCTTTTTCCCGTTTCTCCACTTCCCTCTCGATCACGATACCCCGTATCTTTTTCAGGGTCGCAAAGAATAAAAGGCTCGTCACGCCGGCTCCTACCGCCGCCTCCGTGATGGCGAGATCCGGAGATTCCAGACAGACCCACAAAATGGACATCACAAGGCTGAAGGACATGTAGATCAGCACGGAATTCAGCAGATTTCTGGAAAAGCTGGCGGAAACCGCACACACAATCAAAAATGTCATCAGCATCAGCTGAAATACTGTCATGACAGCCTCCCTTCCCGCTCCTTGGCTCTCTCCTCTTCCTCTTTCCGCGCAAGCTCCTCCTCCAGTGCGGAAAGCTCCTCGTAAACCTCACAGTGCTGCCGCAGGTTATCGTTGGTCGTAACCTCAAGCCTTGCCAGCATGTGGGAAGAGATCGGGGATGCGATCCAGAAGAAGATAACGATCAGCGCAAGCTTCATAGTCGTAAAGGTAAGCCCGTTAAAAACCATGAGGCCGATGAGCGAAAAGCTGATTCCCAGGGTATCTCCCATGGCCGCCGCATGCATGCGGTTCAAAACATAGTCAAAATGAAAGGCCCCGTAGAGCTCCATCAGAAAAATGCCGAGACCGCAAAGCAGGAGCCCCGTCCCGACAGCCAGCCGGACAATTTCAAATATCTGCATCTGGCCCCCTCCTATTCCTTCTTCTTTTCAAAACCCGAATCATCCATCTTCCTGCGCATTTCCTCGAAAATTCCCACATAAACCTTGGAGAGCACCACCACCGCAAGGAAGCTCACCATGGCGTAAATCAGACAGATATCCACCAGATAGTTTTCCTTCAGCAGAAAAGACATGACCGCTATGATTACCATGACCATGGTTCCCATCATATTCACCGCCACGATACGGTCCGCCATTCTCGGCCCCTTCACGGCCCGGATCAGACAGGCACACACCATGGCCGCAAGCAGGATCAGCATGGGCCAGCAGACAATTTTATACGCCGTTTCCATCGTTATTCCATCCTTTCCAGCCTCTTGAGGAGCGTGACAAAAACAGACCTGTCAATCTCCCCCGCCAGCTCCTTGTCCAGACAGTGCACCACATATTCATCTCCCTCCAGGGAAACCGTGATGGTCCCCGGGGTGAGCGTGATAGAGTTTGCGAGCAGAATTCTTGCAAAGGACGACTTAAGATCGACCCTGAACCTTACCACCGCCGGTTCGATTTCATAGCGGGCGGAGGCAACCTTTTTAATTACGATATAGTTGGCCTTGATAATCTCCTTCAGCAGAACGCCTATATAGTGAAGGAAGCAGAAAATCTTTCTGGCAATCACCAGATCCTTTCCCGGCCTGTAATCCATAAACCTGCAGATAAAGGCGTACATCGCCCCGGAAACGACCAGGCCCAGAAGGGCTATTTCCACTGTAAGATGTCCATTGAAGATCACCCAGATCAGAAAAAATATTATGTACATATCCTTTCCTTTCTCCTCACAAACGGAACAGGTGCCGCTTTATGCCAGCACCTGTCCGATCTTTCCTTCCAGTTCGTTTTTTGACACCGCTCCCACCGTGGTGGATACCGCTTCTCCGCCTTTAAACAGAATAATCGTCGGAATCGACATCACACGGTATTTTCCCGCAAGCTCCATGTTCTCGTCAATGTTGCATTTTCCCACCTTGCATTTTCCTTCATACGCATCCGCAAGGCCGGCCACAATAGGCGCCATCATCTTGCAGGGACCGCACCAGTCCGCATAGAAATCCACCAGAACCGGAAGCTCGCTCTTTAACACTTCCTCTTCAAAATTGCTGTCCGTAATTTTCAATTCCATATCCGTTACCTCCTTAAAATTTAGTATTGCATCATAAAGCGCATTATATGCGGCTTATAATATACTTATAAATCGGATTGCCTTTAGATGAAAACTTTTCTTCATATTCGGTCATAATATTTCCCCGCATCATGTCCTCGTCATGGTGCAGGTCATAGGTAAGGGCCTTAAGCCTCCAGCCTGCATGGGGCAGCTCTTCCAGCGCAAATTCAAACAGCGCCCTGTTGTCCGTCTTGAATTCCAGACAGCCGTCCGGTTTCAGAATCCGGGCGTACCTTGCAAGGAACTCCCTGGACGGAAGCCTGCGCTTGGCATGCCTGTCCTTAGGCCAGGGATCGGAAAAGTTGAGATAAATGCGGTCCACCTCATCCTCCGCAAAGGCCTGGTCGATCTCTTCCGCATCCATCCGGACAAACTTAAGATTTCCAAGCGGCTCCTCCTCCATCTTCTGGACTGCCCGGAACAGCACGCTGGAATATTTCTCAATTCCTATATAATTGATTTCGGAAAACCTCCCCGCCATGCCGTGGATAAATTTCCCTTTTCCCATACCGATTTCGATATGAACCGGATGGTCATTCCCAAAAATCTGTCTCCAATTACCCTTCGCCTCCCCGGGCTCATGAACCACCAGATCGCTCTGGGCGATTGCCTCCCTGGCTCCGGGAACATTTTTCAGTCTCATGCAGATAACCTTTCCTGTGTCTGTTTTCCATATTCAGGCACTTATTTTACACCTTTTGCCCCAAAAAGGAAAGAGAAAATATATTTTTTACTTTTTCTTAACGTTCCCATTGGATTTTTCAGTAAATAGTGTAAAATAAATAGCAGAACTGATTTTTACAGCTCAGATACAGGAGGCACAATGAACCGATGCAGCTATAAACGAGCAGGGACCTTTGTCCTGTCCCTCTTCATTCCTATATTAATGATACTGCAGACCACGCTCCCTTCTTTGGCCGCACCCGGGGAAGAGTTGGATTATCCGGCGCTGGCCGAGGAGCGCAAGTCCCTGGAAATCCAGAGCAACCAGATTGAAAACTGGCCCGCCGGCCCCGCCATAGGCGCTCAGGGCGCTATTTTGCTGGAGGCGAACACCGGGATTATTCTCTATGCCAAAAATATAGACGAGCCTCTCTATCCTGCCAGCACCACCAAGCTGATGACCTGTCTGGTTGCGGCGGAGCACTCCGCCATGGACGAGATCGTCTCCTTTTCCCATGACGCTGTTTTCAGCATTGAGCCGGGCAGCTCCAATATGGGCATCGACGAGGGACAGTCCCTCCCCATGGAGGAATGCCTGTACGGGATCATGGTGGGATCCGCCAACGAGGTGGCCAACGCCGTGGCTGAGCATGTGGCCGGCAGCATGGATGCCTTTGCGGACATGATGAACCAGAAGGCGGAAGAGCTTGGCTGTACTAACACACATTTTGTAAACGCTCACGGGCTTTTTGACGAAAACCATTATACCTCCGCCAGGGATCTGGCCCTGATTGCCAGAGCTTTTTTCCAGAACGAGCTCCTTACCAAGATAGGAAATACGGCCTCCTACCATTTTGAGGCCACGGAAACACAGCCGGACGACTTTATCAAGCGCAACAAGCACAAATTTATAACCGGCGAGACACCCTACGACGGTGTCAAGGGAGGAAAGACCGGCTATACGGACGAGGCCAGGCAGACTCTCGTGACCTGTGCGGAGAAAAACGGCATGAGACTGATCTGTGTGGTTTTGAAGGAGGAGAGCCCGGAGCAGTTCAATGACACCGTTAAGCTCTTTGATTACGGCTTTGCCAATTTCGCCGTCACCAATGTTTCTGAAAACGAGACGAAATACAATATCAGCGGAAGCCGTTTTTTTCAGACCTCCTACGATATTTTCGGCAACTCCAAGCCGCTCCTTACTCTGAATCCGGACAGCTATCTGATTCTTCCCAGAACTGCCGATTTTGCCGACCTGACCTCGGAGCTTTCCTATGACCGCTCCGGAGAGAGGGAAGCGGCAAGAATTCAGTATTACTACAACAATGTCTATGTGGGAACCGCAACCGTGGACTGGTCCCGGGAGGTGCGCGCTCCTTACGGCTCTGAGCAGGGAGATACGGAAAACACGCAGGAAGGGGAGGCAAACACCATTGTTTTTATCAACGTAAAGACAATCCTTGTGGCGGTTCTTGCGATTACCGCCCTGCTTATCCTCCTTTTTGTGCTTCGCGATATCCTTACAAGCTACAGCTTTTTAAACAGCAGAAAAAGAAACCGCGGCAAAACCGGCGGTTTCTTCAAGAGATCAAAGGATCGGGGGCCTACCTTTTAGGCCTTCGGATCCCTTTCTCGATTTATGATGGAGCTTTGCGCCCTCTCTTTTGCTCTGAATCTTCTGGCAGTCCTCCTCGGAAATAAACTTGGAGGTCTTTACCACGTAAACCTTGTCATCCTCTGATCTCCGGATCCGTATCTTGGATTTCATGAATCCATGAACGGGACAGACGGCAACACTGTAATAATTCTTTCCGTTGGGTGAAAACCAGCGGATTTTTTTTCGTATATTTTTGTGGCACAGATAACATTTTGTGCTGATTACCTCCCGGTCCTCCATGGCCTTTTGCTTATCCTCGAATTCCCTGGATATATATTTAATATAGTCGTGGAAAAGCACATGCACCTCTTCCTCCCTCGATTTCGGAAGAATAAAGGTGTCTATGGAGTAGCTGCCAAGGACCTCCCCTGGCAGGAGCGTAAGGATTCTGGCAGTGTAATAGGCATCGCTGTAGGCCCGGTGAAAGGGAACATCCTTTTCTATGTGAAGCTGGTCAATGGCATGCTCAAGACTGCGCCTGCTCTTTTTATCCTCGTACACAATACTGAAAAGCTTCTGCACATCCAGAAAACGGATGGGCGCGCTGTCAAGAGGATCCATCCGATAAAAGCGGATATTTCTCTGCAGCTCGTACAGATCAAGCGGTCCCCAGGTACAGAAAATGTAATCCTGTCCCAGCCATGACCGGAAGTCCTCCATGACCTTGGGGAAGGGATCCCCCTTTTGCAGATCGCTCATATGAAGGTGAATGAGCTTCCCCGTAATTTTGTGCATGTGACGGTAGACGGCAGGCCTCACCAGCCGGTTAAACTCACCCGTCATCCTTCTCTCATTATCCAGTTTTACCGCACCGACATCAATGATCTCAAAGGGAAGAGCCTTAACCTCCGGCTCTTTCCCCGTATCACTCTGATTCCACTCCAAATCCAGCACAATATAATTCATTCTGTACAATTCCTCATTTTCATATCTTTTCAGGAGAAAACGTGAGTCCTGAAAGGCGCTGCGGGGAGTCCGCCCGCCCCAAAAAGAGTCACTTCCCCATAGTTTGTCCAAAGATATCTTGCCGCAAACGGACGCTCCACCTCTTCCGAGGAAAGGAAAATTCTGTTATCCCCTGTGATCAGCGCCCTTGCAGGATAAAAGCATCCGTCCTCTCCCGCAATTTCAAAGCCCGTAAGCTCTCCCTTCACCTCGAAGCCGTCCTGCGCATAGAAAAAGCTGATCTCCATGCCGCCGTCCCGGTACAGAAAATCCCGGTACACGGGTCCGAAGGCTTTCTCCCTTGGTATCAGACGGTAGACCTGGGCAAGAGCCTGAAGCGCAAGCCTCTCTCCCACCGGCTTTTTATTTGCGGGATGAATCTCATGAAACTGCCCGCAGTCAATGATCACCGCAATTCCCGTATTTCTCAGCGTGCGGCAGGCCTTCATCTGCGCCTCCCGGATCAGGCACCAGCTTTTCGTGTCCGGGTCATGCTGATAGCGGTGCATGGGCAGCTGCACCAGCATAAAAGGCAGATCCTCGTCCTCAAAATCCTCTCTCCACTGCCGGATCATCCGTGTAAAGAGCGCATAATAATCCTGCGGTCTGTGATCGTCGCTCTCCCCCTGATAGTAGAGAAAGCCCCGAAGCGAGTAAGGCGCAATCCTCCTTAGCATAGTCTGATAAAGCCCGGCGGGCCTGGTGTAATTGAAACAGTTCACAGGTCCCGGATACCGGCAGGGACCGATCAGCTCCTGCACCTTGTCGAAGGCTATCATGGGATCCTTCTCGTATACCTTTGCCGCCTTTTTGTCCCATTCCTCCTGATAGGCAAGATATTCCTCATAATCCCGCCTCTGCTCCTCCCTGGTCTTTCGAACATCGGGCGAGCTCTCATAATCCTCCACGTAGCTTCTGGTGGCCTCCTGTTCCAGAAGCGCTTCAACGCTCATCCATGCGCTTGCCGAGGTTCCTCCCCAGTTGCAGCCGATAATTCCCACCGTAACGTCCATTCCCTCATCCGCCAGCCTCTGAGCCAGATCCTTGGCAAAAAACGTTGCCACCGCAGACCACTTTGCCGCATCCCCTTCATTAAACAGCTCCCAGCCAGATTCCGCCTCCAGGGCCAAAAGCTCTTCTCCCTCACAGGCCGCCTTGGGCGTGTAATAGAAGCGGACCTTCTCCAATATTTTATTTTCCTTCACTCCGCCCCTAAGGAGCTCTTTTCCGCCGTCCGCATTCTGAAGCTCCAGCTCCATATTAGACTGCCCGCCTGCAAGCCAGACCTCCCCGATGGCGATATTCTCAAAACGAACCGTGTCCGTTCCGTCTGAAATCTCCATGGCCGCTCCCTCCGCCGCGGGGAGCGGGGGAAGGTACACCACCCATTTCCCGTCTCTGCAGACAGTGTCCCCTGTTTTTCCACACAAAGCCACCGTGATCCTGCTGCCTTCATCACCTCTTCCGAACACCCGAAGCTTCTTGTCCCTCTGCAGGACCATATTGTCGCTAAAAACTGCCGCCGCCTGTAGCATCTTATTACTCCCCTTCCTGATCCGAGTTCTTATTTGTTTCATATTACCATACTTCTCTCAATTGTAACACTCAATTTTTCATGTCTGCCTTGCGAAGAAATCCTTTTGATGATAAAATCAGACTTACCATTTACCGGAAGAACAGAATAGGAGTGCATACAAGATGGAGAACAGACAGTATAAGACGAAAGAACTCTTCGGGCGGTTTCTGCCATACTTTAAGCCCTACTGGAAGACCATGGTTTTTGATTTGTCCTGTGCGGGGCTGACCACCCTGTGCGAGCTGGTTCTGCCGATGATCATGCGTTTCATCACAAATGAGGGAATCAGAGATGTGGCGTCTCTTTCCATGCGCACGGTCGGCATGATGGTGGGCCTGTACCTTATGCTTCGCATCGTGGACTGTATCGCCGCCTATTATATGGCGGGAACAGGGCATATCATGGGCGCACGGATCGAGACGGATATGCGGCGGGATGCCTACCATCACCTGCAGCAGCTTTCCAACACCTATTACAGCAACACCAAGGTCGGACAAATCATGGGCCGGATTACCAATGACCTGTTTGATGTGACGGAATTTGCGCACCACTGCCCCGAGGAATTTTTTATTGCGGGCGTAAAGCTTATCATATCCTTTATTATTCTTGCCAGAATCAATGTACTTCTTACACTCATCATCTTTGTCATTATTCCGGCAATGGTGGCGGTATGCATGAAGCTGAACTTCCGCATGAGGGCGGTATTCCGCACCCAGCGCCACCACATCGGCGAGCTGAATGCCCGCATCGAGGACAGTCTGCTGGGCCAGAAGGTGGTCAAGGCCTTTACCAACGAGGATATGGAAAACCAGAAATTCGAGTCTGACAACGGACGCTTTCTGGATATCAAAAGGGATTCCTATCATCTGATGGCACAGTTTAATGCGACTACAAGGGCATTTGACGGCATCATGTATGTGTCGGTGCTCCTGTTCGGCAGCCTGTTCATGATAAAGGGGCTGGTGGAACCGGGCGATCTTGTGGCCTTCCTCTTATATGTGACAACGCTGATCACCACAATCCGCCGTATCATTGAATTTGCAGAGCAGTTCCAGCGGGGCATGACCGGCATTGAGCGGTTTTTACAGATCATGGATGCGGATATTGAGATTTTCGATGAGGAGGGCGCAGTGGAGCTGAGCTCTCCGGAAGGCGAGATTACTTTTCATAATGTAAGCTTTGAATATCCGGACGACCACAATCAGGTATTTACAAATCTGAATCTGACCGTCCATCCCGGCGAAAAGGTGGCAATTGTCGGCCCCTCCGGCGGCGGCAAGACCACCCTGTGCAATCTGATCCCCCGGTTTTATGATGTCACGGATGGCGACATTACTTTGGACGGGCAGAATATCAAGCGCTTTACCTTAAAGAGTCTGCGCCGGAGCATCGGTATCGTACAGCAGGATGTCTATCTGTTCTCCGGCACTGTATATGAGAATATTTCTTACGGCAGGCCCGGCGCTTCTAAGGAGGAAGTGATCGAGGCGGCCAAGCGGGCAAGCGCTCATGAATTTATCATGGAATTGAAGGACGGCTATGATACCTACGTGGGCGAGCGGGGCGTGAAGCTCTCCGGCGGTCAGAAGCAGCGCGTCAGCATTGCCAGGGTGTTTCTGAAGAACCCGCCCATCATCATTCTCGACGAGGCCACCTCCGCTCTGGACAACGAGAGCGAGTGGATCGTGCAGGAATCTCTGGAAAAGCTGGCGGCGGGACGCACCACATTCGTGATCGCCCACCGTCTCTCCACCATCCGCAATGCGGAAAAGATCCTGGTGCTTACCGAAAACGGCATCGTAGAGAGCGGAAACCACGAAGAGCTCCTTAGGCAGAACGGAATCTATGCGGAGCTCTACAACATGCAGTTTCGGGTAAAATAATGTAAATATATTTCGGAACTTCTTGACATTACTATCCATAACATCTATACTTATTTTAAGAACACATGTTTGCCTCCAAAGAAAGGATGATACTTGAATGGCTAATGTCTTTGATGTTGCAAAATATATCCTTGAGAGAAAAGGGTCCATGTCTACAATGAAATTGCAGAAGCTGTGTTATTATGCGCAGGCCTGGGCCTTGGTTTGGGACGACAAACCCTTGTTTGACGAAGACTTTGAGGCCTGGGCCAATGGCCCGGTATGCCGGGAATTATTTTTTAAAACCCAAGGGAATTATTCCGTGTCCGCTGATGATGAAACAGGGGGCATGGGCAACTTAACAGATAACGAAAAGGACACCATTAATCAGATATTGAACCACTATGGAAATCATAATGCTCAATGGCTCAGCCAGCTGACGCATATGGAAGATCCATGGAATAAGGCCCGTGAAGGGATACCAGCCGGCGAAGGCTGCAACCGGATCATCACAAAAGAAAGCATGGCGATTTACTATGGCGGACTGTAAAAAGAAAAATGGAGCATTTATTCTAAAGCTGTTCAAAATATCTTTTGGGATGAAATATTACCTCATCTACAAGCTTGGGAAACCCAGACATGGGGAAACATTCTGGTTGAACTCTGCGTCTGCAGGTCATACAAAAAGCATACCTGATATCTAAAAGGAGCGGCT
>CAJUIO010000042.1:0-2819 GCA_910586025.1 uncultured Lachnospiraceae bacterium
TCCGCTGGGCCTGAACGAAGAGATCCATGCGGTCTTCTGCGTGAATCTTCTGGATGTGGATTATATCAGACGCATCAGGGAAAAAGGGATTCAGGTTTATCTTCTGGATAACTATACGGAGGAGAACGATCCCCCGCCCGGGGACGTTGTAAAAATGGAAAGCTTTCACGCCACGGCCCGGCTTACCCGGCATCTGATCGGTCAGGGAATGAAGCGGATCGGTTTTCTGAATGAAAACAGCAGTGTGTACGAGAGTATGCGGGATCGGTTTGAGGGGTATCATTATGCCATGAGACGGTCAGGGCTTGAAATAGATCCTTCGATTGTGTTTCCGGATGCTCAGAACGGTAATTTCTATGATCCCGCCACCTTTGACGGGATTGTGGAGAGCTATCAGAATCTGCCCGAGGCTGTAGTGTGCGGAAATGATTCCATAGCCAAATTTCTGACTCAGGCTTTGAGGGCAAAGGGGATCCGGGTACCTGAGGATGTGGCGGTTACCGGTTTTGACAATGACGAGGAAGGGATGCTGGATCCCTTTTTTACCACGGTTAACGTGGATGCGAAATGGCTGGGAAGACGGATGGTTCAGTGCTTTTTGCACCGGCTGGCATATCCCGGCGCTCCCTATGAAAAGGTGATGGTTTTTGGAGAAGTGATCCTGAGGAAGTCGTCCCGCCGCTGAGGGGGAGGGGAGTTGACGCAGGCCTGCCCGTTTTGTTTACAAAGAGGCGGAAAAGCTTGGAGAAGATCTGGAACTGGATAATCCGGGTCTTCTTTTTTGTGCACAAAATGCCTGAAAAAGCATTCCGAAATGCAGGATTTGCGTTGCGCTGTCTTTCGTTGGTAATAATGCACAAATATGGTGCAAAATAGTGCAGAATAGAGAAAAATATTTGTTGAATATGTAAAAATGCAATAAAATGAACGATTTATATTGACCAAAATGGCATAAAGTGCTTTAATATAATTAATAAATGTGAAATTTCTATAAAAAACGCATAAAATTAGTAATGCATAAAAGGCAAAATAGTGCATTGCACAAATTTTAAAAAGAGCAAAAAAAGGAGAGGAGAGAGTGAAATGGCAGTAAGTAAAAAACAGGCGCCTGTGAATTTTGGGGCAAGATGCCGGCAAACGTGGAAGGATATGGTGAAATACCGATGGCTGTATTTCCTGCTGATCCCCGGAATTATATTTTTTGCGGTATTTAAGTATGCGCCCATGTACGGATTAAAGATCGCTTTCATGGATTACAATCAGTATGATCCGTCAAAGAGCGTGTGGGTGGGATTCGACCAGTTTATCAAGCTGTTTTCCAAACGGTCCTTTATCCCGGTTCTGCGCAACACGGTGGTCATCAGTCTTTTGAAGCTGATCATCGGATTCCCGATTCCGGTTATCCTGGCGCTGATGATGAATGAGATGCGCAGTCTTAAGTTTAAGAAGGTTTCCCAGACGCTTCTGTACCTTCCGCATTTTATTTCCTGGGTTATCCTGGCCGGTATCATCATGACCCTGCTGGATCCCGACAACGGCCTGATCACACAGTTTATATACCAGATTACAGGCCAGAGAGTTATGGTGCTGACCAATCCCAAGCTGTTCGTGCCGATGCTGATCATCACGGATATCTACAAGGGAATGGGCTGGGGAACGATTTTGTACTTTGCGGCCATCAGCGGCATTGACCCGCAGCTTTACGAGGCGGCCTCCATCGACGGGGCCGGAAAATGGAAACAGGCGCTCAATATCACGCTTCCTTCCATCATTCCCACCATTGTGGTTTGCTTCATTATGAACTGCGGAAATATTCTCAACGCCGGTTTCGATCAGATCTTCATGCTGTACTCCACGCACGTGTATGACGTGGCGGATATCATTGATACGTACGTATACAGAATGGGTATTGAGAATGCGGATTATTCCTTCAGTACGGCGGCCGGTATGTTCAAATCGGTGGTGGCATTTATACTGATCGTTGTTGTAAACCAGATTGCGAAGAAGACCGGAAACGAAGGTCTGTACTAAGGGAGGAGTGGAAAAATGCAACATAAGGCAATCAAACGAGGCAAACCTGAAATCGCTTTCAGTATATTCAACTACATATTTTTTACACTGCTCTGTATTGTCATGGTGTATCCGTTCTGGCATGTGATCATGATGTCCTTAAGCTCGGTGGAGGCTACCGCGAAGGGCGGCGTGTTCCTCTGGCCCAAGGGCTTTAATCTGGAAACCTATGCCAAAGTATTTAACGATCCTTCCATCTGGAGCGGCTACTTTACGACAATACTGGTGACCTTATCCGGAACCTTGTTCGGAACGCTGTTCACGGCGACCACGGCATACCCTCTGTCCAAGAAGTATCTGCCCTTTTCCAAGACCATGCTGCTTCTGGTGCTCTTTACCATGCTGTTCTCCGGCGGTATGATCCCCGGATACTTGCTGATGAAGAATCTGGGGCTGATTGACAATCGTCTGTCTCTGATCCTGCCGGGACTTGTGAGCGCCTATAACGTTATCATCATGAAGAGCTTTTTCCAGTCGCTTCCGGAGAGCCTGGAGGAATCGGCGAAGATTGACGGGGCCACAGAGGTTACGGTGTTCTGGAAGATTATTCTTCCGCTTTCCAAGGCGACGATTGCAACGATCGCATTGTTTACGGCGGTTGGGTACTGGAATGATTACTTTTCAACCGTGCTGTATATCAATTCGAAAGAGAGGTGGGCTTTGCAGGCGGTTCTGCGTTACATGCTCACCAACACCAACCAGGCCATGCAGTCGGCCGGCGTGTCGGTGGCGGCGGCTACCAACGTTAC
>CAJUIO010000042.1:2919-28859 GCA_910586025.1 uncultured Lachnospiraceae bacterium
CCAACCAGGCCATGCAGTCGGCCGGCGTGTCGGTGGCGGCGGCTACCAACGTTACCGCGGCTACCATCAAATCGGCGTCCGTGGTGGTTGCGACCGTTCCGATCCTGTGTGTATACCCCTTCGTTCAGAAATACTTTGTGAAGGGTGTTATGATCGGAGGCGTTAAAGGTTAACTTTGCATGAAAGGACGGCTCTGGGTTAAAAGTAACGGTTTTTATGTGTGGGCTTTGAGGGCTTTGCCGGAAAAAGTCCGCATAAAAAATAATAAATTCTTTATTCAAAGGGAGGAATACCATGAAGAAACGAATAGTGGCACTTTTGTTATCGGCAGTAATGGCAGTGGGAACGCTGGCAGGCTGCGGCGGCGGTTCCGATAAGGGAGCGGCGGATCAGGGAACATCATCCAAACAGGAGGCATCCGGCCCGGAGCAGTCTGAAGGCGCAGAAGCACAGACACCTGTTTCCGATGAGAAGATCGACGTGCTGAACCAGTCGGAGACCATGAGGATGACTGTGGTATGTCTGCAAGGCTATACCCAGCCGGACAGCCAGATCGAGCAGTGGCTGGAGGAACGCTACAATCTGGATATCACCGTTGTGGCATTGCCCGGATGGTCGGATGCGACGGCAAAGATCACTCTGCTGATGACGGATGAGACACAGAGACCGGATATCATCTGGTGGTGGAACATGGAGGAGGACTTTGTGAAGTGGGTTGATGCGGGACTGCTGGTAGACGTGGCTCCTTATATGGAGAAATACACGGTTATGCGTGACTACTATAATGATGTGGATCCCACTGTTCTGTTCTATGCGGCCAGCGATGACGGCGCGATCTACAGGATTCCCGGCGATGTGGCAGAGCCATGCTGTGAGACGCTCTGGATCAGACAGGACTGGCTGGATAACCTGGGACTGCAGGTTCCCACCACGCTTGACGAGCTGGAAGACGTGCTTTATGCCTTTACCAATGACGATCCTGACGGAAACGGCGTGAAGGACACCTACGGACTTGGCGGGGACGGTTACGATATCAGAAGCTTCTGGCCCTGGATTCAGGGAAGCGGCGAGGGTTATGGAAAAGACGGCTTTGTGAGGAAGGCGGACGGAACCTATGTATATGGCGCGGCTACGGAAGACCGCAGAATCTGGCTTGAGAGAGTTGCCAAGCTCTATGCGGACGGCGTGATCACGCCCAACATCATCACCGATACGGACAGAGACGAGGAGATGGCTAACGGCGGCTTTGGCGTAACCTACAGCTGGGTAAACTACAACAATCCCTCCAACGGCACCATGAAGTCCTTCTATGCAACCAATCCGGATGCGAAGTGGGTACCCATTGACATGGTGAAGGGAGACAACGGCAACCCGCAGGATAATCCTTGCTCCGTACCGGCATGGTGCTATTTCGGTATCACAAACGTATGCTCTGACCCGGAGAGGGCTTATGCGATCTGGGATGACATGGCTCAGCCTGAGAACTACGTTCACAGAAGATTCGGCGTGGAGGGCGAGCACTATAAGGATAATGGCGACGGAACCTATGAATTCATCATAACAGGTGACAGCGAGGAGAATAACACACAGAATATCGGTATCAAGCTGTTCCAGGATCTGTTTGCGAGAAAAGACGAATACAACATTGACAACTCAAAGGAGACCTCCGAGCTGTTTGAAAAGGTAATCGCAAACAGTCGTGACGCTGCCAAGATGCTGGTTGAGAAGAAGAACCCTGCGGCTTATGTGGTGAACAACGAGCTGGGGACGGACGTCGGAGATATTTCCAAGGAATATATGTGGAGCGTGATCGGCGGAAGCAAATCCGTTGACAGCTGGGATTCCTATATCAAGGATCTGGAGGATGCGGGTCTTTTGGAGATGACTGACGAGATGACCGCACTGCAGAACGAACAGTCGGCACAGCTCGAGGAGTATCTGAAGACACATGAAAACTAAAGCTTAAAATAGAACTGACTTGTAACGGGTCATAGCGATGAAAGCCCTGTGGAGGACACTGAAATTGTTTCCCATGGGGCTTTTGTCTAAACATTCATGCGCCGCTTTGCGGCGCTCCACCACGCATGAAAGCCGATTGCACCTGCAATCGCCGCCGGTATTCGTATTCCGGGCTATCGCCCTACATACTCATACCGGCTTGCCCGTCCAATGTCCATGTGGCTGTGCGTGTAAACACGCCCATCCCCATGGCCGCTGTTCGGGGCTTTCATAATAAAAACCGGAAAGGAGTGTGAGTTTAGATGGGTATTATTTATGATGAGACGGGGAGGGTGTTTAAGCTGGATACGCCTCATACCAGTTACATGATGGGGATTGCGGACGAGGAAGGGTTTCTGGGACATATTTATTATGGAAAGCGCATTTCGTCCTGTGACGTGAGCTATCTGCTGAGGATTCAGGAGCCGCCCTTTGTGCCCTCCAAAAACAACGGGGACAGGATTTCCTTCCTGGATGCCTTTCCCATGGAATATCCCACCCACGGAATCGGGGATTTCAGGGAGGCGGCATTGAGAATCCGGACACAGGGAGGGCATAAGGCATGCGCGCTGACCTATGTATCCCACAGGATTTATGAGGGAAAGAAGAAGCTTCCGGGCCTTCCGGCTTCTTTTGCGGGAGAGGGAGAATGCGAAACCCTGGAGATTGTCTGCCGGGACAAAAGCCTTGGCCTTGAGGCGGTGCTGTCCTATTCGGTATTCGAGGATTCGGATGTGACTGCACGTCATGTGGAGATTCGAAATCAGGGGGGAGAAAAGCTCTGGCTGGAAAAGGTGTCTTCCATGTCGCTGGATATGGATAACCGGGATTTTGAGGCGCTCACGCTTCACGGCTCCTGGGCCAGGGAGTGTCACAGGCAGACCGGAAGGCTGGGAAACGGATTCAGGGGTATTGCCTCCCGCAGGGGGATGTCCGGACATCAGGATCATCCTTTTATGGCGCTGGTGACAGAGCATACCACGCAGGAGCGGGGCGAGGTTTACGGCGTTCAGCTGATGTACTCCGGAAGCTATGAAATTCTGGCTGATGTAAGCCAGCATAATACGGTGAGGTGGCAGGCGGGGCTTGAGAGCCAGGATTTCTGCTGGGAGCTGAATCCGGGGGAGAGCTTCTGCGCACCGGAGGCATTGCTGATCTATTCGGACCGGGGGCTGGACGGAATGACTGCGGACTTCCATGATTTTATCAGGGAGCATGTGATCCGGGGAAAGTATAAAAATCGAAAGCGCCCGGTTCTCATCAACAACTGGGAAGCGACATATTTTGACTTTAATACGGAAAAGCTCCTCTCCATTGCCAAAGAAGCGGCGGGATTGGGAATCGAGATGCTGGTGATGGACGACGGCTGGTTCGGGCACCGCAGCCGGGCGGACAGCTCTCTCGGAGACTGGTATGTGAACGAGGAAAAGCTTCCCGGCGGTCTTCCCCGTCTTGTGGAGGAGGTAAACAGGCTCGGACTCAAGTTCGGCATCTGGTTTGAGCCGGAGATGATCTCTCCGGAGTCCGAGCTCTACCGGAAGCATCCCGACTGGGCCATTGCGGTGCCGGGCAGAACGCCTTCCATGGCAAGGGAACAGCTGGTACTGGATTTCTCCCGCCCGGAGGTGGTGGAAGGAATCTGGGAACAGATGGAGGCTGTTCTGAAAAGCGCCAATATCGAGTATGTGAAATGGGATATGAACCGGCCTCTATGTGATCTGGGGAGTGCGGCGCTGCCGCCGCAGCGGCAGGGCGAGCTGCTCCACAGATATATGCTGGGCGTTTATGAGCTGCAGGAGCGTCTGGTGACAAGGTTCCCGGATATTCTTCTGGAAAACTGTGCCAGCGGAGGCGGACGGTATGATGCGGGCATGCTGTATTACAGCCCGCAGATCTGGTGCTCGGACGATACGGATGCCATAGAGCGTCTGGCGATCCAGGAAGGGACGGCAATGCTCTACCCGCTCTCCACCATGGGAGCCCATGTGAGCGACTGCCCCAACCATACGATTGGAAGAACCACGCCCTTTGAGACGAGAGGGTATGTGGCCCTTGCCGGAACCTTTGGCTATGAGCTGGACGTGACAAGAATTCCGGAGACGGACAGAGAGCAGATCCCGGGGCAGATCGCCCTTTATCACAAGTACAATGACCTGGTGAGGGAGGGAGATTACTACCGGATTTCCTCTGCGGCCCAAAGCTGCGGCTGTGACTGCTGGCAGGTGGTGTCGAAGGATAAGAAGGAGAGCATGGTCACAGTGATTCAGGTTCTGTGCGCACCCGGAAACCGCACCCGGATTCTGCACCTGAAAGGGCTGGATCCCGAGAAGAGATACAGGATCGATGGAGAGGACACCCTCATAAAGGGGGACAGCCTCATGTATGCGGGACTTCCCGTGCCGGCCATGAAGGGGGATTTTGCGGGGAAGGTGATGCATCTTGTGGCGGAGAATGATAAGACCAAATAGAGCGGAGAAAAAATCCGGGACGGTACAAAAACTTTCGTTCTAATGCAGGGCGGCTTGTGATAATATAGAGTGGAACATAAAGATAAAGGGGATGTGAAAACAATGAACTCTTCGAATATAACGCTCATATTATCATGCGTGCTCCTTCTGTGTGCGGGAACCGCGGCCTTTTTTCTGATCAGAAGGCGCAGGTGCAGAGGAAATATCTTCGAGGACATGGAGGGCCATGAGTTTGAATTTTTCTGTGCACAGCTCCTCGAAAACCATGGCTTTACGGAAGTGGAGGTCACAAAGGGAAGCGGTGATTACGGTATAGACGTGCTGGCAGAGAAAGACGGCGTGACCTACGCCGTTCAGTGTAAGAGATACTCTGCCCCGGTGGGAGTGAAGGCCGTGCAGGAGGCCTATGCGGGCAGGGATTATTACGACAGGATGGTGGGAGCCGTGATGACCAATCAGTATTTCACCGCCCCGGCGGTGGAGGCGGCGAAAAAGCTCAAGATCCTGCTGTGGGACGGCGGATATATAGAAAGCATGATGGAGGAGCGGAAGCGCTGAAAAATCAGCGCTCCTGCTGCAGTCTTTCGTTCAGCCCTGTAAAGTCCGCAGGCCCGGTCTCAAGAATAAACTGGTGGAAGCGATAGGGGGAGAACTCATCTCCCCAGAGAGCTTCCGCTTTTTCTTTCAGAAGAGTTATTTCCAGATATCCCAGGTAATATTTCAGATAGTTTACAGGCTCCTCCGCGATATACTGATAGATGCTCTGTACGGCGGAGGGGCTGGTGATGCCGATGCTGCGCAGAATTTTTGCGGTCTGCTCTGGAGTGGCTCCGTCATAATGGATGGCAAGATCCAGCAGAGAGTAGAGGCACAGGTGAATATTGCGGCCAAGGCGGCTGGATTCACAGTAGGCCGCAAGGGGAGAATCGGCCTGCTGTGAGGATGCGGCATACTGATAGGAGAGATCCTCCACATAGTAGGCCCAGCCCTCCACGTAACCGCCGTAATGCAGAAGATGGCGGACCAGAGGGGCCCTGCTGCTGTTAAAGTAGAGCTGGCTGTACACGGTCTGGTACAGATGTCCGGGATACCCCTCGTGCGCAAGAGTGGTATAGAGAGTCAGGTTATCAGGCCTGCTTTTACCATTGATATAGATGATATTGTTTTCCATATCGTCGATAGGAGGCGTGAGATAATAAGCCGGACTGCAGTAATCCTCCATGGAGGGAGAAACCTGCTTGACCGTGACGGAGGTTTTGAAGGAACCGTCCTTCGAGGGAAAAGGAGGAAAGTCCTCGCTCATCATGCCTTGCAGATCCTTCAGCATCTGAGAGGGCTCCGTAAGGGGCAGATCCAGAGAGGGAACCAGGGAGGAATCCGCAAGCTGAGGGTATTTTGCGATCAGGGCAAGCATGGCATTATAATTCTTCTGAAAGTCCTCATACAGGAGTCTCTTGATCTCCGAAACGGGACGGTCGCTTCCCGTGGAGGAGGAGAGCAGATATTCATAATATTCTCGCCCCTGGGGGAAATAGTAGAGCCCCTGGGAATTTTCGCCTTTTCCCTCCAGAACCGTGAAGGTGTCGGCGGCCTGCTCGTAAGCGGGCTGCAGCACGGTCACAAGGAGCCTGTCGTTTTCGGAAATATAATAGTCGGCCTCCTGCCTGGACAGCTCGCCGTCCTGAACCAGCTTTGCGACGCGCTCCTCAAAGGTGGTGTGGAGAAAATGCGTTCCCTGGGAGAGGAGCTTTTTGTCCATGATGGAGTCACACTGTTTGATTACCTTGGCCGCGGAATAATCTGCCATAAAAAGCCCGGCATCCGCCTTTTCCGCCTCATACTGCAAAAGGCCCTCCAGATATTCGTCTGTCTGATCCAGAATGGAGAGATAATTTTCCACATCCTCTTTTCTGCGGAAGGTGTAATCCGCAAGAAGAATGGGGAGATTGGACTGGATACCGGAGCCCGGTGAGAAGGGCTCGTCATAATAATGGAAATTGGATCCGGCAAGGCGTCTTTCCAGATAGCGGACAAGGAGCCCGAAGGCAAAGGCATCCTCGCCGTCAAGTCTTTCCGGCGAAATGCGGGACAGGGATGCGAGGGCGCTTCGGATTTCCCCGGAATTGTCCGCAGCCTCGCTTCCCGGTGTATACAGGGACAGGGAACCGGCAGCTTCGATTCCATAGTTTTCAGGGTAAGCCAGGGTGTAATGAAGGCCGAGAGCGTCCCCTGCAAGCTCGGAACGAAATAAAGATTCCGAAAATCTCCGGAACCGTATCTGATCCCCCCGGACGAGATAAATTCCGAGAAAAATCAGGGTGATAATAGAAAGAAGGGCCAGGCCGTATTGCCACGGCTTTAATTTTATTTGCTTCAACGACACGGATGAAACCTCGGGATGTGCGCTTTCTAAATCATATGAAAAAAGGAAGCAAGAAATGAGAAATAATTCATACGATTCGGATATAGACGAGGGTTTGGAAATATGTTAAGATTTAAGAAGTGTTATAAAATGGTATTTCGACAGGATTGGAGGTAATCATGAATAATCTGGAACTTAAAAAAACTGCCAATGAAGTGCGCAAGGGCATCGTGACGGCAGTGCACAGCGCAAAGGCGGGACATCCGGGCGGATCTCTTTCGGCTGCAGATATCTATACCTATCTGTATTTTGAGGAAATGAACATAGACCCGAAGAACCCGAAGATGGAGGAGAGAGACCGCTTTGTTTTATCCAAGGGACACACGGCGCCGGGGCTTTACTCCGCACTGGCAAACAGAGGCTTTTTCCCGGTGGAGGACTTAAAGACTCTCCGTAAGCTGGGTTCTTATCTGCAGGGACATCCCAGTATGCAGTATATTCCCGGAGTGGACATGTCAAGCGGTTCTTTGGGACAGGGTATTTCCGCGGCGGTGGGAATGGCTCTCGGGGCAAAGATGGACAACAGGGATGTCCGCGTCTATACGCTTCTTGGGGACGGCGAGATCGAGGAAGGACAGGTCTGGGAGGCTTCCATGTTTGCGGGACACCGCAAGCTTGACAACCTGGTGGTGATTGTTGACAACAACGGACTTCAGATCGACGGACCTGTTTCGGAGGTTTGTTCTCCTTATCCTATTGATAAAAAGTTCGAGGCTTTCAATTTCCATGTGATCAATGTGGACGCTCATGATTTTGACGCAATCCGTGCCGCTTTCAAGGAAGCGAGAGAAACAAAGGGAATGCCAACGGCGATCATTGCCCACAGCTTAAAGGGCAAGGGCGTCTCCTTCATGGAAGGAAGCGTGGCATGGCACGGCACGGCTCCCAATGACGAGCAGTATGCCGTGGCAATGGCTGATCTTGAGAAGATCGGTGAAGAGTTAGACAAGGAGGTGGAAGCGTAATGGCAGACGTAAAGAAGATTGCAACCAGAGAAAGCTATGGAAACGCTCTCGTCGAGCTGGGAGCGGAGTACCCGAATCTTGTAGTGCTTGACGCTGACCTTGCGGCGGCTACCAAAACCGGCGTGTTCAAGAAGGCATATCCGGAAAGACATATCGACTGCGGTATCGCGGAGTGCAATATGACGGGAATCGCGGCGGGACTTGCCACTATGGGCAAGATTCCCTTTGTCAGCAGCTTTGCCATGTTCGCCGCGGGAAGAGCCTTTGAGCAGGTGAGAAATTCCATCGGGTATCCCCATCTGAACGTGAAAATCGGTGCGACCCATGCGGGAATTACCGTGGGCGAGGACGGCGCATCTCATCAGTGCAACGAGGATATCGCCCTGATGCGCACGATCCCCGGCATGGTGGTTATGTGTCCTGCGGACGACGTGGAGGCAAAGGCGGCGGTTCGCGCGGCGGTAGAGCATGAGGGGCCTGTGTATATCCGTTTCGGACGTGCGGCATGTCCCGTGATTAATGATAATCCTGAATATAAATTCGAGATCGGAAAGGGCACCGTGGTGAGAGAGGGAAGCGACGTTACCATCGTGGCAACCGGAATCTGCGTTGGCAGTGCCCTGGAGGCGGCTGAAATGCTTGCGGCGGAGGGAATCAGCGCCGAGGTTATTAATATCTGCACCATTAAGCCTCTGGATGAGGAGATCATCATCAATTCCGCAAAGAAGACGGGAAAGGTTGTAACGGCGGAGGAGCATTCCGTGATCGGCGGCCTTGGAAGCGCTGTCTGCGATGCGCTGAGCGCTTCTTATCCGGTTCCGGTTAAGAAGATCGGTATGCAGGACGTGTTCGGCGAATCCGGTTCTGCTGCGGCTCTGGTGGAAAAATACAAGCTGGACGGCAAGGGAATCTGTGAGCAGGTTAAGGACTTCCTGAAATAGGAGGAATCAATTATGTACATTTTGGCGCCATCTCTTCTGGCTGCGGATTTCAAGATTTTGGGGCAGCAGATTGAGGAAACGGAACGAATGGGAGCGGAATATCTCCACATTGACGTGATGGACGGGACCTTTGTTCCCAGCATTTCATTTGGAATGCCGGTGATCCAGTCCATCAGGGATATCAGCGGGCAGTTTTTTGATGTGCATTTAATGATCACGGATCCGATCCGGTATATAAAGGAGTTTGCGGAATGTGGTGCCGATGGCATCACATTCCATTTAGAGGCGGCAAAGGATCCTGATGCGGTAATCAGTCTGATTCATGAGCTCGGTCTTAAGGCCGGCATGTCCATCAGGCCGGGTACCCCTCTGGAAGCGGTTTACCCTTATCTTGACAGGGTGGAGATGGTTCTGATTATGAGCGTGGAGCCGGGATTTGGCGGACAGACCTTCATGCCGGAGGCTTACGGGAGAATCAGCCGTCTGCGCAGGCAGATTGACGGGAACGGATACAGGGTCAGGATTGAGGTGGACGGAGGAATCGGCAAGAAGAACGTTCAGGAAGTGATTGCCGCGGGGGCGGATATCTGTGTTGCGGGTTCGGCGGTTTTCAAAAAGCGCAGTATCAGTGAGAACATTTCTTATTTTATGAAGGCATTTGAGGAGCAGGGAAATGGAGAAGTTGGGAAGAAATGATCATTGCTGGTGTGGCAGCGGAAAGAAGTATAAAGGCTGCCACATGGCCCTGGATGAAAAAATACATCGTTATGAGCTTGCGGGACATATTGTCCCCTCCCGTGATCTGTTAAAGAGCAGGGAGCAGATTGAGGGGATCAGGGAGAGCAGCAGGATCAATATAGCGGTTCTTGACGAAGTGGCAAGGATGATCGGTCCGGGCGTCTCCACACAGGAGATCGACAGTCTTGTCTATGAGATTACGACTAAAATGGGGGCGATACCGGCACCTCTCAATTATGAAGGATATCCCAAGAGCGTGTGCACCTCCATCAACGAGGTGGTCTGCCACGGGATTCCCTCGCCGGACAGAATCCTTGTGGAGGGTGACATCGTGAATGTGGATGTTTCCACTCTTTACAAGGGTTATTTTTCCGACTCGGGGCGCATGTTCTGCATCGGGAACGTGGGAGAGGAGAAGGAAAAGCTGGTGCGGGTGGCAAAGGAGTGCATGGAGCTTGGCCTTGCGCAGGTGAAGCCCTGGGGCTTTCTGGGAGACATGGCACAGGCGGTGAATGATCATGCCAGGGCAAACGGCTACAGCGTGGTGGTGGATATCGGAGGCCATGGAGTGGGGCTTGAGTTTCACGAGGAGCCCTTTGTGAGCTATGTGACGAAAGCGGGGACGGAGATGCTTCTGGTTCCCGGCCTGGTGTTTACCATTGAGCCCATGGTGAATATGGGAACCTCGGAGATCTATATAGACGATAAGGACAACTGGACAGTTTACACGCAGGACGGCAGGCCCTCTGCACAGTGGGAGATCACGGTGGCTGTCACCGAGGACGGCTGCGAGGTGCTGACTTATTAGAAACGTCCCGGGCCGGAGCGCTCCGGTCTGCGGCCGTATGGAGGAATGAGTATGAAAATGATATCGCTTGAAGAAGAGCTGAAGGGTAATCCCTATCCCGGCAGAGGGATCGTGATCGGTAAATCCGCTGACGGAAAAAGTGCGGCGATTGCTTATTTTATTATGGGAAGAAGTGTAAACAGCAGAAACCGCATCTTTGTGGAGGACGGCGAGGGAATCCGGACCCAGGCCTACGATCCGTCGAAGCTGGAGGATCCCAGCCTGATCATTTATGCGCCGGTGAGAGTTCGGGGAAACAAGACAATCGTCACCAACGGAGACCAGACGGATACCGTCTATGAGGGAATGGACAGACACCTGAGCTTTGAGCAGTCCTTAAGGAGCAGGGAGTTTGAACCGGACGGTCCGAACTACACGCCAAGGATTTCCGGAATTCTGCATCTTGAGGGCGGACGGTACGACTATGCGATGTCTATTTTAAAGAGCAATAACGGCGATCCTTCCGGGTGCTGCCGCTTTACCTTTGCCTATGAGAATCCGGCGGCGGGCGAGGGACATTTCATTCACACCTATATGCATGACGGCAATCCGCTTCCCAGCTTCGAGGGGGAACCCAAGCTGGTGGAGATTCCGGATGATATGGATTCCTTTGCGGACATGCTCTGGGAAAGCCTCGATGAGGAGAACAAGGTTTCCCTGTTCGTGAGGTACATTGACATTGAAACGGGAGCATGCAGGAGCAGGATCATAAACAAGAACAGCTAGTCTGGGCCCAGAGCCTGCAGGCTAAGAGAAGGGTATGGTTATCAATATGAACGAAATACAACTGAAATACGGATGCAACCCCAACCAGAAGCCTTCCCGGATTTTCATGGAGGACGGAGGGGAGCTCCCGGTTAAGGTGCTGAACGGTAAACCCGGCTATATTAATTTTCTGGATGCCTTTAACGGCTGGCAGCTGGTAAGAGAGCTGAAGGCGGCCACCGGGCTTCCGGCAGCGGCTTCCTTCAAGCACGTATCCCCGGCGGGGGCGGCAGTGGGGCTTCCCCTTTCGGAAACCCTGGCAAAGATTTACTGGGTGGACGATCTCGGAGAGCTCTCCCCCCTTGCCTGCGCTTACGCAAGAGCCAGAGGAGCGGACAGAATGAGCTCCTTCGGAGACTTCATTGCACTCTCGGACGTGTGCGACGCAGACACGGCCAGGCTTATAAAGAGGGAGGTTTCCGACGGCGTGATCGCTCCGGGCTATACCCCGGAGGCTCTCGAACTGCTTATGGCGAAGAAAAAGGGAGCCTACAATATTATTGAGATGGACGAAGCTTACGCACCCGCCGAGATCGAGAGAAAGCAGGTGTACGGCATTACCTTTGAGCAGGGGAGAAACGAGCTCGCCATTGACGACGCGCTTCTTGCAAATGTGGTCACCAGGAATAAGGATATTCCGGACAGCGCTCTTGCCGACATGAAAATCGCACTGATTACCCTGAAATACACGCAGTCCAATTCCGTGTGCTATGTGAAGGACGGACAGGCAATCGGAATCGGAGCGGGCCAGCAGTCCAGGGTACACTGTACGAGACTGGCCGGACAGAAGGCGGATAACTGGTTCCTGCGCCAGTCCCCCCAGGTGCTTGGACTTGTGTTCGCGGACGGGCTTGGCAGGGCGGACCGTGACAATGCCATTGACAATTATATCGGAGAGGAATACATGGACGTGCTTGCGGAAGGGGCATGGCAGAGAGTGTTTAAGGAAAAGCCTCCGGTGTTTACCAGGGAGGAGAAGAGAGCCTGGCTTGACAAAATGCAGGATGTCACTCTTGGCTCCGACGCATTCTTCCCTTTCTCGGACAATGTGGAGCGGGCACATAAGAGCGGCGTGAAATATATTGCGCAGCCCGGCGGCTCTGTCAGGGACGATCTTGTGATTGAATGCTGCGACAAGTATGACATGGTTATGGCATTTACCGGAATCAGACTGTTCCATCACTAAAAATTCCGTCTTTGCGGGGATTCACCGTACAGACGGGAAAAATTTCAGATTGAGAATAATTAAATATTCTGTTATACTTAACAGCAAAGCGGACCATGCAAAAAATGACGAAGAAAATTTTTTGTATGGTCATTTTGCTAATGGAAGCGATTGTGGAAAGGAAACAGAATGCTGGATGTGTTGATCATCGGCGCAGGCGCAAGCGGCTGCGCTGTCGCAAGAGAATTATCAAGGAAGAAACTGAAAATCGCCGTTCTGGAAAAAAATGCCGATGTGTGCGAGGGAACCTCCAAGGCCAACAGCGGGATTGTTCATGCGGGTTTTGACGCGGAGCCGGGGAGCCTGAAGGCGAAGCTGAACGTGAGAGGAAGCCTCCTGATGAAGGCGCTCTCTGAGGAGCTGGATTTTCCTTACAGGCAGAACGGGAGTCTGGTGCTTTGCTTTGAGGAGAGGGATCAGGTAAGGCTGGAAGAACTGAGAGAGCGGGGAATTCAAAACGGCGTGGAGGGGCTTCGGATCCTTGGCCGGGAGGAGCTCCTCTCCATGGAGCCGGAAATCGGGGAAAAGGTGACGGCTGCCCTGTATGCGCCCACGGGAGCCATTGTCTGTCCCTTTGGCCTGACCATAGCCCTGGCGGAGAATGCGGCGGTGAACGGGGTTTCGTTTCATTTTCAGACACAGGTTGAAGAGATTCGAAAGACTGAAAACGGTTACGAGGCGATTACCAATCGGGGAAGCTTTTCTGCAAAAGCGGTGGTCAACGCAGCCGGCGTTTATGCGGATGAAATCCACAACATGGTCTGCGGCTCCGGGGAGAGAATCCGGATAACGCCAAGGAAAGGGGAGTATCTTCTCTGCGATAAAAAAGCGGGAAATCTGGCCGCCCATACGCTGTTCCAGCTTCCCACCGCCCTGGGAAAGGGAGTGCTGGTCACGCCCACGGTTCACGGAAACCTGCTTTTGGGGCCTACGGCGGAGGATATTTCCGACAAGGAAGGCGTTTCCACCACTGCGGACGGACTTTCCAGGGTGATGGAAAAGGCATCTTTGAGCATAAAGAGCGTTCCGGGAAGAGAGGTGATCACCTCCTTTGCCGGGCTTAGAGCAAAGGGAGAGACGGGAGATTTCATCATCGGTAGGGTAAAGGGCGCTCCCGGATTCTTCGACGTGGCGGGAATGGAATCCCCCGGTCTTTCCTGTGCGCCCGCGGTGGGAGAGTATGTGGCGGAGCTGATAAGCGATTACCTTAAGCCGGAGGATAATCCCGGTTTTGTTTCCGTACGGAAGGGAATTCCCAGCATGGCTCTTGCCTCGAAGCAGGAGAGGCAGCGCCTCATCAGCGAGAACCCCGCCTATGCGAATGTGATCTGCCGCTGTGAGATGGTGACGGAGGGCGAGATTCTGGCCGCAATAAGGCGGCCCCTGGGAGCTAAGACCACAGACGGAATCAAGCGCAGAGTGCGTGCGGGAATGGGCAGATGCCAGGCGGGCTTCTGTACGCCCAAAGTGCTGGAAATCCTGGCAGAGGAGCTTGGAATCGGAGAGGATCAGATACAGAAGGCGCAGGAAGGGTCTTACTATCTTCTTCCGGAGGAAGAGGCGGAGAACGGAGGGATGCGGAAGCAGAAAAAGCCGGAAGCCTCCCGGAAAGAGGGGAGGGATTCGATATGAGGACGGATCTGGTGATTATCGGGGGAGGGCCTGCCGGGATGGCGGCGGCTCTTTCCGCCCATGAGCAGGGGGCAGGCGTGCTGATTCTCGAGAGGGACAGGGAGCTTGGAGGCATTTTAAACCAGTGTATCCACAACGGCTTTGGCCTCCACACCTTCGGTGAGGAGCTGACAGGGCCGGAGTATGCGGACCGCTATGTGAAGCGGGTGAGGCAGGCGCAGATCCCCTGTCTGTACAATACTATTGCCGTGGATGTACAGGGCGGGAATCCCTGCCGGATTACGGCAATGAACCGGCGGCAGGGGCTCTTTGAGATTGAGGCCGGGGCCGTGGTTCTGGCCATGGGCTGCAGGGAGAGGCCGAGAGGTGCCATGAATATTCCGGGCTGCCGCCCTTCCGGAATCTATTCCGCCGGAACCGCCCAGCGTCTGGTGAATATGGAAGGCCGAATGCCGGGCCGTGAGGTTGTGGTTCTGGGCTCCGGAGATATCGGCCTGATCATGGCAAGGAGAATGAGCCTGCAGGGGGCAAAAGTAAAGCTGGTGGCGGAGATCATGCCCTATTCCGGGGGACTTAAGAGAAATATCGTACAGTGCCTGGACGATTTCGGGATTCCGCTGCGCCTTGGCCATACGGTGTCGGAGATTCACGGAAAGAACAGGGTGGAGGCAGTTACGCTGGTAAAGGTGGACGAGGCCTTAAAGCCCATAGCGGGGACGGAGGAATACATCGCCTGCGATACGATTCTCTTATCCTGCGGCCTGATTCCGGAAAACGAGCTCTCCGAGAGCGCAGGCGCAAGGATGGATTCCGTGACACAGGGGCCTGTGGTGAACGCTGCACTGGAAACGACTGCGGAGGGGATTTTTGCCTGCGGCAACGTGCTTCACGTGCATGACCTGGTGGACAATGTCTCAAAGGAGGCAGAGAAGGCCGGGGCCTTTGCCGCCGCTTACGTGAAAGAACGCATGGCGGGAGAGCGCAGAGAATGGGGGCAGGCCGTCCGCCCGAAGCTTCCGGATAAGACAAGGAGCGTGCTTCCGGAGGGACGGGATGCGGGAAAGACCCTGATCTGCATCGGCTGCCCCGTGGGCTGTCTGATCACGGCACAGAAAAATTCCGACGGAAGTCTTTCCATCAGCGGTAACACCTGTAAGAAGGGAGAGGAGTATGCCAGAAATGAGATGACGGCTCCTAGGAGAAGCGTCACCTCGTTCATGAAGGTGGAGGGCGGAGGCTGCCGGACGGTGTCTGTCAAGACAAGGGGCGGGATTCCCAAAGACAAAATCTGGCAGTGCATGGAGGAAATCAGGACAAAGACAGTGAAGGCGCCTGTAAAGGTGGGGGATGTTCTGATTGCGGATGTGGCCGGAACCGGCGTGGATGTCACGGCCACATCGAACGCACAAGAGAAGGGAGAGGTGTGAGTATGAGTAAATATGTAATGGCGCTGGACCAGGGGACCACCAGTTCCCGGTGTATCCTGTTTGACAAAAAGGGAAATATCTGCAGCATGGCGCAGAAGGAATTCACGCAGATTTATCCAAAGCCCGGCTGGGTGGAGCACAATCCCATGGAGATCTGGTCCTCCCAGCTTGCGGTGCTCACGGAGGCCATGGCCATGGTGGGAGCGTCTCCTGAGGATATTGGAGGCATCGGGATCACCAATCAAAGAGAGACCACGATCGTTTGGGATAAGCAGACGGGGGAGCCTGTCTATAACGCCATTGTCTGGCAGTGCAGGCGCACCGCTGAGAAGATAGATGAGCTGACCGGGGCGGGATACGGGGAGATGATCACGGAAAAGACAGGGCTCATTGCCGATGCCTATTTCAGCGGTACGAAGATCGCATGGATTCTGGATCACGTGCCGCAGGTGCGGGAGAGGGCTGAGCGGGGAGAGCTTTTATTCGGCACCGTGGATACCTGGCTGATCTACCAGCTCACCAGGGGAGCGGTTCATGTGACGGACTATACCAACGCGTCCAGAACCATGATTTTTGATATTCACAGACTCTGCTGGGATCAGGAGCTTCTTGGTCTTCTTGGGATACCGGAGAGCATGCTGCCGGAGGTGAAGCCCTCCAGCCATATTTACGGATATACGGATCGGTCCGTGCTCGGCGGCGAGATTCCGATTGCGGGAATTGCCGGAGACCAGCAGGCCGCCCTGTTCGGACAGTGCTGCTTTAAGAAGGGCCAGGTAAAGAACACCTATGGGACAGGATGCTTTCTCCTGATGAATACGGGCAGCGAGGCCATCCGGTCGAGAAACGGCCTTCTGACCACCATTGCGGCCAGCACGGGCGAGAGTGTGGAGTATGCCCTGGAGGGCAGCGTGTTTGTGGCGGGAGCGGCTATCCAGTGGCTGCGGGACGGTATGCGCATGATCCGGACGGCGGCGCAGTCCTCCGAATACACGGATAAGGTGGAGGATACCACGGGTGTCTATATGGTTCCGGCCTTTGCGGGAATGGGAGCGCCCTACTGGAATCCCTACGCCAGAGGAACCATTGTGGGAATCACAAGAGGCTGCGAGAAGGAGCACTTCATCCGGGCGGCCCTCGAATCCATCGCCTACCAGACATATGATGTGCTGAAAGCTATGGAGGAGGATGCGGAGGTATCCATTGCGGGGCTTAAGGTGGACGGCGGCGCAAGCGCCAACGATTTTCTCATACAGTTCCAGGCGGATATTCTGGGAGGTACGGTTTACCGGCCAAAGTGCATTGAGACCACGGCCCTCGGGGCGGCGTATCTGGCAGGACTTGCAACCGGATATTTCACAAGCCGGGAGGAGATCGCCGAGAACTGGCAGCTTGAGCGGGAATTCACCCACAAGATGGGAGATAATACCAGAGAAAGACTTTTAAAGGGATGGAAGAAAGCAATCAGATGCGCACTGTTTTGGGCATCAGACGAGGAGGTTTGAGGAGTGGAGACACAAAATATTACGGATGAGATCAGAGGTTCACTCGAAACGATTTTAAAATTTTCAGGACTTGACGAGGAGTTTTGCAGCAGCTTCCGGGATGCCGTTACGGCATACAAAAAGCTGTCTGACAAAAACGGAAGTGACGATCAGGCGGCGGGCCTTCGGCGGAAGCTGACGGATCTGTTTTACAAGGTATATAAGGCATGCTTTGTGCTGAGCGTCAGGAATAAGACCCTTCCCCCTGTGATCAGCATGTTCCTTAACTTCGGCTATGTGGATGAGGAGCTTGCGGGAGAGGAAAATGCGGCGTACATGTATGAGCTTGCGGGAGCGCTTCCCACGGATCCGGAGCGGGGGGTATACTCGATCTATCAGTGGCTGATGGCGATTCTCCGAGGTGAGAAGGAGCCGAGCAGAAACGAGCTGGATATGGATTACAGGGAATATCTGGCTGACCAGAAAAAGAACGGGATTATCAATGCGGAGCAGGAGGCAAATCTTGCCCAGAATAATGCCGCAAAGACGATTTTCGAGCTGGAGAATATTCTGCCAACTATAAACAGACTGACCTTCGGGCAGATCACGATTTTCTGTCCGGTTTTTTCCAGACATAATGTCTTTAAGCCTTTAAAATCCGCCATTGTGACAGCGGATAAGGTGACGGAGGAGTTCACGCAGATCAGAAGGATTGATTTCAAGGCGTTTTACAGAGAGACTCTGTATGCGGATGCGGAGAAGGGAATCAATGAGAGAATCGAGGTGGAGGTGCTTCCGGATCTGATTCTCATGCCGAATACGGGTGCGAGGAGCATCATGTGGCAGGAGATCGAGGGCAAGAAGCGTACCACGCCTGCCCGCATGATGTGCTCAATTTTCCATATGGAGGAGCTGGCGCAGAGCCTGACGCATTTGACAGGGGAATTCCGCTGGGAAATGTGCAAGCGCGTTCAGGGCGGAAGATGGAACGATGTGTCCGAGCCCTCTCTTACCAGCGAGTACTGTGACTATATTCAGTTCTACCGCAGGAACAAGGAGCTGTCTGCGGAGGCCAAGGAAAAGATCAAGAATCAGCTCGGGAGGGTGAGGAACAGCTTTAAGGAAATGTTTGTGACAGACTATATCATGTGGATGCGCTACGAGAGCGGCGGTTCCCCGAGACTGAATAAGGTGAGCCGGAACATTCTGTTTGCCTACTGTCCTTTTTCCAAGGAGATACGAAACAAGGTGGGAGTAAATCCGCTCTATGGCCCCGCCATTGAGAAATATAATATCATGAACTCCAAAAATATGCACAAGATGGATATTCTCTGCAAGAGGCTGGAAAAGCTGCCGGGCGGAGTGCCGGACGAGATACTGGAATACAAAAGCTATATGGAGAGCTAGAAAGGAAGCGGCGGCCATGGACGGAATGGGAAAGGGCACGAAGTATACGGAAATCAGAAAGCTGACAGACAACCGTTTTTTGAATCTCTTTGAGATGGATGCGCTGGATAATAAGGGGAAACCCTTTCATTACTACTTTGCCTCCCGAAACAGGGAGGAGGAGCTGCCGCTTAAGACAGGGGAGGTCAGACAGAACGGGATTGTAATCTATGCGCTTCTCAAAGAGGATCCCTCAAGAATCATTATGATCAGGCAGTACAGGTATCCGCTGGATGCCTGGCTTTATGAGCTTCCGGCAGGACTGATCGACGGGCAGGAGAGCCCGCATCAGGCAGCTGTCCGGGAGATGAAGGAGGAGACGGGGCTTGGCTTTGAGCCCTGTACTGATTTGGATCCGGCCTATGAGAGGCCTTTTTTTCTGGGAGCGGGGCTCACGGACGAGACCAGCACCTCTGTCTTTGGCTACGCCAGTGGGGAGGTAAGCCGGAGCTATGCGGAGAGCACGGAATCCATTGAGGTTCTTTTTGTGAACAGGCAGGAGGCCGGGGAAATCCTGAGGACAAAGAGAGTTTCCCTTCGGGCGGCGCTTCTCCTTACCATGTTTATAAATGCAGAAGATGAGGAGCCCTTCGGGTTTCTGAAGTCAAAAACCCCGTAGCAAAGCTACAGGGTTTTGACCCTTGCGGCAGTCGCCATACAATAGAAAGCAGACTTTCTATTGTCATGAATGTGCATGCAAGCATGCCCGCTTGGCTCGTTGCCCGCAGGAATAATTACAGGAGGTTTTGGAAAATATGTCGATTGTTTTTTATGAAAAGGAGCGGCTTTTTAAGCTGGATACTCCGAACACCAGTTATATTATGGGAATTGTGGATGAGGAAAAATTCCTCGCACATGTCTATTATGGGGAGAAGCTCTCGGACCACAGGGCGGGCTATCTTCTGCGCACACAGGAGGGTCCTTTCGTGCCCTCCGTGAACAACCGTGACAGGATAGCGTTTCTTGACAGCTTTCCCATGGAATATGCCGCTCATGGAATCGGAGACTGCCGTGAGAGCTGTATCAGCATCCGGACATTGGGAGGAAATACGGCACTCTCCCTTAATTACGTGTCCCACGAGATCAAAAGGGGGAAGGCTCCCTTCGGAGAGATGCCGGCTTCCTTTGGACGGGAGAATGAGTGTAGTGTACTGGAGATCCTGTGTGAGGACAGCGTGACGGGACTTCAGATGATCCTACAGTACGGTGTGTTTGAGGATGCGGACGTGATCACAAGGAGTATCCGGGTGGTCAATCAAGGCACGGAGGATATTTACCTGACCAAGGTCTATTCCGCATGTCTGGATATGGATAACAGGGAGTTTGAATCCATCACGCTTCACGGGTCCTGGGCAAGGGAGCGCCATATTCAGAGCCTGCCGGTAAGCCGCATGAAGCACACGGTGGAATCTCTCCGGGGAGAGACCAGCCATCAGGATCACCCCTTTATGGCGCTGAAGACACCGGGAACCACCCAGGAGACAGGGGAGGTCTATGCCATGCATTTCGTCTATTCCGGAAATTTCAGGGTGCAGGTTCAGACTGACCCTTATGAGCAGATCCGCATGGTGATGGGAATCAATCCGGAGGATTTCTGCTGGAAGCTGGCACCGGGAGCGCAGTTCCAGGCACCCGAGGTGGTGATGACTTATTCCGGAGAGGGCCTTGGGAAAATGACCCGCTCCTTCCACGATTTTTACAGAAAACACCTGATCCGGGGTGAGTACCGGGATAAAAAGCGTCCTATTCTGATCAATAACTGGGAGGCGACCTATTTTAACTTTGATGCGGACAAGCTGATCGCCATTGCCAGGGAAGCGTCCGGCCTTGGGATCGAGATGCTGGTCATGGACGACGGCTGGTTCGGAAACCGTTTTGACGACAACCGGGCCCTTGGCGACTGGGTGGTAAACGAACAGAAGCTGAATGGCGGCCTCAAATATCTGGTGGACGAGGTCAATAAGCTTGGCATGAAGTTCGGCATCTGGTTTGAGCCGGAGATGATTTCTCCCGATTCCGATCTGTACCGGGCGCATCCCGACTGGGCCATCGCCATTTCCGGAAGGGAGCCGGGCCTTGCGAGAAATCAGTACGTGCTGGATCTCACCAGAAAAGAGGTGCGGGATCATGTGTACGAGAGCGTGGCAAAGGTTCTCCGTGGCGCAAACATCGAGTATGTGAAGTGGGATATGAACCGGCCGCTCTCCGACATCGGCTCCGCCACACTTCCGGCTGACCAGATGGGCGAGTTTTATCACAGGTATGTGCTGGGGGTCTATGAGATGCAGGAAAGGCTGACCAAAGAATTTCCTCATCTGCTTCTGGAAAACTGCTCCGGCGGCGGAGCGCGTTTTGATCCGGGTATGCTCTTCTACAGTCCCCAGATCTGGTGCTCGGACGATACGGATGCCGTGGAGAGGCTGAAGATTCAGGAGGGCACGGCTCTCATTTACCCGCTTTCAACCATGGGGGCCCATGTGTCCGACTGCCCCAACCACGTGCTTCACCGCACGGTTCCCTTTGAGACCAGAGGCTATGTGGCTCTTGCAGGAACCTTCGGCTACGAGCTGGATGTGACGAGGATTCCGGAGGAGGACAGACGGCAGATTCCGGAGCAGACTGCCATGTACCACAAGTACAACGATCTGGTGAGAGAGGGAGATTATTACAGGATTGCTTCGTATGCGGAGAATCATTATTTTGACTGCTGGGGCGTGGTGAGCAAAGACAAGGCCGAGGCTCTCTATACCTTTATCCAGGTGTTGAACCGCCCCAATTATCACAGCAGAAGGATACGGCTTAAGGGCCTTGATCCGGAAAAGACCTACCGGATCGAGGGCGAGGAGAGTACTTACCTGGGTGAGCTTCTCATGAAGGCCGGGATCAATATTCCGAATCCGGAGGGAGATTTCCGGGGAAGGCTGATTCATCTTACGGAGTGTTAAGGAGAACAGGAGGCGTGGGGAATGTCAAAGGCGGTAAAGCTTGCTGATATTGCCAGCGCCCTGAATGTGAGCACAGTGACGGTTTCAAAGGCGCTGTCAGATCAGAAGGGCGTTGGAAATGAGCTGCGGGAGAGAATCAAGAAGCTGGCCGGGGAGATGGGCTATGTCTCTCCCACAGAGGCAAAAAAACAGAAGGAAGCAAAGAGCTATAATATCGGGGTGCTGCTCTCCGAGCGTTATTTTGACCAGCAGCAGTCCTTTTACTGGCAGCTGTATCAGACAGTTGCGGTGAAGGCTGTTGAGAAGGAATGCTTTACCATGCTGGAGGTGCTCTCCGTCTGTGCGGAGCAGGAGCTGGAAATGCCAAAGCTCCTGCGGGAGCGCAAGGCGGACGGCCTGATCATCCTGGGACTTTTGAAGGAAGATTATATGAGCATGGTGGAGGAGAATATTGACATTCCCTTTGTCTGCCTGGACTTCTATGACAGGAAGCAGGAGTGGGACTGTGTGATCAGCGACAATTTTTACGGGATGTACAGGCTTACCGATTATCTTTTTGATCTGGGGCATACGGATATCGCTTACGTGGGGACTCTGCTTTATTCGAGAAGTATCACGGACCGGTACTTTGGCTATGCCAAGGCGCTGCTGGAGCACGGTCAGAAGGTGAGGGACGAGTGGGTGCTGGACGACCGGGATCTGGAAAGCGGCCAGAGGGGGGATCGCTTTGCCTTTTTGCTTCCGGAGCGGATGCCCACGGCCTTTGTCTGCAACTGCGACCTCACAGCGGGTATCTTGATCAATCAGCTGGAAGCGGCCGGATACCGCGTACCGGAGGATATCTCCGTGGTGGGCTTTGACGACTATATTTTTCCGGGAATCTGCAGCAAGGGAATCACCACCTATCGGGTGGATATGGATAAGATGGCGGAGAAGGCTATCGAGGGTCTGACGGGGAAGATCTCAGGGGAGGATTACAGGAGAGGAATCACGATCGTGGAAGGACGGATGGTGGTCAGGGAGAGTGCGGGGAGTGTAGGGAACCGGCAGTAATCCGTTAAAATAATTTGTACTTTAGCATTTTGCTCCAGTTCTTAGGAAAGCCCATATTGTTCAACAGCTGTTCCCTTGAAATATGCGGACATTTTTTTAGTGTATCATTTACTAAATGCAGAAGATTCCGTTTGAATATTTTGAAATCTTCGTTCCCAATCAGATATCGAAGCGCAATCACGACAGCAAACAAATCACTTTTACCACTTATATACTGTCCATTTTTTCTGGTAATTTTCAACTTTTCGTGAAGTGATGTATCGGGAATGGTTTTGCGAATTTTGAATGAATATAGGCGTTCTCCGTGGGCACATATATTACGGCATCTGGCAATAATTGTAATCATTTGATGTAATTGTTTTTCTGTTATTCCACGGAAGCGTTTGCTGATTTTAGTTCTAATATCTGTGGAAGCATATTGGTACATTTTAGAAACCTGTCCGAAGGTAAAGGCATTCATCGCTACCCAAAGCGGCACGTTACCGTATGTCTTTGCATGGTGGGTGATGTAAATATAATTACTCGGTATAGAAATAGATTTAGCAAGTGAATTTATCAACCTTTTTACTTCTTTTGCGCTTTTCTTTGACGGATTATAATTGCATTCATCCAGATATGCGGATTGATTGTCACCATATTTTTCACAGAAATAATACGAAATCATAGATTTTATATGGCGTTCCACATGAAGAATATATTTCAAAAACAAAATTATCAATTCCTCGTCAAAATAATAAAATGTAACTATTTCCTCAAATGTTACACCATAAACAAATTTATCAGATGCAGGATGTTTAAAGAGCGTTTTATACCCGCCGATTAAGGAATAGTAACTTAATTTTTCCAAGACTTCCTCGGCATATACCAAATTTGAAATCACAAGTTTCTTTTCGTTTTGCAATTTATACAATTGCTGCTCGTAGGTTAAGAATTTTTTTGGCATAACGGTACTTCTCCTGTTTTCTTGCTGGTAGTAAAAAGGGAGTCCACGCATGAACTCCCTGGGCTGTGGGCATCTCGAGTTTCCACAGCACAACCACTACAGTTAATATACAAAACTATTACCGAAATGTCAATTAGTCTTTCTGTAGTGTTTTATAAAATATACGCTAAAAAGGAAATACTATTCATATTTTTGGAAAAATTAATTTGAAAGCATTTTTTTCCCATATGATTTGTAGAGTATGCTGTCCGCACACCATATAAATTCGAAAGGAATGGTCGTAAAACCAAAAATATGCTAAGATATCCCCGGGAGGAGAAGCAGCTATGAAAAAAATTGCCATAGTTGATGACGACAGAGATTATGCAGAGGGAATCCGAAAAGTGATCACGGCCAGCAAATGGAGAGATACCATTTGGGCAGACATATACGAGGATCCCGGGCTGTTTCTGGACGAGCTGCAAAACGGAAAGGAATATGACCTGTGCCTGTCCGACATAGAAATGCCGGGTAAGAGCGGGCTTGCGCTTGCGGGCGAAATCCGCAGGCTGGATCCCTATATGCTTCTCGTATTTTTGACTGCGTATTCCAAATATGCGGTATGCGGGTACCAGGTGGAGGCGTTTGATTATATCATTAAAGAGCGGTTTGAGGAAGAGTGGAAAAGGGTGCGGAAGAAGATTGAAAAGGCATTTGAGAGACTGGAGAATGACTATTATCTGGTAGAGGCTTCCACCTTTTTTGAGAAAATACCGCTCAGCCATATCCTTTATATTCATAAGGAAGAGAAATATACGGTCTTTGTGCTGGAGGACAGACAGGTGCGTGTGCGAAAGCCGCTGAGGCAGGTGCAGAAGGAATTAGCGGGAAAGAACCAGTTTATCCAGGTGGAGAGAGGGCACGTCGTTAACATAGAGAAGATAAGGAAGTTTGAACTCAGAGAGATCGAGCTTACAAATGGCAGAAGGATACCGATCGGAAAGATCCTATCGTCAGAGGTGAGGGATAAAATACATTCCTATTACAGCGGAAGGATATAGCTATGTTGCAAGGATTACAGGCGCTTATAACAGCGATTGAAATAGTGGGTTCCTTTCTGTGGGTCGGACTGATTTATCCGGAAAAGGACAGAGGATTGGTTAGAAGGATCGGATCCGCCGTCGGGGTGGTTTTGGTTACGGCGCTGACCATTTTCCAGCGGAATATAGCGATGTATTCGCGGTATTATCTGATACTCTGCATTATTCTTTGCACGCTGATCTGCTTCTTGCGGTTCGGGTGTAAGAGGCGATATCTTGTCATGACAGCATTTTATTATGAGACGATCTACTGTCTGGATTTGCTGACGGGTATTTTTGTGGGATATTATGTGAGCAATCCGAATTTTATGCTGGAACAATTGAATCGCCTTAAAATTGACAGAATTATTATATATTTGTTTACAAGATGTGTTGTTATAGCAATACTGTTTTTCATATTTTCAATAAAAGATAAATTTGTCTTTTTTCTGTTTGAAAAACGGATATATTGCATCCCACTTTTTGAACATATGCTCTTGTTTGCCTGTGATATCGTTTTGGAACCAGGAAAGCAACAATTGGCGTGGTCCATTGTAAAAATATTTTTTTTCATCAGCCTGCTCTTTAGTTTTAGCCTGATTGTTTTTTCTATTTACAGTATGAAAACGAGTATATCAGAATTGCTGGAAATGCAGAAGAAGCTCTATGCGCAGGCCTATGAAAACATTACATTGCGCAGACTTGAAAAGGAGCGTCTCTTTCATGATATGAAAAACCATCTGTTGGCAATACACAGGATGGCTAAGGATGGGCAGACGGAGCGGCTGGAAAGCTATGTGGACCAGTTATATGAGTCGTTTGGCAGCGCTAGGGAGTATACAGGAAACCGGCTGGTCGATTATCTGATCTCTGAAAAGTCGGATCGTGCGAGGAGTCGTGGAGCTACCGTGTCCGTGGACTGCGGAGGACTGCCCAGGGGAGAAGACGCACAGAAGGATATGGACTGGACGGCTTTGCTGGGGAATCTGTGGGATAACGCCATAGAGGGCTGCGAAAGATATGCCGGAGAAAGAGAGATCAGATTTCATATGCATCTGACAGGGAATATTATTGTCATTCATATGGAGAACAGCTGTCCTGCCGCTGTCAGAAGGACGGGGCTTGCAACCTGGAAAAACCCAGATGAAATGCACGGGTTTGGGATGTGGAGTATCCAGTATGTGATTTCGAAATATAACGGTTCCTTTGAGTGGGATTACAGGGAAGAAAAGTTTGTGATCGATATTACCATGTATCTGTAGAGACAGAATTCATGCTGTTTACGGTCAAAAAAATGACTTTTGTGCCGAAATTATAACGGTTATGATAAAACTTATGCTACATTAAATTTATTATGTATGGAGGAAAAAGGCATGATAGAAACTGTAGAAGAAACTTGTACAAAAGAGTGTTATGGTGCCGGGAATCTGGAGAAGGAGACAGAATTGATTCAGGAGGAAGTATCAACTGTAGATATTACAAGGCAGACACCATTTCTCACACTTTATTGTTGTTGACTATGATTAAAAGGCCCTGTTACAATATTTTAATTACTAGGTGATTGCGAAAGGAAAAACGGGCGG
>CAJUIO010000043.1 GCA_910586025.1 uncultured Lachnospiraceae bacterium
GAGGCCTGTTTGAGGATGTGAGAGGGCTTTTGGAGCGTTTTGCCAGAAGGGAGCGTGGCAGCGAGGGAACCATTATTCTCTCGGTGGGTATCCTGAGCATGGTCACAGGCGTGATTTCCGTGGCTATCGTGGCGCTTGGGGATCTTATCAATGAGATCGGAGAAAAGACGGGGGTGAACCGGTACCGCCGGGCGAATCTGATGGACTGCGCGGGCTGCGTCTTCTGCTTCCTGGCCCCGTGGACGGTGCACTGCGTGATTCCGGCCCAGCTCTCCTCCCAGTTCGGGGAAGGGGCCGCAGTGGCACCCGCCTCGATTCCTTTCGTGAATTATTATTCGATCTGCATGCTGGTGATCCTGATAGTGGCGGTAATTACCGGATACGGGAGGAAGCCGCCTAAGGCCAATGACAGGGAGCTCTGAAAAAAAGATAAAAAATTTTCATATTTTTCGTCCTGTCTGGAGACAAATAAGATAATATAGTTTTTGAGATTATCTTATGGAGGAACGAATATGAATGATTGCGTGATTACGGAAAAGGAAATTATGAGGTTCAGCGTCTTTTTGAAGAGCGAGGAGCGTGAGAAGGCCACAATCGAGAAATATCTGAGGGAGATACGTTTCTTTCGCAGCTGGATGGGAGAGAGGGCTGTCACAAAGGAGGCGGCTATTGAGTGGAAGGATTATCTGCAGAAGCAAGGGTACGTTCCCGCAACGGTAAATGCAAAGCTTTCTGCCCTGAACAGCTTTTTTTCATTTATGGGCTGGGAACAGTGCAAGGTAAAATTCCTGCGGATTCAGCGGCAGATGTTCCGAAAGCCCTCCATGGAGCTGACGAAGGAGGAATATGAGAGACTGCTGCGCACGGCAAGAGGCGCGGGAAAGGAGCGTCTGGCCCTTCTGATGGAGACGATCTGCTCTACCGGAATAAGGGTCAGCGAGCTTGCCTATATCACGAGGGAGGCGGCACAGAGGGGACGGACGGAGGTGGTTCTCAAGGGAAAGATCCGGGTGATTCTTCTGCCGGGAAAGCTTTGCCGCAAGCTGCTTAAGTATGCGCAGGAGCAGGAAATCAATTCCGGAGAAATTTTTCTGACCAAGGGAGGCGGAAGCCTTTCAAGACGGCAGATCTGGAGGGAGATGAAGGAGCTGTGCAAAAAAGCGGACGTGGAGAGCTCCAAGGTATTTCCCCATAATCTGCGGCATCTGTTCGCCACTTCCTATTATGGAATCTGCAAGGACATCGTGAAGCTTGCCGACGTGCTGGGACACAGCTCCGTGGAAACTACCCGTATTTATTTACTTACTGCCGGGGAGGAACATGTGAAAAACCTGGAACAGATGAGTCTGGTGATATGACGGAATCAATATTCTGTCCATTATGAAATAAGACATTACATATTATATCACATACAATTCCGGAATTTCAATATGATTCTGTGAATTCGAGCATTAGAAAATAAGGACGTAAAGGTTTTTACTGCGTCCTTATTTTTTTTCGCCGTTTTATATGCCTTCAGACAGAGAAAAAAAGAATTATTGCGTAAAATTGGGAAAATATTACATATTACTTCCAAATATGGTGGTCAGAATATTGATTCTGTCTACAATATCATAAATTTATAAAAGGTTACAGGGAGGATAAAATATGTGGAAGCGGCGCATGGCGGGAATTTTGTTTGTGCTCCTTGCTTTTGCGGGAATTTTTTTCATTGGACGGTACGTGGGATCGGATGAGCTGGAAGTCACCTATTACCATCTCTACTCACCAAAGATTACGGGCTCTGCAAATACCCGCATAGTGGTTTTGTCAGATTTACATAACCGGGAATTCGGCACGGGCAACGAGGAGCTTATAGTGCGGACTGCGGATCTGAAGCCTGATCTGATCATCATGGCGGGGGACATGGTCAATGCCTATGAGGATAATCTTGATATCATACTGAGCCTGTGCGAGAGCCTGATGAAGATTGCGCCTGTTTACTATGGGCCGGGGAATCATGAGAATCATCTGTTCTATGAGAAGGGAAGCCCCCTGGAGAGCCTGCTTGTGGAAAAGGGCGTTCATGTCCTGGTGAACCGGGCGGAAGAGGTGACGGTTCACAAGACGACTTTTCTTATCGGCGGTCTCACCACGGCTCCGGAAGGGTATGAAGAGTACGGTGCGCAATTCATAGAGGAATATGAGAAGAGCGATGATTTCAAGCTGCTGATCGCCCATTATCCCAGCCTTTACTATGAGGCGCTGTCGGATGCGCAAATTGATCTCGGCATCTGCGGCCACTATCACGGCGGTCTGGTGAGGCTTCCTTTCGTTGGCGGACTGTATCACGGAGATACCGGGCTTTTTCCGAAATACAGCGGAGGGATGTACCGTCTGCCCCACAGTACGGTCTTTGTGTCGAGAGGGATGGAGGATCACAGCGGCTTTCCCCGCATTAACAACAGACCTGAACTGGCTGTCATTGACGTGAACGGCCGGCAGGAAGCAGAATTTCCAAATAAGGAGTGAAGATAATATGATTCTGGTAAATTTGATTGTCCCGATTCTGACGTGTTGTCTGTTTCTTTTATACATAACTCTGGGGTGCCGGTTTTTCATGGTAAAGTCGAAGCTTCCCGCCTTTGGGCTGAAGGGAGGGCTTGCGGGTCTGGTTGGGAAAAGAAGACGGCTTGCGGTGTGTGGAATTGTCTTTTTCGCAGTCTGTTATGCGGCGCAGATGTCCGCCTGGGCCTGGTCGCCGGATATGCTGATGGCCTTCAACTATGAGGAGGCGGCACGGGGACAGAATCCTAATTCCACCAGGTTCAATGAGTCAAATATTCTTCAGAGACAGGTTCTTGAGAAGGTGATTGAAAGAGGCTCTCTGTCCATGAGCGCGGAGGAGCTGGCCGGCTTTCTCACCATATCTACCCCGCTGGATGCGGAGAAACTGGATACCACTCAGGAGTCAGATATGAAGATATCCACAGAATACTGGATTCACTGCTCGGAAAAGGTGTCTTTGTACGGCACAAAGCCTCAGGAGGTTCTGGGCTTTCTGGCGGATGTGTACTGGGAGGAGTTTACGAGGGGCTATGCGGAGAATGATGACGTGCTGGATCTGTCCTTTGACGAGCTGGAAGGGATGGAGTATCTGGATGTAAAGAATTATCTGCAGATGCAGGCAAACAAGCTGAAAAATTATCTTCCCGGCTACAGCAGCGAGAGCAGCAGCTTCCGCGCCCCGGGAAGCGAGGAGACCTTTGCGTCCCTGAGTAAAAAGATCGACAACTTTATCGAGATCGAGCTGGAACGCTACGAGGCCTTTGTTCTTGAAAACGGGCTCTCCGCAAACAGGAATACCTATCAGTCGAGGATGCAGTATGTAAACCGGCTTCTGGATACGGAAAGAAAGAAGGATATGGCGGCTCATGACGTGCGCATAGAGGCCATTGATATGTACGATGCCTTTATGACCCGTTTCGTGTTGATTCCGACCTATGACACCGAACAGGAATTTTACATGTCACGAACAAAGGTGGGCGTGGATTATTTTGCGGAGGAGGCAAAGGAGCTTCTGGAGGAGGCGACGGAGCTGGTGGAGAAGATAGAGCATAACAGCTATGCCAACGGACAGGTCGGCATCTCCCATGCCTCGCCTGATGTCTATGCCCGGGCGGATGAGCGGATCGGGGAGCTCAAGGCGGAGCTTGTGAACCTGGCTTCCCAGAGCAGAAAGCTGTGCGATGCCTATGTGAGGGAAAAAAGGGACGGGTATATCCAGGTGAGCTTCTCCTCGCCGTCCATGGCGGCCGGAGCGGTGAAGGCGATGCTTCTTACGTTTCTCTTTACTGTTGTCATGAGCGGGCTTATCATACTGGAGCCCTATTACAGAGAAAAGCGCGAGGGCCGTGTGGCCATACGCAGGGAAAGGAAGGCAGAAAGAAAACAGAAGAAGGAGGAAGCTGACAAATGAAAGAACTGGATGTATTCCGCTATCTGAAAAAGTACCGCACTATGATTATCGCTTTTTCCATTCTGGCAGGTATTGCGTTTTTTCTGGCGGCACAACTTTATATTCAGCAATATACTGCGGTCACGGTGATTGAGTATACCGGTTCCCGGGCTGCCGAGGGACTTTCGCCGGACGGAAGCGACATCGACACCACGGAAATTTATGCCACAAATCTTGTGAGCCAGGCGATGAAGGAGCTTGGCATAGATTACACGGAAGCGACTGCGGACGGCATCCGCATGAACATTCATGTGGAGCCGGTGATCACGCAGGAGGATCTTCTGGTTCAGCAGGCCAAGCTGGACAACGGGGAGAAGGACTATGAGATCAAGCCCACCCGGTATGTGATTTCCTTTAACTGCGGCGTGGGAAACGGCAAGGAATATCCCCGAAAGGTTCTCAATCAGATCCTTCAGGAATATGCCAGCTACTATGGAAAAAACCATGTCAATACCTCCCTGGCGGCCAACCCGGTCAGTGACATCACCACCAAGGGCTATGATTATCTGGAGATGGCCGAGGTTATGGACACGACTCTCGACAATATCACGGAGCATCTTACGGACAAGGTGGAATGGAACGAAGAATTCCGTTCCAGCAGAACGGGCTACGGCTTTCAGGATCTTCTGGACGAATTTGAGTTTATCAGGGAGGTGGAGGTCAGACAGCTGCTCTCCGAGATCCTTGAGGGACGGATCACCAAGGACAGGGACCTGCTTTTGGACAAATATAAGAACCGGAACAATAATCTGGAAATTTCCAACAGTGCGGCATCCTTCGAGATTGAACGGATCCGGGGAATCATCACCTCCTATGAAAACGCTATGGGGGAATTCAATTCCGGTTCCGCGGCTCTTTCCGAATCCGACCTGAACGAGGAGGACAGATTCGACTCCCTGCAGAACAATGTTCTGCCCCATGTTTATGATGACTGGAACCGGGATGAGGACGGGAACTGGAACCCTGTGGACCGGACGGCGGAATATGACCAGCTGCTGATGAAGTATATTGAGGACCGCACACTCTTTGAACAGAATCTGGTCGAGAAGGAATATAACGACTATATTATCAGCGTGTTCGGACGGGCGGCGGTTTCGTCCGAGGAAGCACAGAGCAGGATCCAGGAGGAAATCAGCCATCTGGCGGAAAAGATCAATGCTCTGCAGATTATTTATTACGAGACAAATGATGAGTACAACGAGTATCTCGGTGCACAGAATATCGTGATGCTTTCCAGCGTGAGAGTCACGGAGAGATTCCCGATTATGATTTTCACGATCCTGATCGTGATCATCTTTGGGGTGCTGGGCTGTGCCGGTGCGGCGCTCTTTGGAAGAATTGAAGATTTCATTGAATACTATGCTTTTACAAGCAAGGTGGACGGTCTTCCCAACCGGGCAAAATGCGATCAGTTTATTGCAATCCGGGAAAGACGCCCCATTCCGGAAAGCTTTGCGTGTATTGTGTTCAAGCTTGTCAATCTTCAGATGGAAAACGCGCGACTGGGACGGGAGGCCGGCGATCAGCTGATCAAGGATTTTGTGGAGATCCTCACCTCTGTATTCGTTCCCTCAGACAAGATGTTTGTGGGTAATAACGGTGCGGGCCAGTATCTGATCTTTGCGGAGAACCTGGAAAAGGAGCAGGTGAATGCTGCCATGTTCCAGATCAGCGTCGTCCTTACGGAAAAGGCGAAGGAATGTGGTTATTTTATCGAGCTGCAGAGCGGATTTGCCTGTGCGGGCGAGGAAAAATGCTACTATATCCGGGAGCTTCTCTCTACCGCAATGAAGCGGGTGGGCGGTAAAAGGGCAGAGAAGACGGCGAAAGCGCAGGCGGATGCCGTCTGATGAAAAGGAGGGGCTAAGCTTGGTCGCGGTCATTTACATGATATTGGCAACAGCCATGTTCTTTTGGCAGGATACATATTTTCTGGTTGGAGGAATAGAGCTCAGCCTTAAGAATCCCTGTGCGCTGGGGATCCTGTTTCTCGCACTTTTAAACTTTATAGTAACTGCGCGCCCGGGACGCACCATTGTCCTGGCGCGTCATACCATGGTACAGATGCTTCCCTGTCTGCTTCCCCTTTTTTTCTCCTCGGTCATCTGGGTGGTTTCCGTGGTGGAGGGTGCCGCGATCACCAACGGCGTGAGCATGATTGTCTCACAGCTTCTGGCGGTATGCGTGGCCGTTGCCACTTTGTATCTTTTCGGGGGCAGGGGAGCGTGGTACTGTCTTGGGGCCATGTGCCTGGCCAATTCGCTTCTGGTAATCGGGGTGATGGTACAGGGAGGGATTTTGGCCTTCCTCCAGGAGTTCTATACATTACTGATAACCTTCAGTGCGGAAAACGGACCATTGGTGCAGCAGCTTGAGATTAACGATCTGACATTTGCCTTCGGGCCTTTTCTGCTCTATGTGCTTCTGAACGGAAAGGAAGTGCGGCATCCCCTGCTCTGGCTGCTGGTCTCCTCCTTCCTGTTCCTTGCCGGACTGAAACGGATCGCCATTCCGGCCGTAGGGCTTGGGTTCATAACGGCGGTGATTGTGAGACTTCTGCCGGAAAAAGCCTCAAGGCAGACGGCGCTGTGTATCGGCGTTGGTATGATGGCCGCAAGCTTTCTGTATATTGTGGCAATCAGGGGCGACCTTTTTCCCTACATAGAGGAGCATCTGGGGATCAATACCATGGGACGGGTGGCCATGTTCACAAATATGGAGCGCTACTATGACATAAGTATCACTTATATGGGGAGGGGAACGGGATTCGAGCGGTTTGTGGACTGGGCCTCGGGAGTGGAATACAAGATTCCCCAGAGAACGCTCATGCCGATCCATAACGACTTCCTGCGCATGTACCTGAACATCGGCTTTGTGGGATACTGGCTCTGGCTCTGGAGCTATCTGATGCTGCGGCTCCGGTACTGGTTCCGGCAGGGGGGAAAGGATGCGGGCTGCCTGTTTCTCGGAGTGTGTATCTACTGCTTTGTTCTTTATGCGACGGACAACACGATCTACTATTTCTACACGACCATAGCGTGCGCCGTGGTTCCCATGGCCTGTAGTCTGGACGCACAGGCGGATGCGGCATTTGACAAGCGCTGTCAGGAATGGAGCGCTGCCGGTCGAAGAGGGATGCGCTTCCCGAAAAGTAATCCATAAATCAGGAGATGATCCGTTTTGAAAAACAAGAAACCAAAGCTCTGCTTCGCCGCATCCTCGGGAGGGCATCTGGATGAGCTTCTGATGCTGCGGCCCCTTATGGAGCGGTACGACAGTATTGTGGTCACGGAGAAAACGGCCTTTAAGACGGCGATAGAGGGAATTAAGTGTTACTATCTGATGCAGGTGAACCGTCTGGAAATAACCTGCCTTCCCAGACTGATTGTGAATTCGTTTCTCTCCCTCAAAATATGTCTGCTGGAAAGGCCTGATGTCGTGATCAGCACCGGTGTCCTGGCCACAATACCGCTGTGCATTCTGTGCAAGGTATTCGGAAAAAGGCTGATCTATATCGAATCCTTCGCCAAGGTCACAAGCCCTACCCGGACCGGAAATCTGCTCTATCGCTTTGCGGACCGGTTTTATGTCCAGTGGCCGGAGCTCTTAGAGGGGTATCCGGATGCCGTATACAGGGGCGGAATTTACTGAGTGGAATCTGGCGGGAAAGGCAGGGGTATAAAATGATATTTGTGACAGTCGGCTCCCAGAAGTTTCAATTTAACCGTCTGCTCAAAAAGGTGGACCAGATGGCTGCGGACGGCTCCATAAAGGAAGGGGTCTGCGTGCAGACGGGAGCAAGCGATTTCGTTCCCTGTAACTGCCGCCACCAGGCCTTTTACGACAGGGATAAATTCGCGCAGATGGTGGAAAAATGCAGCGTACTTATCACCCACGGCGGCACGGGCACGATCGTGGATGCCGTAAAGAGGGGAAAGAAAGCGATCGTCGTTCCCAGGCTTGCCAGATACGGGGAGCATGTGGACGACCATCAGCTCCAGCTGCTGGAACGGTTCCATGAGTTGAATCTGGTTTATGCCTGCACGGATGTGGAAAAACTTCCGGAGCTGCTTAAGGGCATCCGGACTCATCGGTTTGACACCTGGCAGTCCAACACGGAAGCGTTCATAGCTTCCATTGACGAGGATATTTGGACGATATTCGGAGGCGGAAGATGAAGGTTTTAATGATCGGGCCAAGTGAGACAAAGGCTCCGGGCGGGATGGCTGCTGTCATCCGGGGAATCCGGGAAAGCGGGCTTCTGGGACGTGAATTTGAGATCCACAGCTTTCCCTCTTACATAGACGGGAGTCTGCCGCTGCGGCTGTTTTACAGCGCCTGGGCATATTTCCGTTTTCAGTGGTGCTTTGAAAAATATGATCTGTTCCATATCCATGTTGCGGAAAGAGGCAGCACCTTTCGAAAAAGCTTTTACCTGAAAACCGTGAAAAGGGCGGGAAAAAAGGCTGTTGTGCATATTCACGGCGCAGAGTATCTGGACTTTTACGATTCTCTTGAAGGAAGGAGAAAACAGATTGCGGATGACCTTTTTTGTCAGGCGGATCTGGTTCTCGCCCTGTCGGAGAGCTGGAAAAAGGAACTGGAATCCCGCTTTCCGATTGATACCTGCCGGATACTGTGCAACGGCGTGGATCTTGCGGAGCTGGAGGGTGCTGTCACGGATAACTGGGAGCACCGGAACTCCTTTCTGATGCTGGGGCGCATGGGAGAGCGGAAGGGAACCTATGATCTCATAGATGCGGTGGAGCTTGCCCTCCGGCAGAACCCAAGGCTTAAGGTATGCCTTGCGGGAGACGGAGAGGTGGAAAAGGTGCGCGCCCTGGTTGCCGGGAGAGGACTGGAAGAACATATTACCGTGACCGGATGGATTGGCCGGAAGGAAAAGCTTGCGCTTCTTCAAAAAGCCGCAACGGTGGTGCTCCCTTCCTATCACGAGGGGCTTCCCATGTCCGTTCTGGAGGGAATGGCGGCCGGCAAGGCGATCATAAGCACAACGGTCGGAGGAATTCCCGAGGCGGTCACCGGGGAGAACGGTATCCTCATAAAGCCGGGGGATGTCCCTGCCCTGGCGGAGAGTCTGCTCCGCTGCAGCAGCGACAGAGGGCTGCTCCTTAGTATGGCCCAAAAGAACAGGGAGAGAGCGGAAGAGCTGTTTGGCATTCAGAGGATGCACCGGAATCTGGCACAGTATTACAGACAGCTGATGCAGTAGGAGGAACATGGAATGAAACGGCAAGAGCCATTGATCAGTGTGGTGGTGCCTGTGTACAATGCGGAGCAGTATCTGGAAGACTGTCTGGATTCTATAAGAAGGCAGACATGGGAAAATCTGGATATTATTCTTGTGGATGACTGCTCCCTGGATGGAAGCGGCGGAATCTGCGATGCCGCCGCCTCTGCCGACGGGCGGGTGGATGTGGTGCATTTTCCCGCAAACCGGGGGCCCTCGGCGGCAAGAAACGAGGGGATCCGAAGGGCTAAGGGAGAGTTTCTCTCCTTTGTGGATGCGGACGACTACATAGACAGTGACATGATCAGAAGATTATATGACAATCTGATGGAAAACCATGCGGATATCAGCGTCTGCGGGGCCGACGGCATCAGGCTGAGGGGAGGAAGCGCCGGTGTTTTTGACAGGGAGCAGGCTATGAGAGCGCTGTCGCAGAGCCGGCCCTTTAATCTGGTACCCTGGGGAAAGCTGTACGCTGCAGAGCCTGTCAGACTGTGTCCTTTTGACGAGGATATTTTTTACAGCGAGGATCTTCTTTTCCTGTACCGTCTTTTCGGGCGCATTCAGAAAGTGAGTTATTTTCCGACGCCCATGTATCATTATGTGGACCGGGAGGGCAGTCAGGTTCACGGCAGAGTGAGTGAGCGGAAAATGACGGCCCTGGCCGTCAATGATTTTATCTGCAGGGATGCGGCGGAGAACTTTCCGGAGACGCTGCTCTTTTTCCGCCATCTGGCTCTTGATGTGAATCTGCGCCTGGCTATCTCGGCTGTGAAGACGGGAACGTCGGGAGGAAGGCCCCTCCGGTATCTGAAAAAGCTGAGGGAGAATACCAGACTTCACTTTGACCCCAAAGCCCTGGGGCTGTTCGGGGAGCGAAAGGATAGGGCGGCGGTGCTGGCCCTGTATGTGAGCGCCCTGGCTTTCTGGGGGATTACCGAATTCTGGTATCGATGTCTCAAACCCTTTGGAGGCTCTTGATATGGATAAGGAAAAACCCTTAATCAGCGTGATTGTGCCGGTATATAATGTGGAGCCGTATCTTGACAGATGTCTGGCCTCCCTGGAAGCGCAGACCTGGCCCAATATGGAAATCCTTGTTGTGGACGATGCTTCCACGGACGGGGGCGGCGCTGTATGCGATGTGCACAGGGCCCGGGACGACAGGATTCAGGTGATACACCTGCCGGAAAACCAGGGGCTTTCCGCGGCCAGAAACGAGGGTGTCAGGAGAGCAAAGGGAAAATATGTGTCCTTTGTTGATTCGGATGACTATGTGGAGCCGGAGCTGTTAGAGCGGCTCTATGATTGTCTGGCGAAGAGCGGAGCCGAGATCAGTATCTGCGCAGCTGACGGGCTGGCGGAGGGAGATATGCCTGCCTGCATCCTCTCCAGACAGGAGCTGGTCCGCTGCCTGGCCGGAAGAAGTCCCTTTCTGTGGACGGCCTGGGGGAAGCTCTACCCCGTGGATGTGGTGAGAGAGCATCCCTTTGACAGGAGGGCCGTATGCTGTGAGGATCTTCTTTTTTTCTATGAGATATTGGAGAATGTAGAGCGGGCAGGATATGCTCCGGAGCGGCTGTACCATTATGTCTACAGGGACACAAGCCTGATTAACAACGGCGTGGATGAAAAGAGATGCACGGTGCTGTCTGTCCTTGATTTTATCTGCGGGGAGGTGCCGGGACGCTTTCCGGAGACGGCGGCGGGCTTTGGGCAGATCGCGTTGGATACGGCTGTGCGCCTGGCCATGCAGGCGGTGGAGGGAGGCATGAAGGGAAGGGAGCTTTCGGGATATCTCAAAAGGTTCCGTGATCATGTCAGATGTCATTTCAGCCTGGACGCGCTGATGCTCTGCCCCTCTAAAAAGAGCGCGGCCGCAGAGATCATGTTATACTCAGGCCAGACTCTCTTCCGGGCTTTCGCTGTACTCTATAAGAGCATCAAGGAGCGGAACTGATGGACAGGACGGAATCTGTTGTGAAAAACTTCAAATTCACGGTAGCCGGCGAGCTGATCCTGGCTTTGCTTAAGTTTGCATCCAGGCGGGCATTCGTTGTGCTTCTGGGAAAAGAGTATCTGGGCATCAACGGGCTGTTCACCGATATTCTTTCTGTTCTGGCCCTGGCAGAGCTGGGATTTGGCGTATCCATCACCTACAGCCTCTACCGTCCGGCCGCCCGGGGGGATGAGAAGCTGATCAATGCGCTGGTTCGTCTGTACGGCAGAGTCTATCGGATCGTGGCGCTGACTGTCCTTGCGGCGGGTGTGAGCCTTACGCCGTTTCTTGATTTCTTTGTCAGGAAGATGCCTGAGAACATACCGAATATTCCGCTGATCTATATCCTGAACGTGGTGAATGTCAGCGTGTCTTATCTTTTCTCCTATAAATCAACGCTTCTGTTTGTATATCAGAAAAAATATATCGATGCCATGATCAGGGCGTTTGTGACGCTGCTTTTTACGGGTGCGCAGATCGCCGTCCTTTTTCTGACAGGAAACTATCTGTATTATCTGTACCTTGCAATCGGCGCGACTGCGGCGCAGAACATTGTGATTTCCGCAAAAACGGACAGGCTTTACCCCTATCTGCGGCAGAAGGAGGCATGCGCCCTGCCGCAGGAAATAAAACAGGATATCCGACGCAATGTGAGTGCCATGTTCCTCAATCGTATGGGAGCGGCGGTGGTCTTTGGCACGGATAATATCCTGATCTCAAAGTTCGTGGGCGTTGTCACGGCCGGACTATACTCAAACTATACCATGATCCGGGGATTTGTGAATACCATGATCAACGCATTGTTTGGCGCGATCACTCCGGCGCTCGGAAATCTGAACGCCACGGAGAGCGCCACGGAGCGGCAAAGGGCGTTCCGACGGCTGAATTTCTTTGCAAAGTGGCTGTTCGGATGGCTCAGCATCTGTCTGCTCTGGCTCTACGATCCGTTTATTGACCTGTGGCTTGGAAGCGGGTATCTGCTTCCCGGACCCGTGGTTGTGCTTATCGTGGTGAATTTTTATGTGGGAAGTATGAGAATCCCGGTGGCTAACACCAGGAGCGTTATGGGACTGTTCTGGGACGAACGTTACAAATCCGTTCTGGAAGCGCTGACGAATCTGGCGGTATCAGTTTTTCTGGCACAGAAATGGGGAATATTTGGCGTGATGGCGGGTACGCTGATCAGTACCATGGCGTTCCCCTTCTGGATCGAGCCTCTGGGACTGTACCGCTATGGACTGAAGCAGGGAGCGGGAGAGTATTTCCTGGGATATCTGTCCCATGTGCTGGTGACTGCGGCAGCAGGAGGACTTACCGGCCTTCTTTGCAGGCTGACAGGGGAGGGACCTGGGGGCTTTGTGCTGAAAACGGCGCTCTGCCTGACAATTCCCAATATAATCTACACAGCCGTCTACTGCAGGAAAGAGGAATTCCATTTCCTGAAGGAGACGGCTGTGAGTGTGGTTCATAAGCTTTCCGGAAGGCGGATGCCCTAGAGCGGAATTCGCCCTACTCGATGTGAAACCGGCCGATCAGCTGATTCAGGGTTCTTGCCTGGCCGGACAATTCGTTCGAGATCGCCGCGCTTTCCACGGCGGCATCGGAGTTGGTCTCTATAACCTTTGAGACCTCCTTGATTCTGTTTTCCACGGAGGTGATCATTTCCGACTGCTGAGTGCTTGCAAAGGCAATTTCATCCATCTGCGCTTTGATGGACTGGATGCATTCATCGATGACCTGCATTGCGGAGAGGACAAGATCCGTGGATTCCGTGCCTGTCTTTACATCCTGAATCGACCGGCTGATCAGACTGCTTGTGTTGTGCGCGGCCTCGGTGGATTTTGCGGCCAGATTCCTGACCTCGTCTGATACAACGGCAAATCCCTTGCCGGCTTCACCTGCATGGGCGGCCTCCACGGAGGCGTTCAGCGCCAGGATATTCGTCTGAAAGGCGATATCCTCTATCGTCTTTATGATACTGATGATCTGGGTCGAGGACTGGTCGATATTTCTTGTTGCGGTAACCAGCTGCTCGATCTTTATGTCGGCCTCGGACGCATAGCCGGCGGCCCTGTCAACCAGATCGCTGGCGTTGCCGCAGCGGATCGAGCTGTTTTGAATCTGAGCGGTAATGTCGGTGATATTCGACACAAGCCCGTTGATGGAAACCTTCTGCTGCGAAGTTCCCTGGGAAAGAGCCTGGGCTCCGGCGGACACCTGATTGGCCCCGCTGTCCACCTGATTCGCTATCTGGGAAATTTCCCGCATGACATCTGTCAGATTGGTGCGGATGCTTTTGAGGCTTTCGGACAGAACCCGGAAATCTCCGATATAGTAGGATTCGTTCATGGTGACATCCACGGCAATATTGCCGTCCGCCATCTCTCCGAGGATACGGCCGATGTCGTCAATTGTCTTGCGCAGACAGTCGCACAAATTATGGATGGTCAGTGCGATCATGCCGATCTCATCCTTTCTTCCGTAAAAGGATTCAAGCTCCCGGTCCGCGGAAAGCTCCAGATTGCCAAGACGGCCGATGGCATTTTCCATGGCCATAAGCTCCCTGCCCTCCCGGTGAAGAATCAGAAGAGTGACAAGCATGATAACCGCCTCGACCACTGCGCAGAGAATGCCAACGGTAACTCGCACATCCGTCACCTCTCCGTAAACCTCATCCACATTATCCCGGACCATGAAGACCCAGTTCCGGTCCTTCAGGTATTTATAGACGACAAGCTGGTCCACTCCGTTTTCGTCCTGATAGGAATAAGTGCCGGTCTGTGTGGAGCCCTCCTCCCTGATCCGTCTTAGAATCTCCAGATAGCCGTTGTCAGAGGTCTCCGTATTCAGCATGGTCTCATCCTCGTGATACAGATACATGCCGTTTTCCACATTCAAAAACACATATTCGGTGTGAGGCAGACCTTCGATATTCAGATCCAGAAGTACGTCCATTAACCGGCTGGCATAAACGCCCGCTCCCACATAGCCAAGACACTTCTGGCCGTCAAAAAGAGGATAATACATGGAAAGAATCATGCTTCCGGTTCCCGGAGACTTCATGATTCCCAGATTGGTCAGCTCCCGGACAGACAAAATGGTATTGCGGAACTCGTCCAGCGACTCGCCTTTACGGGTGGTGATTCCGATCGCACCCTGGGACGTATGCGTCAGGACATATGTATCGGGAGTGCTGATGTACAGCCCCTCAAAGATCCCTTTGACAGCGGCGAAATCCTCCGTATATTTCTGAGCCTTCTGCAGCACGGCGGCATCTTCCGGATTTTCAAGGACATCCCGGACCTCGCTTCCCAGTGCGAAAGCGGTCATATATTCTTCTGCGGAAGCCACATAATCATTTATGATAGAAGCTCTGGATTCCACTGCGTCGATCATCTGGTTGGTAATATTACCTTCAACCATGGAAGCAACTCGGCTGGATACGACAAACCAGAGCAGCACCATTCCGGTAAAAGTAATGACCGTCGTGATAATACTGATACGGGTAGCAAGTTTTCGATTAGCTAGAAATTTCATAAGAACCCCCTGTAATAGTAATAAGAGTATAATGTACTGAAAGAGTACATGAAAAATTTTTCACAGAGCATTTTAACACGATTCATGCGGGTTTTCAAGTTACCTTTGTTGAAAATCCCGCAGGCATATGCTAGAATAAGAGGAATTGAAAGGGAGAGGGCGGAGGGGTCCGCGAAAGGAGACAGAATTATGAGGAAGACAGGGAGAGTGACGAAAGGCTTATGCCTTGCAGCGGTTTTGATGTTTGGCCTGACAGGATGTGGAGATAAGAGCCCGCTTGATCCCGGGGATCCGGTGTCGCTTACCGTATGGCATTATTATAATGGTTCACAGCAGACGGCCTTTGATTCGCTTGTGGAGGAGTTTAATGATACAGTGGGCCGGGAAAAGGGCATTTATGTGCAGGGCTATTCCCAGGGGTCGGTTTCCGATCTTGAGACGGCGGTGAGGGATGCCATTGAGGGAAAGGTGGGAGCAGATGCCATGCCTGACATTTTTTCCTCCTATGCGGATACGGCCTATGAGGTGGAGCAGGCGGGCGCTTTAGCCAATCTCTCCGATTATCTGAATGAGGAGGAGCTTGACCAGTACGTGGATTCCTATATCGAGGAGGGATGCATTGCCGCTGACGGCACACTGAGGATTTTTCCCACGGCTAAGTCCACGGAGATCATGATGATCAACAAGACGGACTGGGAGCCCTTTGCGCAGGCCGCAGGCGTATCTCTGGACGACCTTGGGACCATGGAGGGCGTGACTGAGGTGGCACAGGCCTATTACGAGTGGACGGACAGTCTGACGCCTGACGTGCCGGAGGACGGAAAGGCCTTTTACGGCAGGGATGCGGCTGCCAATTATTTTATTATCGGCATGCAGCAGCTTGGCGTGGAGATCTTTCAGGTGGAGAACGGAGAGATGACTCTGAATGTTCCCAGGGAAGAGATCCGGCGGCTGTGGGAGAATTATTATGTGCCCATGGTGAAAGGGTACTTTGGGGCATACGGCTCCTTCCGCTCCGATGACGTGAAGACGGGAGATCTTCTGGCCTATACGGGTTCCACCGCTTCCGCCATGTATTTTCCCGACCAGGTGGAGCTTGATGACGGAGGACATCCCATTGATTATGTCGTGATGACGGCACCCGTATTTGAGGGGGCATCGCACTATGCCGTGCAGCAGGGCGCCGGGATGGTGGTCGGAAAATCAGATGAAAAGCACGAGTATGCCGCCGTGGAATTCTTAAAATGGTTTACCCAGGCCGATCACAACCTGCGGTTCGGGTGCGTGTCCGGCTATCTTCCGGTCAGGAAGGAGGCGGGCAGCAGACAGAAGCTGGACCAGGTGATTGCGGAGCATGAGCTGGTGGTGGCTCCCAAGACGTATGACTGCCTGACCACCGTTTTTGACGGGATGGAAGGCATGACTCTGTATACGAACAAGAGCTTTGAAAACGGTTCCGCTGCAAGGAAGGTTCTGGAATATAATCTTTCGGACCGGGCAGCTGCCGACAGGGAGAAGGTGGTGGAGGCCCTCAACCAGGGAAAGAGCCTGGAGGAAGCGGCGGCTCCCTTTGTGACGGAGGAATCCTTTGAGGAATGGTACGCTTCTTTTTGCGATGCATTGAATCAGGCTGTGGAGAAGAAGGGATGAGATGGGAGAGAAGAGGAGAGTAAGAAAGAAGACAAGTATATTCAGGTTTTTTCTGGTTCCGCTGATCGGGATCATGCTGGTTCAGAGCATGATCACCATCGGAACACTTGTGGTCCGGAAAACTGCGGGGATGCTGCAGGATTATGCGGGCGGCATGATGAGCCGTCTGGTGGAAAACAGAAAGGTGATTCTGCAAAATGACATGAATCAGCGCTGGGCATCCGTCCATAAACAGGAGATGCTGGTTGGCGGGTATCTGAAGCAGATCCTGGAACGGGAAAATGCGGATCTCGGGGAGCTTTTCGAATCAAAGGAAATACAGGACGAATTTCTGGAGCTGCTTTTCCCGGAATGTCTGGATCTGCTGCAAAACAGCTCCACAACAGGGATATTTTTTGTTCTGGCCGGGCAGGATGCGCAAAGCGCCGGGGAGTATTCCGGTTTTTTTATCAGAGATTCCGACCCTGACACGAATCCTGCCAACTATACGGATCTTCTGCTGGAAAGGGGGAGCAAGAACCTTTCCAGACAATGGAACATTCCTCTTGATACCAACTGGACCACCTTTTTCCATATGGACGGTCAGGGACAGAACGCCTCCGACAGTTATTTTTACGAGCCGTGGAGGGCCGGGACGGAGTATGTGGATGCGGCAACGGAGGATCTTGGCTATTGGGCTCTTCCCTTTTCCCTTGGAGAGGGGACGGCCGATTCCTATGAAATGATCACATATTCCTTTCCCCTGCGGTACGAGGGACAGGTATACGGCGTGCTGGGTGTGGAAATCTCAAGCCGAAATCTCTATGACTATTTTCCCGTGGCCGAGCTGAACGAATCTCAGCAGTCAGGGTACATGCTGGCGGTCAGAGAGAGTGAAGACAGTTATATTCCTCTGGTGGGAAAGGGCGTTCTCTATGACAGGATCCGGGCCATGAACGGCAGGTTCGTCCTGGAGGAGACAGACTATGGCAATCTGTCACTGGTTCAGGATGCCAGGCTGGACGGACAGGGAATTTACGCGGTAGTCTGTCCCTTGAAGATATACAGCAACAATGTGCCCTACGAGTATACGGACTGGGTGCTCCTTGGCCTGAACACGGAAGACGAGCTTTTCGGGATGAGCCGCCAGCTCTATATCTGGATGGTGGTTGCCGTTCTCGTCGGGCTTGGCTTTGGCGTGATTGGAATCTACATACTGGTGAGACATCTGACCAGACCGGTTCAGCGTCTCATGCAGAGCATCAGCGGGGGATGGGAGGGACTTGCGCAGTTCGAGGCCTCCAATATTCAGGAGATAGATTCCCTGTATGATGTGGTGCGGGATCTGACCGGGCGGCAGAAGGAAGCGGAAAATATTCTTCTGGAGGAGAAGGAGCGTTACAAGATCGCCCTGGAGTCCTCCAAGGACATCTTTTTTTCCTTTAATCCTCAGACACATATTCTGGACATTGTAAATCATGAGACCATGAGCGGGCAGTGGGAATGCCAGGAATACGAGAGCGGTTTTATTGATCCTGACTTTATTTATGAGGCAGACAGGGAGAATGCCATCAAAGCGATGCAGCAAAAGGAAGATAAGCTGTATGCGGAGTTCCGTCTGAAATGGCCTCAGGATTCGGACTATTTATGGGTGGCGCTGTCGGGAGGAGCGGTCTATGATACGGACGGCAGACGCTGGAAGATCGTGGGAAGCATCCGGGATATTCAGGAGCAGAAGGAGAGAGAGGCCGAGCAGTTTCGAAAAAATACCACGGACGGCATTACGGGGCTTCTTGCTTTCAGCGCCGGTATGGACCGCATCAGGGAATGCCGCAGGATGAGGCAGGACGGCATCATGGCCAATCTGCTTCTGGATCGTCTCAAGGAGACGAACGAAAAGAACGGCATCCTGTTTGGGGATATGATCCTGGAGGAAATCGGTATCCTGATCCATACAAGATGCGAGCAGCTTGCCGGAGAAACAGGCCGGAGGGTGATTGCGCTGCGGCATGACGGGGATGAGTTTGTCCTGTGGCTGGAGGGTGCGTCAAAAGATGAGGCGGAGGAGTTTGTAAGCAGTCTGCTGGGACGGATTGAGGAGGGATTTGAATCGGCCAGGATTCATGTCGAGATGCATGCCGGCCTGGTTTCGGGAGAAAACGAGCCGGATGCAAGGGTTGTGGCCCGCAGGGCCAAGCTGGCAAGAAGCCATGTGATACCCGGCGGCATCAGGCAGTATGTCTTTTATGAGGATATTCCGGAAAAGGAGAGATCGGTTCTGCCTGCGCTTCTGGGGAGAGAGATCAGCAGCCTGAATTACGGGGAGGATGTGAGTCTGGTATCCCTGGCGCTGAATCTGTTCGGAAAGGGAGATGATTTTCCGGCGCAGATGACCCTGATGGTTCGTAAGATCGGCAGATTTTATAAGGCCCGCGGCGTTCTGGTTTCTGTTCTTCGGGCGGACTTTAATTCCAGCTATGTGGAATATCAGTGGTATGAGGACAGGGAAGAGGCCGCAGAAAGCGTAAGGAAGTACAGGGAAGAGGAGAAGGACGTTTTCTATGACTGGCTGGGGGAAAAAGAGGTACGGTATTTTTCGGAGGAAGACAGCGGGCGGGAGGTAATCCGGTGCTTCCTCGGGATCAGGGAGGGCGAGAGCGGTGTCGTGCTTGCCATGTATGAAAGTGGAAGCTATATGGGAAATATCTGTATTCTCGGTATGGACGAAAAGCTTTTGGAGGATCCGGAGGAATATCAGAATCTGGCGGAGCTTGGAAGGGTCATTCAAAGCCAGCTGAATCAGCGGCAGTCGGATATTGCCAGCAGGGCCAAGTCGGAATTCCTTTCCCGGATGAGCCACGAGATCCGCACCCCTATGAACGGCATTATCGGAATGACTGCCATTGCCCTGCAGAAGGATCAGAGCAGGGAGAGGGTCATGGACTGCCTGCAGAAAATACAATCCTCCTCGGATTATCTGTTGGGGCTTATCAATGACATTCTGGATATGTCAAAGATCGAGAGCGGTAAGATGAGACTGGAGCCTGTCAATTTTAATATACATGAGATGCTGGATACGATCAGGGAGCTGATCACGCCTCAGGCTGCGGGAAAAGAAATTGAGTTTCTGCAGAAGGCGGAGCTGAGCCACAGCTGGTTTGTGGCGGACAGGATGAGGATCAGCCAGGTGCTCATCAATCTTCTGGGAAATGCGGTGAAATTCACTCCGGCCAAAGGCCGTGTGACGCTGACCGTGCGGGAGATGGAAAACAGCGGCGGCCGGGTTGTCGTTTATTTTGCGGTGAGTGATACCGGGGTGGGAATTGCAAAGGAGGACCAGGACAGAGTGTTCCGCTCCTTTGAGCAGGCCTCAGGAAGGAATCCCTCCAAGCAGCAGGGAACCGGGCTTGGACTTTCCATCAGCAGCCGTCTGATCCAGATCATGGGAAGCAATATCCATCTTGACAGCGAGCCGGGAGAGGGAAGCACCTTCAGCTTTTCCATTCCCATAAAGCTTGGAGAGAGCATGGAGCAAAAGGAACAGCAGGAGGAGATCTCCTTTGACGGCTGCCATATTCTGGTGGTGGAGGACAATGAGCTGAATGCGGAGATTGCAAGGTGCCTTTTGGAGGAGCGCGGGTTTAAGGTGCATCATGCCGGCGACGGCGCACAGGCGGTGGAGCGTATCGGCAATACGCCTCCGGGCACCTATGACGTGATTTTGATGGATATCATGATGCCGGTGATGGACGGGCTGGAGGCTACCCGCACGATCCGGAGCATGGAGCGGGAGGACTGTCATACCATACCCATTATCGCAATGTCGGCAAACGCCTTTGACGATGATCTGAAAAAGTCTGTGGAATGCGGCATGAACGGACATTTGTCCAAGCCCGTGGAGGTGGATAAGCTCTACCAGACTCTGGATGAGGTGATCAGGAGCAGGAAAGGATAAGACAAGGAGTAAAGATGTCAGGGAAACATTCTGTGTGGAAAATACCTTCGGCCTTCCTGACGGGAGCCGGCCTTGCGGCGCTTTGTACCCTCCGGTTCGGAGCGGGTCTTCGGACTGCGCTCCTGTCAGCGCTTTTGTGCGTGCTTCTGGCGGCCGCCCTTGAGGATCTGACGTACAGGAGGATTCCGGACTGTCTTGTGCTGGCGGTGATCGTGATTTCCTTTTTGTCCGCCCCGCTGTTTCCGCAGACGGGTTGGGGAGAGAGAATTCCGGGGATCTTCGTCATCTCCCTGCCGCTTCTTGCACTCAGTCTGCTTGTGCCGGGTGCTTTTGGCGGCGGGGACATAAAGCTGACGGCGGCCAGCGGCCTGTTTTTGGGCTGGCGGCTTAACCTGCAGTCCTTTGCTCTGGCAATGTCCGCTGCGGGACTTTGCGCCGTATTCATGCTGGTGTCCGGAAAGGCGGGACGAAGATCCGGGATTGCCCTGGCTCCGTTTCTGTGCCTGGGTATGTCGGCGGCTATATTTCTGTGGTACGAATGACCCCTGCCGGAAGGTATGGCGGCATATCATAAATAAGAAAGGAAGAAAGAATATGAAATTTAAGGACATGCCCTACAAGAGGGTGGAGAAGGATGCGATGGAAAAAGAATTTTCCGGGCTCATGGAGGATTTTAAGAATGCCTCCTCCGGGGAAGAGCAGTTCGAGGTTCATAAGAAATATTATGAGGTTACGGACGGGATTGGAACGAACATGACCATTGCGAACATCCGCCATGACGTGGACACAACGGATTCCTTCTACGACGGAGAGAAAAATTACTATGATGAGATCGGACCTGTGATTGACAATCTGAGGATTTCTTATAACAGGCAGCTCTATGATTCTCCGCACCGGGAATATCTGGAGGGAAAGATCGGACCGGTGGCGTTCAAAAATATGGAGATCAGCTTTAAGGCCTTTGACGAGAAGCTGATTCCCCTTATGCAGGAGGAGAATAACCTGGTAACGAGCTACAACAAGCTGATCGCCGGCGCAAAGATCGACTGGGAGGGTGAGACCCTGAATCTGTCGCTGATGACGCCTTATCTCTCCCACGTTGACAGACAGGTTCGTATCCGCGCCTGGGAAAAGTATACGGCCTTTTTTGAGGAGAATGCGGATAAGCTGGATGAGATTTTCGACAAGCTTGTGAAGAACCGCACGGCTCAGGCAAGAGAGCTGGGCTACGAGAATTATATCGAGCTTGGTTATTACCGCATGAACCGGAACTGCTACGGCAGGAAGGAAGTGGAGAACTTCCGCAGACAGGTGAAGGAGGTCTGGGTTCCCTTTGTGACAAGGCTCAACGAGAGAAGAAGACAGCGCCTCGGACTTGACAAGCTGGCCTACTATGATGAGAAGGTTTATTTCCTAAACGGCAATCCCAAGCCCACGGGAACACCACAGGAGATCCTGCAGGCAGGACAGAAGATGTATTCCGAGCTCTCTAAAGAGACGAAGGAATTCTTTGATTTCATGATGGAGAATGAGCTTTTTGACGTGCTGGGCAGAAAGACAAAGAGAGCGGGCGGTTATATGACATATTTGCCTGACTACAATTCGCCCTTTATCTTTGCCAACTTTAACGGCACAAGCGGGGATGTGGATGTGATCACACATGAGTGCGGACATGCCTTCCAGGGCTTCATCAGCGGAAAGGATCCCATCAGAGAGCATTCGGACATCACCATGGAGACGGCGGAAATTCATTCCATGTCCATGGAATTTTTCACGGAGGGGTGGATGGACCTGTTCTTTGGAGACAGAAAGCAGGATTATATAGACATGCATCTTGAGGATTCCGCGGCGTTTATTCCCTACGGCTGTATGGTGGACGAGTTCCAGCACATTGTGTATGAGAACCCGGACATGACCCCGGATGAGAGAAATGCTGCATGGAGGCATCTGGAGGAGGAATATAAGCCGCATCTGGATTACGTGGATAACAAGCGCTTTGGAGCGGGCGGCTACTGGCAGAGGCAGCTTCACATTTATAATTATCCTTTCTATTATATCGACTACTGCCTGGCACAGACCTGTGCGCTGCAGTACAAGGTATGGATGGATGAGGATTATAAGGAGGCGTGGAAGAGCTATCTCAGGCTCTGCGGACTGTCGGCAAGCGATTTCTATACCAATATGCTGAGAGAAGTGGGATTAAAGCTGCCCTTTGAGGACGGCTGCATGAAGGATATGGCGGATAAGCTGCAGCAGAAGCTTCAGGGGTAATAACCATTGGAGGGAAAAAATTGGTCACGTTAAAGGAAATAGCCAGAGAATGTAATGTTTCACCGACTACAGTATCAAACATCCTCAACGGGAAGCCAAAGGTCAGCCAGGAGACGAGGCAGAGAGTGCTGGAAACCATCGAGAGAAGAGGGTATCGGCCAAATTATATCGCACAGGGGCTGCGGAAACAGAAAACCCAGATGATCGGGATTATTGCGGAGGATATCGCACAGTTTACGACACCCGGGATCGTGGAGGGCATTATGAGCTACTGCGAGGAGAGAGGATACCGCACCATTGTCAAGAATCTTCGTCTCTATGCCAGATGGAGGGATTCCTGGTATGAAAACGAGAGCCGGTATCATTCCATTCTGGACCCCACCCTGAAGGAGCTCAATTCCATTATGGTGGACGGGATCATATATATTGCCGGACATGCCAGAATCATACACTGTTTTTCGGAGGATTTTAAAATACCGGCAGTGATGGCGTATGCGATTGACAGCAATCCGGCAATTCCCTCCGTACTGATTGATGATGAGGCAAGTGCCTATGAAATGATAAAATACATGATTTCCAGGGGGCACCGCAGGATAGGGGTGATCGGAGGAAAGGTTAACAATATCCATACACAGCAAAGGCTTCTGGGCTATCAGAAGGCTCTGTTTGAGGAGGGAATCCTGTTTAACCCTTCCTGGATCCGATATGCCGGCTGGGAGCAGGAGGGCGCTTACGAGGAGGCAAAGGAGCTTCTGAAAACGGACGTGACGGCGGTGTTCTGCATGGCGGACAGAATGGCGGGAGGCGTTTACCGCTATCTGGATGAAAAAGGCCTGCGTGCGGGAGTGGATATAGCGGTGGCCGGTTTTGACAATCAGGATATCGCCGAGTATTTTGTGCCGGGCCTTACCACCACGGCGCTTCCCTTAGGGGAGATCGGCCATACCTCCGTGCACATCCTTCTGGATCAGATGGAGGGCAGGGAGGAGAAGGCGAGAGAGGAGAAGCCCAGGCGGATCTATATTCCCTGCACCTTTGTGGAGAGGGATTCTGTTCATCGGATATAAAAACCTCTATAATATTCTATTCTAAAAGGTAAAACGTTAAACAAATGAAAGAAGGTATGAAAATGATTAGAACGGCAAAAACAGAGAACGGGTGGGTCAGAGGAATTCCGGCAGCTGATCCCAGGATCACGTCCTTTAAGGGGATTCCCTTTGCGGCTCCTCCGGTGGGGCCCAACAGATGGAGAGCTCCCCAGCCCTGTGAAAACTGGGAGGGGGTTCGGGACGCATTTTGCTTCGCCCCCATATCGGTGCAGGATGTTCCGGGACTTTCGGACAATATTTACACCAGGGAGTGGCATGTGGATCCGGAGATTCCCATGGACGAGGACTGTCTTTACCTGAATGTATGGACAGGGGCGAAGAGTGATACGGACAAGCACCCTGTTCTGGTATGGTTTTACGGCGGAGCTCTGCAGTGGGGCTATCCGTCGGAGATGGAATTTGACGGGGAGCGGCTGGCCCGCAGAGGCGTGGTGGTGGTGACCGTGAATTACAGAATCAATGTGTTCGGCTTTATGGCGCATCCCCAGATTACCGGAGCGCAGACGGATGCCCCCGCGAATTTCGGGAGCCTTGACCAGCAGGCCGGACTGAAATGGGTGATTCAAAATATCCGGGCCTTCGGCGGAGACCCGGAGAATATCACGATCGCCGGCCAGTCCGCAGGCGGCGGCAGCGTTCTCAGCCAGATGGCCTGCCCGGAAAATTTCGGACTCTTTCAGCGTGCCGTGGTCATGAGCGGGATGATAAGGAGTCCCTATGAGAAAGGGCATATGGGAATTCCCAAGCCCCTTGCGGAAGCGGAGAAAAACGGAGAGGAATTTCTCTCTTATCTCGGAGTATCCACGATTGAGGAGGCAAGGGAGCTGGACGCTCTGTATATCCGTGACAAATATGCGGAATATGCGTCAGATCATCCCAGGATGGGCACCGTGGTGGACGGGAGTTTCTGTGTGGGCGATCCGCTTAAGCTTTTCCTGGAAGGGAAGTGTGCGGATGTTCCGGTGATGGCGGGAAATACCAGGGATGAGTTCCCTTCCTTCCTGTCAGCGGATTCCAGACAGGAGCTGGAAGAAAAGGCCCGCAGTATTTTCGGCATCCACAGCGGACGGTTCCTTGAGCTTCTGGAAGAGGAAGAGGGCGGCAGGTACGGAAAGGTGAGCGGGCTTGAGTGCACCATAAAGGGTATTTTTGGAAGAAAGAAGCAAAGCGGATGCAGGCAGAACCTCTACTATTACAAATTCATGCCGGATATACCGGGGTGGGACGATCCGGGATGCTTCCATTCCGTGGATCTGTGGTTTTTCTTTGAGACACTGGCAAAATGCTGGAGGCCCTTTGTGGGAAGGCATTATGATCTGGCAAGGCAGATGTGCAACTATTTTGCTAATTTCATAAAGTCAGGTGACCCCAACGGCCAAGATGCGGACGAAGCTCCCATGCCCGCATGGCTTCCCTATACGGACCGGGAGCCGTCGGAGATGGATTTTACCACAAACGGCGCGGTGACCGTGAAGGGTAAGGAGAGAGAGCTGATCCGGTTCCTCGGGGACTGCGTTGTAAGAGGGCTGGAAGAGGGCGGCAGAAAGCAGGCGTTTAACCCGTATCTTCCCTCGTGGGAATATGTTCCCGACGGAGAGCCCTATGTGTTTGGGGACAGGGTATATATCTACGGCTCCCATGATCTGTATAACGGCCATGTGTTCTGTCTGGGAGACTATGTCTGCTGGTCGGCTCCGGTGGATGATCTGGGAGACTGGCGCTATGAGGGAGTGATCTATCCGAAAACCTCGGATCCCATTAACCGGGACGGGAAGATGTGTCTGTATGCGCCGGATGTGACAGTAGGTCCGGACGGCAGATATTATCTCTATTATGTTCTGGATCACGTGAGCGTGGTTTCCGTGGCGGTGTGCGATACGCCGGCGGGAAGATATGAGTTTTACGGCTATGTCCATTATGAGGACGGAACAAGGCTTGGCGAGAAGGCGGGAGACCAGCCTCAGTTTGATCCCGGACTGCTCACGGAGGGAGAGCGTACCTATCTGTATACCGGCTTCTGCGGCAGGGGGGATAAGTCAAGAAGCGGCGCCATGGCCACCGTTCTGGGGCCTGACATGCTGACTATTGTGGAGCCTCCCGTTTTCGTGGCTCCGGGCTGTGAATACAGTGAGGGCACCGGCTTTGAGGGGCATGAGTTCTTTGAGGCGCCTTCCATGCGGAAGATCGGGGATACCTATTACCTGATCTATTCCTCTATCGTTATGCATGAGCTGTGCTATGCGGTGAGTAAGGAGCCCACCAGGGGATTCGTCTACGGGGGTGTGCTTGTGAGCAACTGCGACCTGCATATTGACACTTATAAACCGGCATCCCAGCCCATGGCATACGGTGCGAACAATCACGGAAGCATTGTGGAGATTGCGGGAGAGTGGTATATCTTCTATCACCGTCACACCAATGGGACCTGGTACAGCAGACAGGCCTGTGCGGAGAGGCTCACGGTACTGCCGGACGGCAGGATTCCCCAGGTGGAGATCACTTCCTGCGGCCTGAACGGGGGACCGCTTACAGGATCCGGCGAATATCCGGCGTACATCGCCTGCCACCTCTTTACGAACGAGCCTTCCGTTTATGTGGGAGGGGACAGCTTCCCGAGGGTCATGCAGGACGGCAGGGACGGAGACGAGGAACCCGGGTACATAGCGAATATACAGGATTCGGCAACCGCGGGCTTTAAATATTTTGACTGCAGGGGAGTTAAGGAGATCCGGATTAAGACCAGGGGCTACGGAGACGGCGTTTTTGAGGTGAAAACATCATGGGACGGCGAGGCTCTTGCCAAAATCAGGCTGAAATATACCGATGTCTGGGAGGAGTACGGCGCACCGGTGGCGATTCCGGACGGCGTACAGTCCATTTACCTGACCTACCGGGGAGGCGGAAAGGTGAGTCTTCTCTCCTTTACCTTGCTGTAACCCGAATTTGGTAAAATTATTCCCGTTGGGATATGCTGATGTCAAACAGACAATGAATCCGGTGGGAGGATATGGGGCGCAATGAGATCAAAGACACTGAAGATGACGGAGGGGGAGATGCCATGTTCGCCTTTGTCAACGGGATCGTGGAGGTGATCGGGCGTATTATTATCCCGAGAGGATTGACTGCGGTTTCGCAGATAGGTGTGTGGGGAATCTGATGGTCGGCGGGAATCGTATGGCTTGTGAGTGCGCTCTTCTGCCTGCTCCGGTATTTGTCCTGGAAACGAAAAGGAGATTAGTGTGAAAAATCCATATATGGAAGATTTTTCACACGCAAATTTGTGCTTGCGCCCAAATTCGCAAGTTGAGCAAGAATGGGGGATTAATTATGAAGGAAAGTAAAAAATATGAAATTGATCTGACGGCTAAGGCGGCTTTTCATAACCATGTGGACTTCTGCGTGGGCACCGGAAGGATGGGGCTTGCCCTGCAGAAGGAATATCAGGATCAGCTGAGGCTGGTTCAGGAGGAGATCGGATTTAAGCATATCCGGGGCCATGGACTGTTCACGGACGATATGGCCATCTATCAGGAATATGAGGATGAGAACGGAAAGAGGTGTGTGGAATATAATTATACATATCTGGATCTGGTTATGGACAGCTATGTACAGCTCGGCCTTCGCCCGTTTCTGGAGCTGGGATTTATGCCGGATAAGCTGTCAAGCGGGGAGCAGACCATTTTTTACTGGAAGGGAAACACCACTCCGCCGAAGGACTATGAAGCGTGGTGCGGCCTTGTGAGGGCAACGCTTTCCCATCTGATGGAGCGCTATGGGGAGGAGGAAGTGGTGAAATGGCCAATTGAGGTGTGGAACGAGCCGAATCTTCCTGGCTTCTGGAAGGGAGCGGATATGAAGGAGTATTTCAGGCTTTTTGGAGATACCTTCCGGGCTGTCAAGGCGCTGGATAAGAGATTCCGGGTGGGCGGGCCTGCCATCTGCGGAGTGCAGGACGAATTATGGATCCGGGAGTTTCTGAATTTCTGTGAGGGAGAGGATATCCCGCTGGATTTCGTGACCCGCCATCATTACACAACGGAGTTCCCGGAGCCTGTGGGACACTACGGATATGCCGAGCTTTCCAATGCGGAGGACGGTTTTTGCAATTTGCAGTCCACAAGGGATATCATTGACAGCTTCGAGCGGTACAGAGGGCTGGAAATCCACATTACGGAGTTCAACACCTCCTATATCCCGAACTGTCCGCTGCATGACACGAACCAGAATGCGGCATATATCGCACATCAGTTATCCAGGCTGGGAGATGTGAACGAGTCGTATTCCTACTGGACTTTCGGAGATATTTTCGAGGAACGCGGAGTTCCCTTCACTCCCTTCCACGGCGGCTTTGGCCTGGTAGCAAACGGCTGCATCCCCAAGCCCACATTCTGGACCTTCAAATTCTACAAGGATCTTGACGGAGAATGCGTCCTTAAGTCTGAGGATCTGGTAGTCCTTCGTACAAAGGAGGGCGGATATCAGGGAATCGCCTGGAATGCGGGAAGGGAAAGGACAGACAGGGAGCTTGCGCTCTCCTTAAGTCTGCCGGTTTGCGGTGCGGGCGAATATGTGCTGGTCACAAAGACGGTGGACGAGCAGACCTGCAACCCTCTGCGGCTCTGGCATGATCTGGGTGAGCCGTCCAGCCTGAGCGAGGGGCAGAAAAAGCTGCTCAGAGAGAGCGCAAGGCCGCTTGTTTCCAGCAGCAGGCTGAAAGCCTCCTGTGAAAAGCTGGAGCTTGTTCTTGAGGTGAAAGAATTTGGTGTAATCTATTTTGAGTTGAAGCCGGTGGAGACCGTAAGCGACAGAGGTTATGATTACGACAGAGTGATGAGAAGGTAAAAGATTGGAATATGAAGAGGTTCAGAAAACGGATCGACAGCCTCCTTGGGAAGCTTTCCTTTTTACAGAAGTTCGTTCTGCTCTTTCTGTGCGGGATCGTGATTCCCATGGTGGTGCAGAACGGAGTCTACTATTGGCAGACGGAGAAAAATATTCAGGAGGATATGCTGGATAAAATCAACGAGGCG
>CAJUIO010000044.1 GCA_910586025.1 uncultured Lachnospiraceae bacterium
CCGCATCCTCCTTATCCGAATATTTCTCGGACAGCCTGGGATAAAACAGATTCAATACCGGAAGATTCTCTTCCCTGGAAAGATATTCTTTTATCTCGTCATTGCTGTAGTCAATGCCAAACACGTATTCATAAGTCCCAAAGCTATGGGAGTTTTCAGGAATCTGACAAATACTCAGAAAGAGGGGAAATCGGTATTCTCCCGTTTCCAATTCTGCCTTGCCCAGTACGAGAACCTCCTCTGAGCCCGCCATGGCTACCGTTGAAGTGTCATTCAACACCAGGATCTGCATTTCCGTGTTCCGAGGAAAAGAATCCACATCCTTCATCTGAGTCCGAATAATGTCAACACTCCCTTCCACTTCCAGCATATAGCTTATGGCTTCCTCCTCCGTAAACCCCTTCTGGTCAAAGCCGTATTGAATTCCTCCCCTTTCCAGACTCCACATCATAAAACCGGCATCACATGCCACATCCCGCTCATGATATTTTTCTGTGACTGTCACGGTTTCTTTACGATTTCTCAGGATTACAATCCCCATTGCCATAGCGATGCATAAAATGAGAGCGGCTATCCGCCAGATGCTTCTTTTTTTCATGAAAATCTCCCTTTAAATTATCTTTATTCCTCACACGAAATTATAAAGACATTTTTCATAGTGTCCCGAAGTAAGATACTAAGTGCGAAACAATCCGCAGGCATCAGGGGGCAAAATACCTTTTGACCCCAACATCTTAAATACAATATAGCAGATTCCCCCCCTGATGCAAGATGGCAAATCATGCGTTTACCGTGCACCCCATTTTCGCATGTACGATGATTATGCGATCGGAAACTTAAAATACATAAATAACAACAGAACTGTATAGCTGTCATGGAAAACAAGGGTGCGGCATACATCTGACGATGATGTATGCCACACCCCATATTTTTACAGAAACGGAACCATATAGACCGGCAGACAGAAAATATCCCTGTCCTTCCTGACATCCTTTGTATATATCAAATATCTCCTGAGCACCCGCTCGGAAAATTTATCCTGAAAGGCATCCAGAGAAGCATGCCTTTTATATCCGGATGATTTAATCTCCAGAGGGCAGATCTTATTTTTTCTCGCAATCAGAAAATCGACCTCATAATTTTGATTCGATGATTCCTTGGGAAACGTATAATAAAACAATTCATTTCCCGCTGTTTTCAGCATCTGGGCGACAATATTCTCATATAAATACCCCAGATCCGTGCCCAGCTTATCATTTAAAAGCTTTTCATAGATTTCATTTTCCGTAAAATCTCTGTCCTTAAATGCTAATGTCGTAAACAGTCCGGTATCGCACAGGAAGAGCTTATATCTGCGGGGATCCTTGTGGAAAGCCATCCCCGCACTCGGATTATCCGCATGATATGCAATATATACCGTCATGGAATCCTGCATATCTGCAAGTATCTCCCTGACCCGCTCTTCCTTTTCTCCTGCGATTACACTTGACACCTGGTATCTGGACGCATTTTTATTCAGCTCTGCGGGAATGGCATCAAACAGCATACCCGCTCTTCCCGTGGGATCAATCTTTCTGAAATCATCCTCGTACAGCTCAAGAATATTTCTTTTTACCTGATCCACAATGCTCAGATTATTTGTTGATCTGTACGTGTCAACCGCCTGCGGCATACCGCCGACCAGCATATATAACCGGAAGTCACGCAATAAGCGCCTGTTTAAATCATCTCCAAGGGAAATCATTCTCTCGTAAGCGTCCCGAAGCATCGGAATCGTGACAGTATCTCCCAGAGCCCATCGAAATTCCTCATAATCCAGCGGATATAACTGAAGCCTTGTCTCCTCGCTCGGAATTACGATATCCTTTATATTCTTTTTTATGGACAGCAGAGACCCTGTTTCGATATAGTCATAGCGGCGGTCCTTTACCAGATGCTTGATCGCCTGTCTCGCCAGGGGCTGCATCTGCACCTCGTCAAAAATAATTACAGACTTTCTTTCTGTCAGATTCACACGATAGATCATCTGCAAACGCAGAAAAAGAAAATTCAAATCCGAAAGATCATGAAAGAGTTCTTTCACTTCCTTTGAAGCAATGGAAAAGTCTATCAGAATATAACTCTCATACTCGTTCTTTGCAAATTCCTCAACAAGCGTTGACTTTCCAACTCTTCTCGCACCCTTTATCAACAGAGCCGTTTTCCCGTCAAACTCCCTTTTCCACTCCAACATCTTATCATAAAGCTTTCTCTTAAAGATCATGACACCGGATCCTTCCTTTCCGCAAAAGCATTTTTGCCGAAAATCCCGGAATCTTTTTTGCGCCATATGCCGAAAATCCCGGAATCTTTTTTATATTATATGCCGAAAATCCCGGAATTTACAAGCCTGTGTCAGAAAATTTTCCAATTCGCTAACCCTTTACCGCCCCGATCATGACCCCCTTCTCAAAATATTTCTGGATGAACGGGTAAATGCACAGCACCGGCACCGTGGATACAATGATCACCGCAAACTTGACCTGATCCGCATACTGCTGGGCATAGCTTCCCTCTCCCGCCCCCGTTGTTCCCGCCATGGCCTGATTGGAGATCAGGATGTTGCGCAGGATAATCTGCAGCGGCTGGTATTCATCCTTATTTAGATAGAGCAAAGCCGTAAAAAAGTCATTCCAGTGCCCCACCGCATAGTACAGCAGAATCACGGAGATCACTGCCCTGGAAAGCGGAAGCACAATCGACCAGAAATATCTGATATGAGAGCATCCGTCCAGCCAGGCGGCCTCCTGCAGTTCGACCGGGATCGAATTCTCGAAAAAGGTTCTGGTTATGATCAGATTATAGACACTCACCGCCCCCATGATGATCATCACATAGGGAGAATTTGTGAGATGGAGCGTCTTTACCAGCATGTAAGTGGGCACCATGCCTCCCCCGAAGTACATGGTAATCACAAAAAGCGTCATGAGAAATCTGCGGGCTTTGAACCTGCTCTGGGCAAGCACATAGGCCGCCGGCAGAGTGACTGCCAGATTCAGCAGCGTTCCCGCCACCGTATAAAGGATCGTGTTTCCATAGCCCAGCCACAGGTCAGCCCTTTCCATGATCTTGCGGTATCCAAAAAAGTTGATTCCCTTAGGGATCAGCTTTACCAGTCCCTGGTTCACCATATTGGAGTTGCTGAAGGAAGCGATCACAATAAAATACATAGGATACAGTACGATCAGCAGGGCTGCTATGGCCACCGCCGTCACACAGACAAAATAGAGCCTGTCTGAGAATCCCATCTTTAAAGCCTTTGTCGTATTCATATTCTCTCCTCCCTCACATCAGGCTGATATCAGCCGTCTTTCTTGAGACCATGTTCGCTATCATCAGGAAGACAAAATTGACAATGGTATTAAACAGTCCAACCGCCGAACCAAAGCTGAACTGTCCGGACTGCACACCGATATTGAAAACATAGGTGGAAATTACCTCTGATACCGATATGTTCATGTCATTCTGCATCAGGAAAACCTTTTCAAACCCGACGCTGAGCACCCGTCCCATGTTCATGATCAGAAGGATAACGATGGTGGGCACAAGAGCCGGAAGCTCCACATGGATCACCTGCTTAAAACGATTGGCTCCGTCCACCCTTGCGGCATCATAAAGCTGGCCGTCCACGGAGGAGAGCGCCGCAATAAAGATAATACTGTTCCATCCGGCGGACTGCCAGATTCCCGACAGCACATATACCGGCACAAAGGCACCCGGCGTTCCCAGAAGATTTACCGACTGAGGAATCAGATGCGAGCTTTTCAGCAGCCCGCTCACCACTCCCGTGCTGGGCGAAAGTAAAATCTGCAGGATAGCCACCATGACTACCGTGGAAATGAAGTACGGCATATATACCGCGGTCTGAACCACTCTCCTGAGCTTTTGCTGCCGCAGGGAATTGATCACCAGAGCCAGAAGGATCGGCACCGGAAATCCGCATATCAGCGAGAAAAAAGAAATCACAAAGGTATTGCGCAGGGTAGTTCCAAACATGGGGCTCTGAAAATACTGCATAAAGTATTTAAGTCCGACCCAGTCTCCACCTGTGAGGCCTTTGGAAAAATCATATCTGCGAAACGCCAGCTGAATCCCATACATGGGTCCATAGCAAAATATAATAATGTATGCCAGTGCGGGCAATATCATCACCCAAAGCTGCCAGTCCCTTTTTAAAGCGGAAAAAATTTTACGTCCCATTATACACCTCCATTACGGAACCGAGCCGGGGAACACTCAAGGCAGTCCCCCGGCTCTTACATCCATCCAATTACTTTGTCGCCTCCAGATATCTCTCATAGGCTGTCTGCCTGATTTCAAGATTCTGCGCAAGTCCGATATCATAGACAGACTTCACATAGGCATCCCATTCCTCCTCGATATTTCTGGTGGAATCCGTGAGCCATGCCGCATAGGTCTGGTCAACTATGTTATTGATGTTGCTCTGGTTCATAGCCAGATCCGCATTCTCATCGGTTGTATAATTGATAAATTTTGCAGGATAAGTGTCACATTTCTCCTCCATCAGGTCGAGCGTGGGATCAAGGGGCTCTCTTTCCGCAAGAACTCTCGCCATATCCTCTCCCATCGTCAGCTTATCCTTCATGTCATCCGCAATGTAATAAGGACTGTAATCCGCAAAGGAGTTGGTCCACTTCCAGGTGCCGGGATCAATACTGGAATCTGCGGGAGGCAGCACCGTATAAGTACCGTCGCCATTATCCTGGATACAGTTATCCACCTCATTCATTCCTCCGAACAATACCTGGATTCCGATTTCCTCCGCATAGAAATCATCTATGAAGCTCACTGCCGCTTCCATATTCTTACAGTTTGCGCTCAGAGCCACTGTCGCAGCATTCACGGAATTGTTGTCATAGTAATAGCCCCAGTACACCTCATTTTCATCGGAATCCGCATGAGGCTTCAATGCGGGAAGCGGCACATACTGGTCTGCCACCTCCGTTCCGAACCGGTCTCCGCTCTCCCAGCCGAGGGTAACACCCACCTTTGCCGTGGTCCCCTCTCCCCGGGCCAGAGACTGAAACTTGGAATAATCCTGCGTGATGACCTCCTCATTGATAAGGCCTTCCCCGTACAGCTCCTGAAGCCAGATCATAAACTCCTTATAGTTCTCGTCCACCCTGAAGTTTTTGACGGTTCCGTCCTCCACGTAATACCCATCGCTCTCATTCATCAGCGGAACTCCGAAGCACCCCAGCAAAAAGCTTGGGAAGCCGTTAAAATCCAGAGGGATCTCATCCGTGGTATCTCCGTTTCCATTGGGATCCTTGTCCCGGAAGGCGAGCAGAACCTCATGCAGCTCGTCCATGGTGGAGGGCATCTGCAGGCCAAGGGCATCTACCCATGTCTTGTTAATATACAGAACCCTGTTTGTCCTGGGCCAGAGGCTCCTGTAATTCGGGAGACCGTAAATGGCTCCGTTTTCATCGGTGCAGAGCGTTCGAAGCTCCGGATGATCCTCGAACATCCCGGCCACGTTGGGCATATCGCCCGCCTCTATATACGGCGCAAGATTCTCAAAGAGGCCGTTGTAGGTTGCAAAATCCGTGGTCGCGGTTGCCTTAAACAGAATATCCGGTATATCTCCGCCTGCAAACATAACGCTCTTTTTCTGATCCCAGTCCGCAGTGATCTGCTGCCACTCAATATCCACTCCGTTCTCTTCCTCCAGAATGTTAAGCCACTCCATCTCATTCACGTCCTTTGTGAGACTGTGCTTACTGATCAATGCGGTAAGCTTGACCTTCTCTCCTGTCGATGCGCTCTCTTTTTCCGCCTTCTCTCCGCTCTGTCCGCCCTGGTCAGATGTATCTGATGAAGCCGCAGTGTCCTTTCCGACTCCCTGTGAATTGCCACAGCCCGCCAGAACTCCCGCAGCCATGCAGCCAGCCAAAAGCAATGCCAACCATTTCTTTCTTATCATTTTCTTTCTCCCTTCACAATTACGACCGATCGGTTTTTTAGGAAACGACAAATTCATTTGACGTTTCGTGTTGTTATTGATGATAATTATACGGAAAAAGAGCTTTCTCTGACATTGCATGGATTTCGTTTTTTGTGTCATTTTTTCTGTCTGGCATCCTCCCGGCAGGCCGTTGGGGTCATTCCCGTCATCTCCTTAAAAACCTTTCCGAAATGTCTGGCATCCTCGAATCCCACCTTCCCGGCAATCTCATTGATATTCATGTCCGTGTTTCCCAGAAGCCTTCTGCTCTTTTCGATTCTGAGTTTTTTCAGATATGTACTGAAATTTTCGCCCGTGTATTCTTTGAATGTGGAGGAAAACATGGAGTAATTCATGGAAACATAATTGGACACCTCCGCCATGTCAATGGGATTTCCATAATTCTTCCGGATATAGTCCACTGCCTTTTGCATTTTGTTTTTGCTCACGCTGGTCAGCGTTATCTGTGTATCCTCAGGATTTTCCGCCCCGCCGCCACCTCCCCTTGCCCGGAAGATCTCCTCCGCATTCCAGAGAACCCTGTTGAGCTCCTTGCGGTCAACCGGTTTCAGCAGATAATCCATGGCCTTATACCTCATCATTCCCTTGGCATATTCAAATTCCGCATACCCGCTGATGGCGACAATCAGCGGGCGGCTCTCCTCCTCCATGTTTTCAAAGATCCATTCCGCCAGCTCCAGGCCGTTCATCACCGGCATTCTGACATCCGTGAGAACAAGGTCGTATCTGTCCTTTTCCAGAAATCCGAGCGCCTCCTTTCCGTTTCGGCACTCCGTAATCTCACGGCAGGATACCCCGCTCTCCTCAATCATCACATAGATTCCATAGCGAATCATTTTTTCATCTTCCACAATTAAGATCTTTCTCATGTCAATGACCCTGCCTTTCCTGCAGACTGCCGATCCCGGTCCGCCCCGCTATCCACCCGGATTGTCAGCACCACCTTTGTATAACAGTCCTTCCGGGAAAAGATCTCCACACCATAGGGTTCCCCGTACATGAGCCGGATTCTCTCATGAATGTTGGCGAGCCCGATTCCTCCGCAGGAATCGTTCCCAGCCGACGGGCTCTCAATTCCCCTCTGTACCTTTTTCAGCTGTTCCTCGTCCATCCCTTTTCCCATATCCGTAATCTCTATATGGCAGCATTCCCCTTTCACGTATGCCTTCAGATAGATGGTGGTATCCTCTGTCAGCTCATCCAGACCGTAAGAAATGGAGTTCTCCGCGATGGGCTGCAAAATCACCTTGGGCACCTTAAGTGTCTTCACAGGATCCTCTATCTTTTCGTTGAGGTTGATGTAAAAGTCATATCGTATATTACACAGTTTCAGATAGTTTTCCAAATACAGAATTTCCTCCTGCAGCGTGACGCTGTGGCTGTCGATCTGCAGATTGTACCGGAACATCCGTCCCAGCGCCAGCAATGCGTCCGACACGTTGTAAATACCCCTGACCTCCGCCATCATCTTGATCGAGTCCAGCACATTATACAGGAAATGGGAATTAATCTGCTTTTCCAGGCTTTTCAGCTGGGCCTCCTTCACCATCACCTCACGGTGAATACTGATTTCCATGAGCTCCCGCACTCTTCCCAGCATCCGGTTATATTCCTCCGCCACCAGATTGACCTCCACCTGCTCAAGCCTGGGGATCTCCACATTCAGATTTCCGTCCCCCACCTCCCTGATACACATGGTGAACACGTCAAAATCGTGCAGCAGATGCCTCACCACTCCGTTGATGGCCTGAAACAACAGCAGAATCAGGACAATTTCCACGAAAAGGATGCTGATGATCTCCAACGCTATCATCATATATTTTTCTCCCACAAACGCAAGCTGCATTAAGAGAATTCCTTTGCCTGAATCCTTAATTGCAGAGAGCATTACAGGCCTTCCATGCCAGCTTCCATGAAAAATACGGACACCCTCCCCATAATAGTCTCCGATATCCGAAATGCCCATAAGCTCCGCCAGCTCCTGCGGGGTAATTCCGCTTAAACCCGACGCATCCTCAATTCCCAGAAGACGTTCCCTGTCGTCAATCAGAAACACATCCCTGCCCTCCATGACCTCATACAATCCGGGCACTACCGAGTTCATGGGAAGCGCTATCTCGAAAATTCCTGTCATGTTATTATTGATTCTCACCGGGATCACAAAGGAGGCTCTGTTTTTTCCCACAAAATAGTTGGAATAAGTACCATAGACCTGCGCATCCGTTGAATTCAAATACCATGCCCCGCCGGATCTCAGCGCTTCCCTGTCCTCATACCACAGACTGTCCTTTGCCCTGTCCATACTATACACATAGGAGAAATATTCCCGCAGTCCCGGATATTCGAGATGAAGTCTTGCGCTCTGAACCTCGCTGATGCTGGTGATCACCTTGAGGGTAGAGAGTGTGTGGGTCTGGAAAAGATATCTGTCGTATTCCCGAAGGCTTCCGTCCATGGCGGCCTTTCCCACCTCCGTCACAAAGGTGGTGTCCGCCCACACTGTCTTTGCCATCAGCTCGATGGTGTTCATCTTGTAATTCATGTCACCAAATCTGCGCTGAAGGTCTCTTACGGACTCGTCCCTGACCTTGCTGATCTGGCTCTGCCAGATCACAATCAGGGAAATAACCGCAAGGCAGACCAGCGACGGTATGGAAAACAGCAGGATAATCAACCTGACCTTCTGGTACAGGGTTTGCTTTGCGTAAATCTGCTTCAGTTTTTTAACCATGTTTTTCTCCCTTTGTTAACCTGTTTTGTAATTTATAAAATATCATTTTATGGTGCCGGTGTCAAAAGTCATGGAGATTTTTGTCAAAGCCGGACAAAAAGAGCGCACGATACGGATTTCGCCTTATCATACGCTCTTTTTCAAATTTTTCGTTATCTCGGACGCAGCTTCTGAATTATTGTGTCGTCCTCTCCGAAAGCTTCCTCTCAAACCGGTCTTTCCTGGTATCGGAGGGAATCTCCGTGGGATAATTCCCGTCAAAGCAGGCACTGCAGTACCCGCAGCTTCCGATGAGGGTATCAAGCTCCGATACCGGAAGATACCCCAGACTGTCGGCCCCGATGATCCGGGCCGTCTCCTCCACACTATGGTGACAGGCGATAAGATTCTCCCGGGAATCAATGTCCGTGCCGTAATAGCAGGGATTCAAAAAGGGCGGAGAGGAAATCCGCATATGGATTTCCTTTGCGCCCGCCTCCCGAAGGAGCTTCACGATCCGTCCGCTGGTGGTTCCACGAACAATGGAATCGTCAATGAGAATCACCCGCTTGTCCCTGACGCTCTCATCGATGGCGCTTAACTTGATACGCACCTGATCCAGCCTTGCGCTCTGCCCGGGAGAGATGAAGGTTCTGCCGATATACTTGTTTTTGATCAGCCCGATCCCATAGTCAATACCAGATTCCATACTGAATCCAAGGGCTGCATCCAATCCGGAATCCGGCACGCCGATCACAATGTCAGCTCCGGCCGGATGCTCCTTCGCCAGAATTCTCCCGGCCCGAATCCTGGCTTCATGTACCGAAACGCCGTTTATGACGGAATCCGGCCTTGCGAAATAAATATACTCAAATATGCAAATCTTTTTGCTCTTTTTCCCGCAGTGTTCTCTGCGGGAGACAACGCCTTCCGGGCCAAACACCAGAATTTCTCCCGGCTCCAGATCCCGCACGAATTCGGCTCCTATGGCCCTGAGCGCACAGCTTTCGGAGGCCGCCACATACATTCCGTCCGGTGTCTTTCCATAGCAAAGAGGCCGGAAGCCATAAGGGTCTCTCGCACAGATCAGCTTTTGCGCAGACATGAGCACGAGGGAATAGGCCCCGTCCAGCAAATCCATGGCTTTGCTTACCGCATCCTCTATGGAGGCAGTTCTAAGGCGCTCCCTGGTGATAATATAGGCGATGGTCTCCGTGTCACTGGTGGTATGAAAAATCGCCCCGGACAGCTCCAGCTGATTGCGCAGCTGTGCCGCATTACTGAGATTTCCGTTGTGGGCCAGCGCCATCTTTCCTTTCTGATGATTGACCTCTATGGGCTGGCAGTTATTGCGGTTATTTCCTCCCGTGGTTCCATATCGCACGTGTCCCACTGCCATTTTGCCCTTCGTCAGGCGAGAGAGTGTGTCAGGAGAAAACACCTCGCTGACCAGTCCCAGATCCTTGTGGGAGGAAAAAACGCCGTCGTCATTCACCACGATTCCACAGCTCTCCTGTCCCCGGTGCTGCAAAGCATATAAACCATAATATACGACGCTGGCCAGATCCGCAGATTCAGGGGAAATCACACCGAACACACCGCATTCTTCATGTAAACTCATAGTAATATAACCATGCCTTTCTCTCCAAACATTTCCGCACCGCTTCGCAGCGCTCCGTCATAAAAGACAAGGGTGCCTTCAAGCATACAGCTCAAAGACACCCTTGTCCTTTACGTCTTGCATTATACACAGACAGGGCATATTTGTCAATCGGAATCTCTCTCCAGATGTGCTACTGTAATAGATTTTGCGAAAAATATACCTCTCTTTTTAATATCCTCATCCTGCGCTTTTTCCGATAAATTTATCAAAATTTTATTAAACAAATTAACTAACATATCTGCTGGCTCAAGTGTAACATTAAATTCGACTTTTTAAAAGAAAAAGTAGCTTTTACCCTTTTCTGTAAGAGTAAATGCTCAGTGAATCGTAACAAATGATTTACACAAAGATCCATTGCTTTTCCGGGCTGCAATGGATATACTGTTGAATATAGGAAATATGTTTTGTTTCACAAATTTTGAGGCAAAGGTGATGTACAGGTATGGCAAGAAAGATCGGTATCGGGAATCAGGATTTTAAAAAGATAAGGGAAAAAGATAACTTCTATGTGGATAAGACAGATTTTATCAGACAGTGGTGGGAATCGGAAGATGCCGTAACCCTGATTACACGTCCCAGAAGATTCGGAAAGACCCTGAATATGTCTATGGTGGAGCAATTCTTCTCTGTCAGATATGTGGGAAGGAACGATCTGTTTGATGGGCTTTCCATCTGGAAGGATGAAAAATACCGCAATATACAGGGCACATTCCCGGTAATCAGCCTGTCCTTTGCCAATGTAAAGGAATCAGACTATGCAGGAACCGAGAGATCCATTGTCCGGATTATTGATGATATCTACAGCAAAAACACATTTTTACTCGACAGCGGAATTTTGACAGAAAATGAAAAGGCTTATTTCCGAAGCGTAACCTGTGACATGGATGACGGGACCGCCGTATGGGCGCTTCACAAGTTATCCGATTTCCTTTCCCGTTATTATGGGAAAAAGGTGATTATCCTTCTGGATGAATACGATACGCCGATGCAGGAAGCCTACGTTAACGGATATTGGAATGAACTGATTTCTTTTACCAGAAGGCTGTTCAACTCCACTTTTAAGACAAACCCCTATCTGGAGCGGGCCATCATGACAGGCATTACCCGAATAAGTAAAGAATCCGTTTTTTCTGATCTGAACAATCTGGAGGTAGTGACAACGACTTCCGAAAAGTATTCGGACTGCTTTGGTTTTTCAGAAGAGGAAGTATTTGCAGCGCTGGAAGAATATGCTCTTTCGGATCAGAAACAGCAAGTAAAAGAATGGTATGACGGTTTTTCCTTTGGGAAAAGAAAGGATATTTATAATCCATGGTCTGTAATCAATTTCCTTGACAAAAGAAAGGCAGGGGCTTACTGGGCAAATTCCAGCGCTAACAGTCTGGTGGAGAAATTACTCCGGCAGGGAAACACAGGTATCAAAAAGAACTTTGAAGATTTGCTTGACGGCCGGGCCATTCATATGGAAATAGATGAGCAAATCATCTATAACCAGCTGCCTGTCAAAAAGAATGCCCTCTGGAGCCTTCTGCTTGCCAGCGGATATCTGAAGGTGGACGGTGCCACCTATGTGGAAGGAACAGGGCGCACATATTATGATCTGAAATTGACGAACAAAGAAGTCCGAATCATGTTTGAAAATATGGTTCAGGACTGGTTCTGTGTAAATGACGATTATAATGATTTTATCTGCGCATTGCTGACGGATGACGTAAAAGCAATGAATGTCTGCATGAATCACATGGCGCAGGAAATGTTTGGCTTCTTTGATACCTCAGGCAGTTCCAAAGATAAGAAGTCTTCCGGAAAAAGGCCCGAGAATTTTTACCACGGCTTTGTTCTTGGCCTTATGGTGGAGCTTGCCGGTCAGTATACTTTGACCTCCAACCGGGAGAGTGGATTTGGGCGATACGATGTGATGCTGGAACCAAGGATGCCGGAATACGACGCTGTGATCATAGAATTCAAGGTACAGGATAAGGAAGAGAAGGAGCTGTCTGATGCGGTCGGGGCGGCGCTGCGGCAGATAGAGGAAAAAAATTATCAGGCGAATCTCATAGCGAAAGGGATTCCAAAGGATCGCATACGAAAATATGGGTTTGCTTTCCGTGGAAAAAGAGTTCTTATCGGCAAGGCAGAATAGAAACAATCTGTGGCCGTATTCCGGCCCTTCCTGCTGCTGTATGTCCTGCAGCGCCTGACCCATAGTCACATTGACGGAAAACATACGCACCGTTTCTTCCTTTAATAGTCAAGCATGGAGATATATCCCAGCTTGGCTATTATTTTATTGGTGAGGGCAACTCTTGGCATTTGCGCCGTCCTCCAGTAACCCTTCCGGCTGTTGGCTATTCGATGCACCTGCCACTCTTCAAGCTTTAACGCTCTTATGTTTCGGTACCTCGTTTTCACCTTTTTCCATTGCTTCCAATAGATTGCCCGTATCCTGCGCCGGAGCCATTCGTCTGTCTCCGCCATCGGTCATTTCATGTCTGCAAGTTTGTAATAGTTTATCCACCCTCTGACATACTCCGTTAATTTCTGGTATTCCCAATGGTCTTTGCTTCCCATCCGGTTTTGGAATGTATACTCTCTTTACCGGCTTAGGTAGCTTCGCATGCGTGCTTATATCCTCAGTTACATACTTGTGGTCATATGATGATATGAGGTCTCTTCTGTTCCGTTATCAACCTTCATAACATTCCGCTCCCCTCTTGTCCCTTTACAGGGGCTAACGTAACGATGCTACAGACTGGCGATTACCTTGACCGGACTTTCACTGGCAAGCTGATAACAGCCTGCAGAACACACGACTTTCACCCGTTAGAACGTGTGCCCACCGGGCACACCAAAAAAGGCGTCCTCGGACACACAGTCCAAGGACACCGGATATCTCTGATCATATGGAATATAAATGATGTCTATTATTTGCAGCCCTGAAACGTCTTTTTCCCAAACTCCAGCCGGAAATCGAGAACCGGACACTCCTTAAGCACATCCGGAGTCGCCTTATCCAGGAATTTCATCACATTCTTCTCTTCCTTCCGATACGGCCTCCACTCCGGAAGAGGATTCCCGTTATAGTCGCTGCCGTTGGGATCCCCGGTCTTCACGAAATTCGTCCAGTAGGAGCATACCTGACGGGCCAGGTCATAATGCTTTCCCTCAAAGGGCCGCCAGCTGTTTCCGAGGGAATCGAACATAAACCAGAGGTCGGAGCCGTGGAAGGAGCCTGCGTCATCCCCCGGAAGATCATGGTCAAAAATATAATAGTAGACCTTCTTTCCCATGCCGGAGCGGAGTTCGCAGAATCCCCTGCTGTCGCCAAGGAACCGGTTAAACGCATCGCCTCTGGCCAGGGCTGCCGCATCCTCGTCCGTCTTCACATCAGCCAGCCTCAGGAATTCCTCCTTCCTCTCCCCGTAACCTGATGCAAGCTCTTCAATGTCCTTCTTCTTAAGGTCCGCACCGGCAAACATTCCCTGAGTCTCGGCCATGCACACACCCACTATCATGGGCACATCTGGAAGTCTGTCGTTATAGTAGGAGGATACCGCAGTCTCCGTCACAAACCTTCCGTCAATGCAGGTGCCAAAGGCCAGTCCGAACATGGCTCCTTTGGGAGATACGCTATCCAGCCTTCGCATCAGCTCAGAAGCTTCCATATTCCGGGCCTCCTGCAGATCACTGATTCCCACGGATGAGAAGAAATCCGCCCCGAACTGTTCCGCATCCCTCAGAGACATTGTCCTCCCTATTCCGGGCTTTGCATCTCCGAATCCGAAGGTCACTGCGGACTGGCAGATCGCACCGGCTATAATCCCCTCATTCAGGGGGCTGCACAGCTGAGTCTGCACACTGCCCGCACCAGCGCTCTGTCCGCAGATGACAATGCGGTCCGGATCCCCGCCAAAGTTCTTTATGTTTCTGGCAACCCAGTGAAGCGCCAGGGACTGATCCTGCATCCCGAAGTTGGATATCACTTCTCCCTCCGGGGTTTCCGCCGTAATCTCCGGATGCGCCAAAAAGCCGAACAATCCCAGACGGTAGCTGATCATGACCACGATCACGCCCCGTCTTGCCACTCTCTCTCCGTCAAATTCCACCTCGTAATTGTAGCCGTCCTGCAGACCGCCTCCGTGAATATAGCAGAATACGGGCAGTTTGTCCTGTGTAGTCTCAGCAGGAGAAAATATATTCAGATACAGACAGTCCTCGCTCATGCCGTATTCCGCCGCCACCGGATGGAGCTCCTTCTTGTAAAATCCGTCGTCCGTGCCGGGATGAACCCTCATCATGGGCATATCGCCGTATTCATAACACTTGCGCACGCCCTCCCAGTCCCTGGCAGGCCGGGGCGCTCTCCACCGAAGCTCCCCCACCGGAGGCTCCGCATAGGGAACGCCCCGGAATACCGTCACTCTGGGATCCTTCCCCACCAGCCCCTGTATCGTTCCGTTTTCTGTCTGAACCTTTCTTAACATATATACCCTTCCTTTCTCTCTCTATTTTGCAGCAAGGAATGCGTCAAACTGTTCCTGCATGGCTGCGATAATCTCGTTGATACCATTCGCTTCCAGTTCTGCGTTAAATTTCTCCAGATAGCTGTCCACATCCACCTGTCCAAAAAGCAAGGCATCTCTGTATTCGTCCACCGTGGCCGTACAGGCTGCCATCTGGTCATAAACCGCACTGCTGTCAAATACGAAGCCCATACCGTTGGAATACTGAATGCTGTCATCACTCCAGAGCGCTTCCATTGCGCTGAAATATTCCGCATAATCCGTCTCAAAAGGAAGACTCAGACACTCATTCGGATAGAACCACGGCGCTGTCATATTCCAGCCTGCCGTATCTGCCGTCACACCGTCCGCATACCATGCACAGCCGTTCTCGTCCACCTGATAAGTAACACCCTCAATACCAAGTGCAAGCAGCCTTCCAATTGTCTCATCCGTATAAGTCAGATACAGAAGCTTCATAGCGGCATCAGGATTTTTGCAGGTCGGGGAAATATTCCATCCATTGTAAACGCAGGAGTTATCACCCGCCAGATCCGTTATCTGAAAAATAATCATTTCATAATTTGTAATCTGGGCTCTCATCAGACTAAGCGCATAATCAATGGAATATGCCTCAAACATAAATCCGCCACAGATTCCCTCGTTGCACAGCGGTCCGAAATTCTCGGTGTTGTTCAGGGGATCATCCACAATATACCCTTTTTCCGCCCATTCCTTACTCTGATAACAGTAATTGCGGAATTCCTCCGTGGCATAGTAATTCTTGATCTCGGTCTCTCCCACGCCGCGGTTCATCAGAACGCCGATCAGGGAATCGTTCCCAAGATTATCCACGCCCATCAGGGGACGTAAAAACCGTTCTCCCTGCCAGCACAGTTCCGGATGCGCCGCTTCCGCTTTCGCCATAATCTCCTCCAGCTGTTCCATTGAGATTTTCGTTCCGGCCTGATCCGCCACTCCGATTTCCTCCGCAATGTCTTTTCTCATGGTATAGACCTGGAAATTGGAAAAGCTGTCGGCGCCTGGTATGGAATACTGTTCTCCGTTTACCTTGCAGGTGTCATAAATCGCCTCCGGAAACAGTTCCCAGAGATCCGGATATACCTCTTTGTACTTTTCCAAAGAAATGCACTGTTCATTCTTTACCATGTCACTGACGCTGGAGTAAAACCTCCACGCAAACAGATCAATCGGATCACTGGTATCCGTAAGCAAAAGCGTCAGTTGGGTTGCCCGGTCGCCGAAGGAGAGGGACAGAAGATCGGCCTGAACACCGGCGTTAATTGATATTAGATACTCATTGAGCGCCGCTTCCACGTCCGCCTCTCTCTCCTGCGTGTCCGAACGGCTGATCACCTCCATCTTCACCACCGGCCAGTCTGCCGGATCATCCGCAACCACCAGCGTTCCTTCCGGAACCGCCTCTGTGCCGGTCTCTTCCTGTGTTTCCGCCTCCGTCTGCGAGGCCGGCGCATTGTCCTTCCCGGAAGGAGCCGCAGCCCCTCCTTTGTCAGAGGATCCGCAGGCGGCTATCCCTATTCCCATTGCCACTGTAAGCAAAACCGCAACTAATTTCTTCTTCATTTGTTTTCTCCTTATTTTGAAGCAAGAAACACCTCGAATTGTTTCTGCATTTCCGCAATAATCTCATTAATTCCGTTCGCCTCAAGTTCCGCATTGAATTTCTCCAGATAGCTGTCCACATCCACCTGTCCCATCAGCAGCGCTTCTCTGTACTCATCCACGGTTGCCGTACAGGCCGCCACCTGGTCATAAACCGATGAATTGTCAAACACGAATCCCATTCCGTTGGAGTACTGGATCGTATCGTCGCTCCAGAGCGCCTCCATGGCTGAAAAATATTCTTTATAATCCGTTTCAAACGGAAGGCTCAGACACTCGTTGGGATAAAACCATGCCGCACTCATATTCCATCCGGCCGTATTGACATCCACTCCGTCCGCATACCATGCGCAGCCGTTTTCATCCACCTGATATGTAACTCCCTCAATTCCAAGAGTGAAATATCTTGCCACATTCTCATCTGTATACATCAGATAAAGCAGCTTCATTGCAGCGTCAGGATTTTTGCAGACAGTGGAGATCTGCCAGCCGTTATATACGCAGGAATTATCTCCCATCAGATCCGTGAGCTGGAAAATCACCGTATCGTAACTACTAATCTGTGCCTTCATAAGCGAATAAGTATAGTCGATCGAATACCCTTCAAACATGTATCCGCCTCCGATGCCGTCATTCATCAACGTATACCCGGCATAATTGGTGTTCAGCGGATCGTCCACGATATACCCGTTGTCAGCCCACTCTTTGCACTGATAGCAATAGTTGCGGAACTCCTCCGTCGCATAATAGTTCACGATCTGCGTCTCGCCAACGCCCCTGTTCATGAGAACGCCGATCAGGGCGTCGTTTCCCAGATTATCCACACCCATCAGCGGCTTTACAAAGGTATCCCCGTGCCAGCACATTTCGGGATGTGCGGCTTCCGCCTTTGCCAGAATTTCATTGAACTGCTCCATGGTAATCTTGGTATCCACCAGATCCATCACACCGATTTCTTCGGCTACATCTTTCCGCATGGCATATACCTGGAAATTGGAAAAGCTGTCGGCTCCCGGAAGGGAAAACTGCTCCCCGTTTACCTTACAGGTATCATACACCGATTCCGGGAACATCTCCCAAAGCTCTGGATATACATCTCGATATTTTTCAAGAGAAATACACTGTCCGTTCTTTACCAGATCGTTCACCGATGAATACCATCTCCAGGCAAACAGATCGATAGGATCACTTGTATCCGTCAGCATCAGTGTCAGTTGTGTCGCCCGATCTCCCACAGTAATGGGCAGCAGATCAGCCTGAACACCGGCATTGATAGATACCAGATACTCATTAAGCGCCTTTTCAATCTCAGCCTCTTTCTCCTGCGCATCGGTAAAGCTGCACGTCTCAACCTTGATCACGGGCCAGTCCGCAGGATCGCCTGCCGCCGCAAACGCTCCGGCCTGCTCCTTTCCTTTATCGTTCGAATCCTCTGACGGCGAGCTCTCCTGCCCCTTATCCGGGGAAGAACCGCCGGCTTCCTTCGGAGAAGACGCACAGGCGCATAGGCTCATCGCCATCGCAATAACCAACAGGACGGAAACCAATTTCCTTTTCATAAAAACCCTCCTTTATTCTAATTGTTTATCGGGAACTTTATAAAAAGGATATAGAATTTTCACAGATATGAATATATAAAATCTTACATTTTTTATCATATTTCCTGATTTTCAGCCCGCTTGATTCGGATTTTATTGTAGTATATATACAGAAAGAGGATCCCTTTCGAGATCCTCCTCTATCGCTTTCTGCCGATATATCCGCCGGCCTCCTGTCACCCCTTCACGCCGCCGATCACAATTCCCCTCACAAAGGACTTCTGGAAAAACGGGTAAGCGATCATAATCGGGATGATGGAGATAACTGCGATCGCCATCCGCACTCCCAGACTTGGTATCGAGCTTGCAAATTCCCCCATGCTTGATGAGGCATATTCCTTCAAAAACTGCACGTTATTCTGCATTGCGTTCAACACGTTCTGAATCGTATACAGATCCTTGTTTCTGATCAGATAGTACTGACCGTTAATCCAGTCATTCCAGTAAGCCAGAGCCGCAAACAGCGACAGCGTGGAGACCATGGGCTTTGAAAGCGGAATGGAAATATGGAACAGAATCCCCACCTGGCTGCAGGAATCCATCTCCGCCGCCTCGCACAGCTCCACCGGCACATTTGTGGTGAAATAAGTCCTCATCAGAATCACGTTAAACGCATTCATCATCAGATTCGGACAGATCAGCCCGAAAATCTTGTCACTGACATGAAACTGCTGGCTCCACACGATATAGCTGGGTATCATACCGCCCGAAAACAGCATCGTGAAAAAGATAAAAAACGAGATAAGGTTTCTACCGGGCAGATCTCTTTTTGAAAGAAGATATCCCACCGCCATCGTCATACAGATATTCGCCGTCGTGCCAATCGTAGCCACAAGGATCGTCATTCCGTACGCCTTTATGATTTTGGTTCCTGACATGAGCAGATAGCGGTATGCCGTGAAATCCACATCTCTCGGTATGAAAGAATAACCGTATTTCGTTATGGTCGTCTCGCTGGTAATCGAAGATACCGCCAGCAGAATAAACGGAAGCAGCGCCCCGGCCGCCAGAACGGCCATCACAATATTTGAAAAAATCTGAAAGCCTTTGCCTTTCCCTGCCATAATGCTCCTCCTTATCTTTCCATCAGAACAGCGCACTGTCCGAATCCACCTTCCGAACCACGGTATTCGTGATCATGACAACGACAAATCCGAGAATTGACTGCAGGAATCCTGCTGCCAGCGATCTTCCCACATCATGGTCTTCCATCATGGCGCGGTATACAAAGGTATCGATTGTGGTTGTAGCCGTATACAGGGTTCCCGTGTTCATGGGAACCTGATAGAACAGGCCGAAATCCGACGCAAACATCCTGCCCAGAGACATGATCGTGAGCATGATAACCGTCGGGCGCAGCAGCGGAAGCGTGATTTTCGTGATCTGCTGCCAGATGGTCGCACCGTCAACTACCGCCGCTTCATAATAGGTTTTGTCAAATCCGATGATCGTGGCATAGAAGACGATACTCTGAAAACCGAATCCCTTCCACAGGTGCACGATGGTCAGAATAAACGGCCAGTATTTCGGCTCCGTATACCAGTTAATCCCCTCCATCCCCAGATTCTCAAGAATTCCCTTATTGATAAACCCGTTGCTGTAGGAAAGCAGCGCATATACCAGATAGCCCACCAATACCATACTCACCAGGTGCGGAATCAGAATCACCGTCTGATAAAACTGCTTTGCCCTCGCATTGCGGATCTCTCCCAGGACGATGGCGACGAAAATTGCCAGCACGGTTCCCAGGACAATAAACGCAAGATTATAGCAGATCGTGTTGCGGAACATGATTTTTGCCCATTTTGACGAAAACAGGTAGGAGAAATTACTCAGCCCGCACCAGGGGCTGGCAAAGATCCCCTTTGCAAAGCTGTAGTTTTTAAATGCCAGAATCAATCCAACCATCGGCATATAATTGTTGATGATCAGATAAATAAATCCCGGCACCGCCAACAGATACAAAAATCTGTATTTGTACATTCTTTTCAGCACGAATTTTTTGGGCGGCCTGGCAGCCGTCAATTTCTTAGCAGTTTTCAACGTATATCACACCTTTCCCTTCCTGAATTGCAGACAACTGATTCCTGTATCTGGTATGATATAGAAGATCCGCCTTTTTCGATAGCGAAAATCTTACTAAAAATATGTCAATTCCTGATTTGTTCTAATTATTCTCCCGAAACTCCGAGGGTGTGCATCCCACGATCTGCTTGAAGCCGCGCATGAAATTGCTGTAGTTGGCATATCCCGCCCGCTCCGACACAATGGTGACAGGCAGATTTGTGGTGGACAGGAGGACCTTTGCCACCTCCATCTTTTCATTATCTATATATTTCTTCAGACTGTATCCCGTGCTCTTTTTGAAGATTCTTGTCAGATATTCCGGGTTCATCCCCACCCGCTCCGCCAACTCGCTGACCAGAATATCGCTGTCAATGTTCTGTCTGATATAACGGATAGTCCTCTGAATCACATCCTGTCCGTCCGGATCCGAGAGATCGCACAGACGGTTTATCACATATTCAATGGCCGTCTTCATCTCATTAATTTCTCTCCAGCAGTACATGAAATCATAATAGGTAAGCTTTTCGTCAAACACGTCCGCACTGTTGATATCCATGGAGGCCATACGGCCAAGCAGCATCTCGCTGATTCCCTGATGGAGCTTCATCAGCGTATCCCTGTTGGCGTCGCTGCTGTTGGAATAATAGTCCAGATACCGGACAATACTGCTTTTCAGATCCATCAGACGATCCTGGTTCAGCAGAGTCTTCCAGGAGGCGAGCCTTGCCTCCGGCATACTGCCGCCTCCGAAAATGCCGGATTCCCCCACCCTTTGAATCCGGCTCACATTCCTCACATTATTTTTCTGCTCCGCCAGGAGTCTGCCGCACATGTCATAGAGCTGTTCAAAGCCGCAGAAGTCACCGTAATAAATGATCGTTTCCATCTTCATCAGCTTCTGGAAAAACACATGCATATTTTCGATCTGCTCCAAAAGTCTGTCCTGGTTGCGCACACTGCCGCCTCCAAACATAATCAGAGCGATAAAGCTTCCCACGCCTTCGTTTCTCAAAACGACAACATTTCTCGTTTGAAAGGGCAGCATGATCTCGTCGATAATATTATAGTATGTGCTGCGCAGAAGCCCTCTGTCCTCTTCCTTCCAGGAGGAATTCATGTTTAAGACATGCACCAAAAAGGGCAGATACAGCACCTCCTCGTCCCAGTCTCCAAGCTTCATCCGAATCAGTCTGCGCAGGAAAGAAGCATCACCGGTGAGCCCTGTAAGATAGCGCATGGCGTTTCCGTCCAGAATATCTATCTCCCTGTCCACAAAAAAGGATCCGGTATCCATCAGCTCTCTGTTTTTCTGCTCAATGGATATCTGCATGAGAGCACGGCGCACCACATGCTCCAGTTCCTCCCTTCCTGCGGGCTGCAGAATATAATCAAAGCTTTGCAGGGAAATCGCTTCCTTCATATACTCAAAATCCGCATGGGCCGTAAGAAAGATAAACTTACAGTGCGGATACCTTGAGAGCACCCATCTCGCAAAGGCAATCCCGTCCTCTCCCGGCATCACGATATCACAAAGAAAAATATGGTAATAATTCCTCTCCAGCTTCCTCCTTGCTTCCTGGGCGCTTCCCGCCATATCCACCAGATCCAGCTTAAGCTCCGCCCTTTTCAGCTGTCCGTACACCGTATTTAAAATCAGCGGCTCGTCATCAATAATCAGTATGTTCATCCCTCACCTCCGGCAAAATGATTTCTGTGGTGGAGCCCCCATAGGGAGAATTGCAGAAATACCAGTTTCCCTGCCCCTGATAAGCCAGACAGATCCTGTACTTGAGATTGTCGATACCCACATGATAAGGCCGGAACCGGAAATCGACCACAGGGCGGTTCAACTCCTCTATCAGCTCCTCCGGGTATCCGCATCCGTTGTCCGCAATGCTGATGGACACTCTGCGTTTTCCCTCCTCATCCGTCACAATCCCCGCCTTCACCTTCACTGTCAGTATCATTCCCTCTTTCATGGCATGTTTGATGGAGTTTTCCACAAAGGTCTGGATACAGAGAATAGGTATTCTGCAGTCCTTTGCTTCCTCTTTGATATCGCTCTGCAGCAAAATAGGAAATCCACCCTTAATACTGTAAATATTACAGTATGCCCTGACCTCCTTCATTTCCTCCTCCACAGTCACCGGCTGTCTCTGATCCCGGAACACATACCGGAAATAAGAGGAAAACGACCGGATCATATCATTCGCGGCATCTGTGGAATGCGCTTCCAGCAGCGAGCTTACCGTGTTGAGACAGTTCAAAAAAAAGTGGGGGTTTACCTGAAGCTGGTAATACTGAAGCTGAACCTCTTTCACCCGCTGTCTCTCCCGGAACTTTTCCTCCTGCAGGCACACCATCCTCTCAAGCACCTCGTCGATCTGCCGGTTAATTTTTCTGAATTCCTCGATCTGCAGTCTCTGCGGCAGCTTTGGAGGTTCCGTATTTCCCTCTTCCGATACCATCTCGTTGATTCTGTGGGAAATATGCTCAACAGGGTAGAGAAGAACGCCCTTAACTTTCTTTAGCAGCACCAGCAGAATTATAAGAAAAATAACAGGAATCAAGATTACCACCACCCAGAAATCGGGCTGTTCCCAGATCTCGTAAAGCTTTAGCGACGCAATGGAGACCACCAGAGTCATATCCATGGAATTAAGCCGCACGGGAGTCAAAATTTCACCGCTGTGGCCGATTTTTGATGTGTCAACGGCAACTGCCTGAAGAATGTCTTCTGCCGCCGTCTGGCCGTCGCCAATCCGGGTGACAATCTGATCCTCCTGATACACATAAGAGATATTCGCTTTTTCCTCTTCGCCAAAATAACGGTTGAGATTTATTGTAAACCCAAGATATTTATTCTGAGTGCTGAAAAAATAGACCAGCCAGGATTCTCCGGAGCACTCCATAAAAGCATAATCCTTCCGAACGCCGGAAACACAGGGCAGAGCCTTTCGGAGCTTCAGATCTCTTTCCAGCTTTGTCCCTGAATAATTATAATTGCTGTAAACGCTCCTCATGGAATCCCTGTCTGCATCATAAAAGAACATTCCGCCAGGATAGTCAAGGGAATCCACCTTCTCCTGTATACTGCCGTTGATATAATAGGCTGCGCCAATCCAGTCGTAATCGTCCAGGCTGCCGGCCCTGACCCTCTTATAATGAAAATTATTGACGTAAATCGAATTGACGGCCTCCGCCATACCCGTAACATCCTTATCCAGCCGGGAGCCGTAATGCCTCACTACAAGCTCCGCATTATCCAGAAGCTCCTCCCGGCTGTTATACCAAATAATTCCGCTGTAGGACAACATCAGGATCAGCACAAACCCGAACATAACTCCCCAGCAGATAAAAATCATTTTTCGTAAGGTAAGCTGTTTCACTTCTTTTCTTCCGCCTTGCGGTACACATCCTGCATAAAGGCATCCCCCAGGGGCAGCCACAGATGGAAATTATCATATCCCTCTTCGCCCACCAGCTTCACGCCGGCCTTCCCGTGGGGAACCCCCGCAAAGGTGTGAACCTCCAGCTCCACGCCGTGAGCCGCAAGATCCGGATACGTGTGGTTGAGATTGTTCATAGCGCTGTCATCCCTTCCCACGGCGAAGAAGGTGGGCGGATATACCACTCCCGTATAATCAAACTCCTCCGTGGCCCATCTCGGCCCGTAAATACACAGGAAGGAATCCGGAGCTCCCTTATACTCATCCAGCCAATCCGGCTCGTACTCCGGAAAATGATCCTTCACAGTCTGTTCCCCGGAATAATAGCGGATGCAGGCCTCACCGGTCACTCCTCCGTTGGAAAAGCCCGCAAAGGACACTCTGTCAGGCGAAATCCTGTATTTCACCGCATCCGCACGGACCATCCGAATGGCCCTTGCCGCATCCGCACCGCACTCCTGTTTGCTCCACGGACATCTGTGCGTCCGGTTCAGAAGCAGAAAGCACTGATAGCCCAGGTCATTAAGATCATGGCAGGACTGAAACGCCTCGTGAAAGGAGGCATCTCCGTGATCTCCTCCTGCGCACACCACGACCGCTCCCTTCGGCTCCACCGTCTCCGGCACCAGCATCTCAAACAGATAGGGTATAAAATCCGGATCATGATTATATCTGTAATCCGAATTGTCCGTGTAATCCGTGTTTTTCGGCATCTTCCCCTCCGGCCAGAGATAAATCCTCTCAGGCGCATCCGGAATCGGACGGATCGAGCGTAAAATCGCCTGATACTCCTCCAGCATCCTCTCCATCACCGCTTCGTCCGTCTGATTTCCGAAATTCCTTCCCAGATGAAACATCCTGACCAGAGGCTCTGTCGGATAACAGGGCGCATCCTCAAAGAAAACAACGCCCCTGTGGCAGACTTCCTTCATCCTCGCTTCAATCTCTCCCTTACTCATACTATAATCCCTCTCCCTTCGTTAAATAATACAGCCTATTGTCTCGTTCCGCTGATCCCCTTCATCCACTTTCCGCTCCTCAATCTGGTCACGCACCAGAAGGCCTTCACGATCTGATCTATTTTCAGGAAAAAGTAAATCCAGAACGCCGAAAGATTCCAGTACAGTCCCGCCAGGGCTCCCAGCGGCACGGACAGTACCCACAGAAACAGAATGTCAGCCACCATAAGGAAACGGGTATCACCCCCGCCCCGCAGCACACCCTTCATCATAATACTGTTGGTGGACTGGAATACCACGATAAGCGAGATTGCGCTCATAAGCTGACTTGCGATCTGCCTTGTCTGTTCCGTGATATTGTAGAAGCCGATCACCATATCGCTGATCAGCAGAATGGTCCCTCCTGCCGCCGCTCCGATCATGACACCCATCGCAAGGAACGTCCACGCCTGTTCCTGTGCCTTTTTCTTATCGCCTCTTCCCAGAGTATGTCCGGTGACGATACAGCCGGCATGGCAGACACCCTGAATCAGCACCGTGCTCAGCTGCTGGGTCACGAAGGTAATGGAATTGGCGGAGACAAACTCTTTACCGATCCTTCCCATGATCATGGCCACCGCAGAGCTTCCCAGGGCAAGAAGGGCATCCGATATGAAGACGGGAATCGCAACCCTCACATACTCCCCGAGCAGGGATCTGCACTCCATAAAGAAATTGCCGATACGATATTTGACTTTTGAGTCCTTCAGGAAAAAGTATCCGCAGATCACGGCGAATTCAAACGCTCTGGCAATCAGTGTTCCGATAGCCGCCCCCTGGATTTCCATCCGGGGAAAGCCGAACTTACCAAAGATAAAGACATAGTTGAAAAACACATTGACAAAAAAGGCTCCTATGGAGCTGTACAGCGGCAGACGCACCTGGCCCACGCTCCTCATCACAATGGTACAGGTCAGTGACAGACCTTGCAGGGCAAAGCAGGGCCAGATCCAGCGGTAATACAGAATGCCCTGTGAAATCACGTCCGCGTCCGGCGTATACAGACGCATCAGAACTGCGGGCACAAAAATAGACGGCAGCGTAAATAAAACCGCCATCCCCAGACAGAACCGCAGCATCAGCGTTATGGTCTTTTTGAGCGCATCCATATCCTGCATTCCCCAGAACCGGGCCGTCATCACGCTAGCCCCCATGCCGATTCCCATACAGCAGATATGGAACAGGCTGACAAACTGATTCGCCAGGGATGTTCCGGAAAGAACCACCTCCCCCAGCGAACCAACCATAATATTATCCATCATGTTAACGCCGATTGTGATCATGCTCTGTAACGATATGGGAACCGCTATCGCCACTGCCTGTCTGTAAAATTCTTTGTCTCTCACAAATATTTTCAATTCCCGTTTCCTCCTGTCGCAGGCTGACACTGCCATTTCAGCGCAGAATGTCACCCTATATATAATTCTATCGGCAGACAGGCGTGAAAAATATACAAAATCTGACCAGAATTACCATATTTTCTGATTTATCCCCTTACCAGCTCCTGCCATCTCCTGTCATTTTTCAGAAATCCATAGGTCTCCTCATCCCGGAAGCATTTCAGCAGATTTTCTCTCACTCCCGCCAGAAATTCCTCACTCAGCTCCTTAAATTCCATATGCTCATAAAGGGGTGCGTTTCTGAAATCTACGAGCCGTTCCACGTTAGAGAGCATCGCCTCCATTGTGTCTAACACGGTATCCGCATCCTTTTCCAGAGCGGCAAGCTCGAGCCGATCGGAAACCTCGTAATATTCCCCCATCTCAAAGCACCTTGCCAGCTCCACCTTCTTGTCAGTAAGCCAGTGGGCTCTTTTTCTGTCATCATTTTGCAGTGCAAGAAGATACATCTGGTGAAGCTCCGTGCTGATTCTCTGATAGTCGGAAAACAAAAGCTCCTCATAGGCCTTGTAAGCCTCCTGTATCCGCTCCGTTGCCGCATAGATCTCGGCCTGCTTCCGCTTCCTCTCCGGGTTCTGTATGGAGAAGTATTCCAGATATTTTTCCGCTTTATCATATTGCTTTTTTCTCATGTGAAATCCAAACAGGCAGTCCGCCGCTCTGACACGTGTGGCTTCCTCTCTGCTGCCCAACACGCGGACATACAGGGAGCAAAGATACTCATCATATTTCTCATCTTCCGGAACCTCATGTACCGTGCGGTACGCATCAAAAAAAATCGCAAGATTCAGCATCAGCGGCTCACAGTTAGGATATTGTTCCAGCTTTTTCCTCGCCCACCGGAAAGTCTCGTCATATGTCTCCTCCTTCAGCCTCCGGTCCGCCTTTCGGACAATTTCGTTAATTTCCTCCATTGTCAGCTCTTCGCGAAAGCAGAGCAGCGTATCCAGGGAAATGCCGAGAAGTCTTGCAATCGGCGCTAAAAGCGTGATATCAGGGTAAGAGTTTTCATTTTCCCATTTATTTACCGCCGGAGCGCTTACCCCGAGCCTTGCCGCCATTTCCTCCTGTGTGAGATTCCTGATTTTTCTGTATTTTCGAATTACCTTTCCCAATGACATATGTGCGTCTCCTTTGCTGATATCAGCATAGCAGGCAGACCAAAATCCGGCAACTGAACCTCTGTTAAATATTTTTCAGATTTTTTAACTGTTGTTCAAGTCAACAACCCCGCTGCATTTCCGGGGATGCCAGATAAAGATTATAGAGAAGCGTCTCAAAAATCCTATTAGCGATAACGATAGTATTGTCTGCACGTTTTACAAAGCCAAACATCAATGCATTTTCAATGGAGCGCACTCCCACCACATAGGCAATTTCCTTTCCGTTAAACAATAAGTCACGGAGCATTTTATCCAGTTCCGGATAATCCTCCAATTTATTTATCAATGATTCAAACAAAGTATTCGGTTCTCCCAGCAATAGCTTAACTGCCTCCAGTACCCCGTTTCTTGTCCATGCGGATCCCTTTTCCCAAAACGGTTCCCTGCCTGCTATTCTCTCGTCAATCAGCTTACAGATACGCGAGACCAGATATGGATATCCGGAGGTATAATCATAGATGAGCCCCGCAACAGTCTGAATATCCATTCCTGCATTATGATCCCGTTCATACTCAGAAAGCATACCGGATATATCCTTTTCCGAAAAACTCATATCTATGAGAAAATCTGCCGCAATATTCCAAGGGCTATTCATTTTATGCTCATCATCCGCAACAAATTTCCGTTTTAAATTTTTAATATCATACACTCCCGCAAGTATGACCGACTGAAATGTAGGTGTTCTTCTCCGTTTAATATAATATCCTCGCAATTGTGCCAGAAAGTCTAAAAAGACCTGACACCCTCCTGCGCTGTCTACCTCGTCAATAATCAATACAATTCCTTTTCTCTCTCTCCCGCACCATTGCGTAAGGCACTTAAAAAGAGCAGATAAAGATGTACCCGCTTCTCCGTATTCAATCTCTGATAGTTTTTCATGTATATCCTTTGGAATCTGTACATTGGTTTCCAGCAATTCTCTGGAAAAAGCCGACATAAAACTCTGTTCACTTTCAAACTCCGCATGACTTATCATCTGAAAATCCAAGCTCACTACCTTGTATTCTGTTTTCAGAAATTCACCTAACGCCTGCAGAGTTGTGGTTTTCCCATACTGTCTCGCCCGATTTATCGTAAAATACTGTCCTGAATCCACCATAGACTTAATTGATCTCAGCCTGTCTGTCAAGTCAACAACCCCGCTGCAAGCAACGGGGCATCAAGCTTGCAGCGCTGCAGAGCAGCGGGGTATGTGACCCTTGCGGCATTCGCCAAATGTCTGCTTCGCAGCCGCTTGGCTCATTGCTCGCAGGAATCAATCATATAATGCAGATCCGGGCTGCAGGCCGCACTTACATTAAAATATTTTTTCAATTGTTACCCCCTTAATATACTCATAC